>DTSO01000110.1:0-27186 GCA_012965315.1 Phycisphaerales bacterium | reverse complement strand
TTTGCGTATGGAAGGATTGTGTCAAAAAATATTTCTTCGGTAATTTGATCCGCCCATGGTGCATTCTTCCATGCTTCATACGCCAAGTTGCAATTCGTCAACAAAAATTCGCCCGAGAGAATTTTTAAATCTTCTTCCGGCATATGTGTTAACAACCATGCCATCCCCGCTTTTTGAGAATCTGGCACTTCGTGAATTGCCAATTCAATTTCAAGTCTATTAGAACCCGCAAGATCCAGTTGTTTTTGAAAATCCGCCCCGCCAAGTAGTAACGATACTATCAATCCTGTAATCATTGCAATCATTCTCCATAATGTACCCTTACTCGAGTTTCGCGTTTGAAACTAACCTCTATTAATGTCTAGGATCCTAGGGCCTGAACCCTTAGGTACTGACCCCATGGAGTCAGACCCTAATCATTGGTACAATATCTCGATTCTAAGGAGATTTGACTGAAATGGAATGCGGAATAATTGGATTACAAGGCGTTGGCAAAACAACGCTATTTACAGCCCTAACAGCGCACAGCGTTAGTGTTCAGGTTGGCAGTATGAAACCAAACGTTGGGATTGCTCCAATTCCTGACCCTCGTCTTGCAAAAATAACTGAATTTATTGTTACTCAAAAAGTAATTCCCGCCACCCTTCAAGTTGTCGATCTTCCGGGTGTGCCATCTGGGGGTTCAAACCTGAATGCAGTGCTTGCTCACATTCGTAATGTTGATGCACTTTGCCAAGTTGTGAAATGTTTTGACGATTGCGATGCCGCTAGCGACATCGCTTCAATGGACAGCGAACTTATCGTTGCTGACATGGTCGTTGTAGAGGGAGCGATTGATAAAGCAAGCAGAACTGCAAAGCATGGTGATAAAGAAGCGCAAAAAAGAGTTGATGTTTTAACTCGAGTGAATGCACTCCTTGAAGAAGAAAAACCATCGCGCGAAGGTACATGGGATGAAAGCGATCGCGCAATTCTTAAAAGTTACGGCATCATGACATCGAAACCGATGTTGTATGTTGCGAATGTTTCTGAAGATGATGTTAATGGTGAAACTGAACACGCTAAGTTTGTTGAAAAATACGCAAAAGAAAATGGTGGCGAAAGCATTACTGTCTGCGCGACTTTAGAATCAGAAATTGCAGAATTAGAAAAAGATGACCAAAAAGAAATGCTTCAGTCAATGGGGCTTTCAGAACCAGCTGTAGGGCCACTTGCTCGTGCTCTTAACACGCTGCTCGGTTTAAGCACGTTTTATACTGCTGGCGAAAAAGAAGTGCGCGCATGGCCAATTCCAAAAGGCGCCCCTGCGCCTCAGGCAGCTGGCGTAATTCACAGTGATATCGAACGAGGGTTTATACGCGCAGAATGTTATAGCGTTGACGACTTATTCACACTTTCATCTGAGAAAGCCATTAAAGAAGCTGGGAAATTACGAAGTGAAGGCAAAAATTACACAATGCAAGATGGCGACGTTGTAAATTTTCTCTTTAATGTTTAATATCTAACAATGTTTGAAGCAAGTTCCATTGGATTATGGGGAGGAATTATTGGTTGTGCTATAGGGGCTGCTGGCGGTATCTTTGGTACTTGGATTTCAATATCAAGAACCCCTGCAGGTCCGAAGCGATCATTCATTTGGAAAATGAGCTTGATTTTCTGGTTAGGAATGTTGCTATTTCTTGTGTTAATTTTCACTCTTCCAACAATTTGGAGTTTGATTGCTTGGATTATCTACATCCCTTGCTTGGTCTTTTGGATTCGAAAGATGAACAAACGCCTTCGTAACACATCCTAATAATTATCCTTTATAAAACAAGACATGTGCAACACGAAGTCGTGTTCTGGTAAAGTCTACTTTATGAAATGCAAACTCTGTAAAAAGTCAAAACTTTGTAAAAAATGTGAATGTATAAAATATTTCATCTTTGCAATTATTGTTGTTGCTATTGGAATACAGTTTTTTCCTGCTGAACGTACAAACCCACCTATTACTGGAACCATCGAAGCGCCTGAAAAAGTTATGGCGATTATTCGACGCTCGTGTTGGGATTGCCATTCAAACGAAACTGTGTGGCCGTGGTATTCAAAAATAGCCCCCATTTCATGGCTTGTCGCCGATGATGTGAATACTGGACGTGCACACATGAATTTTTCTGAGTGGGATGAGTACAACACCAAACAAAAAAATCACAAACGTAAAGAATGCGGTGAAGAAGTTGAAGAAGGCGAGATGCCACTTTGGTTTTATATTCCGCTACATCCCGAAGCGGAATTATCTGAAGAAGAAGTCGAAACAATTTTGGCGTGGAGTAAAGGAGAACTGTAATTAATTTCGTATGAAACCCTCGATGCAAATTGGCAATATTGCCACCGTAGAATTTGTTGTTTCAGAGAAAATGCAGCCTCGGTTCGACGGAATTATTATTCACCCTGTCTGTTCTACTTGGGATTTAGCGCATCAATTTGAAATTACTTCAAGAAAGGCACTTGTTCCACACCTTGAAGATGGTGAAGAAGGCATCGGCACACACCTATCAATCGACCACCTCGCACCCGCCCTGCTTGGACAGAAAGTAAAAATCACTTCCACTGTCATAAAGATAGATGAATCAACCGTAATTTGCTCGATTCAAGGAAAATGCGGTGATTCCATCGTTGCAACAGGCGAGCAAATCCAACGCGTTTTCCCAATTGAGGTTGTCGAACGTATCATCGCAAACGCGAATAATTAATTCCCGATACGATAGTCAAGATGGAAGAACAACATTTACTGCACGAAGTTGATGGCAATGTAGCCATCATTCGAATTAACCGACCAAAAGTCCTAAACGCATTAAGTCTTCCTTTGATGGAAGATTTAGCAAATCTTTTAGAACAATATGACGCAGATGATTCGATCCACGTCATTCTGCTTTCAGGAAACGAGAGAGCATGGGCTGCTGGTGCTGACATAGGCGACATGGCTACTGCTTCTTCGGATGAAATGCGAAGAAGAAATCAATTTGCAATTTGGGAACAAATCAAAGTAATAAAAAAACCAATCATCGCTGCGGTGAGCGGTTTTGCCCTTGGCGGTGGATGCGAATTAATGATGCACTGCGACATAGTCATCGCATCTGAAAATGCCCTTTTTGGACAACCCGAAATCAACCTAGGAATTATTCCAGGAGCGGGCGGAACGCAACGTTTCACTCGAGCAGTCGGAAAAGCAACTGCGATGGATGTAGTGTTGAGCGGGCGATTCCTTTCAGCAAAAGAAGCTCTCGACTTCGGATTAATTAGTAGAATTGTGCCAAAAGAACATTGGTTTGAAAGCGCATTAATAGTTGCAAAACAAGTTGCAACAAAAGGTCCTATCGCTCTTCGCTCTGCAAAAGCATCCGTGTTAAATGCCGAAGAACTAACTCTTTCCGAATCTCTTGTTGAAGAAAGAGCTCTTTTTTATGCTCTTTTTGACACAGACGATCAAACTGAAGGCATGAATGCCTTTGCCGAAAAACGAAAACCAAATTTCACTGGAACGTAACCATGACTACTGCAACAGCTTTCGAAACAATTAGTGTTATTCTTGAGGAAGGCGTTTGTACCATTACATTGCAACGCGCTGATGTACTTAACGCGTTCGATACTATGTTGACAACCGAACTTGCGAAAGCTCTCAAAGAAGCCTCTCGTAATAAAGACGTTCGCGTTGTCGTCTTAACCGGAAGTGGTAGAGCATTTAGTTCGGGACAAGATCTTGCTGACTTAAAAGCGAAATATGTTCCAGGGCATGTCCCTAACCTCGGCGAAGACTTAAAGAAACGATACGATCCAATCGTAAAATTAATTCACACGATGGAAAAACCAGTAATCGCTGCCGTCAATGGCGTTGCAGCTGGTGCGGGTTGTTCGCTTGCACTTGCTTGTGATATGAGAATCGCAAGCGAACATGCTTCATTTATTGAAGTCTTTGTTAATGTCGGACTTGTTCCAGATTCAGGAAGCACTTGGACTCTCCCACGCCTCGTAGGATTTGGAAGAGCGATGGAGCTTTGCTGCACTGGCAGACCAGTCAAGGCAGAAGAAGCACTAGCAATTGGTCTTGTAAATCAAGTTGTACCAAGTGATGAACTTAAAGAAGCAACACAAAAACTTGCGAAGCGACTCGCTTCACTTCCAGCAAAAGCCATTTCACTCACCAAGCGCTTATTAAATCAATCTTTTGAAAATGATTTCAAAGAACAATTGATTCAGGAAGCTTTCGCACAAGATACAGCCGGAAAAACTCACGACCACTTTGAAGGTGTTGTAGCCTTCGTTGAAAAGAGAAAACCAAACTTTACACACGAGTGAATCCGCAAGGCGACTTTTCTCGTATATGGAATAGACAATGAGCATAAAAGCACAAAATCCAATTGGTATCATCGGCGCAGGAACTATGGGTGCTGGCATTGCACAAGCAGCAGCAAATGCTGGATGGCCTGTCAAACTGTATGACGTAAACCAAACGCTTGTTGACTTAGCGGAAGAAAGTCTTGTAAAGCGATTTGAACGTCTTGTTGAAAAAGACAGAATGACAAATGAAGAATCTCGCGCTTGCCAAGATAGAATTACTACAACAATTGTTCTTGAAGATTTATCTGATTGTGACTTAGTTATCGAAGCCATTGTCGAAGACTTTGACATAAAAACAATAGTTTTAAAACAAGTTGGCGAATATGCACCTAACGCAATCATCGCCACAAATACATCATCACTTTCTGTTAGTGAATTAGGTAGTGCTTGTGGTTTCAGTGACCGCGTTGTTGGAATGCATTTCTTTAACCCTGCCCCAATCATGCCACTCGTTGAGGTCATACGTGGTGAAAAAACTTCAGATAAAGCTGTTCAACGCGCAACATTACTTGCAGAAGCTTGGGGGAAAACTGTAGTACAAGTTGCAGACACGCCTGGCTTTATTGTGAATCGAGTTGCAAGACCTTACTATTTAGAGTCGTGGAGAATTATCGAAGACGGAATCGCAACAGTTGATGTTGTCGATGATGCGATGCAATCTCTTGGTGAGTTCAGGATGGGTCCATTTATGTTGACTGACCTTATTGGACAGGACATCAACGTTGCAACAACACGAAGTGTTTGGAATCGACTTGGAAACCCAAGTAGACTTGCTCCAAGTGCCAAACAGGAATCACTCGTAGAGCGAGGAAATCTTGGTCGAAAATCTGGATGTGGAGCTTACGCGCATGATGATAAAGACCACATAGTTCCAGCAATTATCACTGAAACACGAGAAGTGGAAATCTCAGATCACTTAGTGACCGCAATCAATGACTTTTGTCTAGAAGCAAGTTGCACCGGCGGATCAATGCTTGATAAATATATATTTTCTCGCGTTCTCAGCGGCATTATCAATGAAGCTATGTGGGCAGTCACTGAGGGTGTTGCATCCCCTAAAGACATCGATACTGCGATGAAAATGGGTACAAATTATCCGCTAGGCCCTCTCGAATGGGCATCGAGAATTGGTATTGAAAAAGTGCACCGCCTTCTTTCTGCCTTAAATGAGACTGTCAGCGATGATCGATTCGCTTCACCGCCCTTTGGCACAGTTTCGGCTTAGTTAACGATACAATAGGGGCTATGAAAAGACGAGTAGCAATTGTTTCTGCTGTCCGAACGCCAATTGGGCGTTACGGCGGCGCATTAAGTTCAATTAGACCAGACGATCTTGCAGCAATAGCAATAAAAGCTGCTGTTGAACAATCTGGAATAGACCCAAATACTATTGATGATGTGTATCTGGGCGCAGCAAATCAAGCGGGTGAAGACAATCGGAATGTTGCGAGAATGGCCGCCCTTCTTGCTGGTCTTCCTGAAACGGTTCCCGGTTCTACCGTAAACCGGCTTTGCGCTTCTGGCTTGGAAGCAATCAACGTTGCCGCCAGAATGATAGAAGGCAACTGCGGAGATGTAATGGTTGCAGGCGGGGTTGAATCTATGAGCCGAGCACCTTTTGTCTTAGCGAAAGGGCAAACTGCATTTGACCGTGGTTGCGAAATCCACGATACAACAATCGGTTGGCGTTTTACAAATCCAAAACTAGCACAACTTTACCATCCGTATTCAATGGGTGAGACTGCGGAAAATGTTGCGAAGAAATGGGATATTTCTCGTGAAGACCAAGACGCATTTGCTTGGGAAAGCCAACAAAAATGGAAAGCCGCAAAAGATGCCGGCAAATGGGACGATGAAATAATTCCCGTCAGCATTCCACAACGCAAAGGCGACCCAATTATTGTTGACACCGATGAACATCCTCGACCTGAAGTAACCCTTGAAAAATTAGGCACTCTTCGACCTGCGTTTTCAAAAGAAGAAAACGCATCAGTCACCCCAGGCAACAGTAGTGGTGTAAACGATGGTTCTGCAGCGATGGTTTTAGTAGAAGAATCCTTAGCAAGATCGTTAAATTTAAACATTTTAGGATACGTTGGACCGTGCGCATCTTCGGGTGTTGATCCTGCAATCATGGGGACTGGCCCAATTCATGCTGTGGAAAAACTTTTTCAACGCGTTGGTTTAAATGCGAATGACATTGATTTATTTGAATTAAACGAAGCATTTGCAGCACAATCGCTTGCATGTATTCGAGGAATTGGAGTTAGCCCAACTAAAGTAAATGTAAACGGCGGCGCAATTGCAATGGGTCACCCGCTTGGTTGCAGCGGTGCGCGCATTGCTGTCACACTAATTCACGAGTTAAATAGAATGAACGCAAAGCGAGGAGTCGCTACACTCTGTGTTGGAGTTGGCCAAGGTTTAGCTACTCTTATTGAAGGAGAAACAAAATGAGTGCGAGCGCAAATGTAGAGGTCAACATCAAAGACTGTGAAACTGCTGACCCAGAAAAACTTGCAGTATTTGAAAAACACATTTCTGATGGCGGTTTAATTGAACCAAACGATTGGATGCCTGAAGCCTACCGAACATTAATGTTACGAATGGCGGAACATCACGCAAACAGTGAGATTGTTGGTGCACTTCCTGAAGGTGAATGGATTACACGAGCACCAAGTTTACTGCGTAAACTGGCACTTACTGCAAAAGTGCAAGATGAAGTTGGTCACGGCCAAATGCTGTATGAAGTTGCACAAGATTTAGGAAAATCACGCAACGCGATGCTTCGCGATTTAATTACAGGAGTAACAAAATACCACAACTGTTTTAATTACCCCTGTCCAACTTGGGCAGACATCTGCATGATTGCGTGGCTCATCGACGGTGCCGCGATTTTAAACCAAGGCACACTCGCACATGGCTCATTCGGTCCATACATTAGAACAATGCGACGCATCAACATGGAAGAAGCATTTCACTTCAAGCATGGTGAAGATATGGTGCTCACACTTATGAGTGGTACCGCTAAACAAAAGAAAATGGCGCAAGAAGCATTCGATCGTTGGTGGGACCCATCACTTGCATTCTTCGGACCAAACGATAGGCCAGACGAACGGGAACGACCCGCGATGAAATGGCGTATGAAAACAGCAACGAATGATGAACTTCGGCAAAAATTTGTAAATCGTTTTGCGCCAGCTGCGATGGCAACAGGACTTGTAATTAACGTTTGCAAAAAAGATGAAAATGGTCTAGTCATAAGCGCAACACCAGACCCAAAACTCAAACTAAACGAAGAAACTGGCAATTGGGATTTCACACAACCAGATTGGGATGAATTCTTCAAAGTCATTCGCGGAAACGGTCCGTGCAACAAAGATCGACTTGCACTCAGGCGTTTTTCCTACGAACAAGGCGAGTGGGTTCGACGTGCTATTTTAGATGGTTCAACAGAAAAACCCTGTAATAATTAAGGCAATCATGCTATCAAAAGCGAGAACAAATGTACCGCTAGTTTCTGGTGAGTTAACAACTAAAGAAGTTGGAGGTTTTCCTGTGTGGGAAGTATTCACTCAGAAGAAAGAACCCGATGCTCACCTACATGCGGGTTCGCTAAGCGCACCAGACGCTTCTTTTGCGCAACAGTTTGCACGCGAGCATTACGGACAAGATCAAGAATGTACATCGTTATGGGTTGGGCTTCGCGAAATATTTACGTGTGATACTGGGGGTTTAGAAACGTACGAAGTCTTCGTCCAATGGAAAGCTGGAGATAAACACGAACATGTCGGTGAGGTTGAAGCAGCCAGCGGCGCGGAAGCTAAAATTAAAGGTGCGGAACAGTTTGTTGGAGACAAAACGAATTGTTCAATGTGGGTAGCACCAATTTCAAAACTAACAAAAATTAATAGCGCAACCGATATGATTTGGCGTGAAACAACGAAGCAGGAATATCGACTCGCTAAGGGTTACAGTAGAATCGTCCGACAAAAATGGGATGCTCTGCGTGCTAAAAAAGCCGTGGATGCCTATCAAGAAGAAGATTTGAAAGACACATTTTAATGACAGAACTAGAAAAACAATTTCAATCACCAATGGTCAACTTACTGCTTTCCATTGCTGACGATAAATTATTCCTCGGTCACCGAAACAGCGACTGGACTGGTATCGCACCAATTCTTGAAGCAGATATCGCGTTCTCTTCTCTCGCGCAAGACGATATTGCGCATGCAAGTGCTATCTATCAACTCATTCATACGCTAACCGGCGAAGATCCAGATCAAATTGCCTTTGGAAGAACTGAAAATGAGTACCGTTGCGCAGACATCGTTACAAAAAACGACGAGTTTAATTGGGCATTTGCGATTGCGCGGCAGTTTTACTGCAACACTTTCGATTTTGTTCGATTACAACGACTTAGTGCTTCTTCATGGGTACCGTTGTCCTCGCTCGCAAAAAGACTTTGTGCGGAACAAGCAATCCATGTAGACCATGTTCATTCTTGGATTAAACATCTTGGCAAAGGCAACGAAGATTCAAACGCAAGAATACAAAATGCACTCGATACTTTCGCCCCATACGCTGCGATGCTCTTCGAAAAACCAGTAGGCATCGACATCTTACATGAAGCTGAAATTCTAACTGACCACTCAGCATTTTTTGTTTCATGGAAAAACTCTATCGAGCCAACAATCGATACTGCTGGATTAACTTTGAACATTCAGCAAGACGAATTGCAAGGTGGCCGAAGCGGAAAGCACGATGAAGATTTCACTCAATCACTCTGCGAATTACAAGAAGTTTTTTCAACAGACCCTTTAGCGGCGTGGTAATTAATAATGGTATCAACGACAGAAATTTTTGAAGTGTTAACCACAATCCCCGACCCAGAAATGCCAATTAGCATTACTGACCTCGGGCTTATAGAAGAAATTGTTCTTAATGACACAAACGTATTAATCAAATTACTGCCAACGTTTATTGGTTGCTTTGCTCTTCCGGCAATCGCCAGCGACATTAAACAAAAAGTAGTTGAACTTCAGGGCATCGACTCTGTCGAAATCGAATTTGTTCATGACCCTCCCTGGAGCACCGATAGAATTACCGACAATGGTCGCATATCACTTGCGGAGCACGGAATCTCCGTCCCAGATGGTTCGTCACCATGTTGCAGTACAGGAACAACCGATACCGTTGAATTGACCACTTCTGCGTTTACTTGCCCTTGGTGTAATTCCATCGATACAACGCTTACAAGCCCGTTTGGACCAACCCGATGCAAGTCAATCCACTTTTGCAACGCTTGCAGGCAACCATTTGAACGTATGAAAAAGGTGTAATCTCTTGCCTGCTATAATGCGGGGTCATGGCGTTTCAAGAACACGAAAAGAAGAAAACCACTTCAAGCGAAGAGGTCGTTTCTCCAAATACTCCCTCTGCAATGCATACATCGCCGATTGATCTTGGACATATCGAAGTTCTTCAAATTTTGAACGAACATGGTGAAGTGGATAGTGGTCTAGAGCCAGACTTTAGCGATGAAAAACTTTTAGAAGTGTATCGCTCAATGGTTTTGGCGCGGGCTTTCGACAAACGAATGATGACCATGCAACGGCAAGGTCGAATGGGTACTTTTGCGCCAAATATTGGCCAAGAAGCTTGCATTGTCGGCCAAGTAACCTCGCTAACAAAAGACGACTGGTTTTCACCTTCATACCGGTCATTTGGCGCGCAAATAATGCGCGGCTGGTCGATGAAACACCTCATGCGTTTATGGGCTGGATTTCATGACGGTTTTCCGCCACCAAAAGATGTCAATGACCTTCCATTTTCAATTGTCATTGGCTCGCATGTGCTCCCCGCTGTTGGTATCGGTATGGGAATGAATTACAAAAAGAAAAGAGATTGTGTTCTTGTTAATTACGGCGACGGAGCAAGTTCCCAAGGTGCTGTAAGCGAAGCTCTAAATTTTGCTGCAGTTTACAAAGCCCCAGTTATTTTCATCTGCGAAAATAATGGTTGGGCAATTTCGACCCCGACTAAAAAACAAAGCGCGAATGAAGTTCTAGCAACACATGGTGTTGCGCATGGAATGCCAAGCATCCGTGTTGATGGCAATGACATTCTCGCAATGATGTGCGCAACAAAAGAAGCAACAAATCGCGCAAGAAATGGCGAAGGTCCAACTTTTATCGAAGCGATTACGTATCGAATGAGTTTACACACAACCGCTGATGATCCTAAGGTGTATCGAAATGATGAAGAAGTAAAAGTTTGGGAATCCCGATGCCCAATCAAGCGCTTCGAAACATATCTCACAAATAAGGGCATCCTTGATGCTGACTCAATCGAAAAAATGGTTACTTCGTGCAATGATGAAGCGATTCAAGCGCGCGACGCTTTCTATGCAATGCCGCCTGCAGATCCGACAGAAATTTTCGACCACCTGTTCAATACCATTCCAGAAGAACTTCAAAAACAAAAAGAAGAATACTTGAAGCGACTCCATCAAAAAGGAGTTGATGAATGAGTAAGTTAACAATGGTTGAAGCAATAAATCTCGCTTTATCGGAAGAGATGGAACGAGATGAAAATGTTTGCATGCTTGGTGAAGACATTGGCGTAAACGGTGGTGTCTTTAGAGCGACTAAAGATTTACAAAAAAAATACGGCGAAGAACGTGTGATGGATACACCCCTTGCCGAATGCGGCATCGTGGGCACTGCAATCGGCATGGCTGTTTATGGGGTTCGCCCAGTTGTTGAAATTCAATTTTCTGGGTTTACCATGCAAGCGTTCGACCAAATTGAACAGAACATGGCTCGCCTTCGGAACAGAACCAGAGGCAAGTACAACATTCCAATAGTTTTAAGAACGCCTTTTGGTGGTGGTATCCGAGCCGTTGAACACCACAGTGAATCTCGAGAAGCTTACTGGGCACATACCCCAGGATTAAAAGTTGTCATTCCATCAGGACCGCGAAATGCTCGCGCGTTACTCGCCGCAGCTATACGTGAAGATGATCCAATAATTTTCTATGAACCGAAAGCTGTGTACAGAGCATTTCGTGAAGATGTTCCAGACAAACCAGAAATAATGGAAATTGGAAAAGCCGAAGTTGTTCGCACAGGCAAAGATATTACGCTCATCTCTTACGGAGCAATGATGCGCCCTTGCAAAGAAGCAGTAAATGATCTTGCAGATGACCATGGCATCGATGTAGAACTCATTGACCTACTTACCATTTCGCCTATGGATACAGAAACACTTGCCGCTTCAGTTCAAAAAACTGGCAGGTGCATCATCGTGCATGAAGGCCAAAGGACTTGCGGTGTCGCTGCAGAAATTATCGCTCGCTTAAACGAAGTGGTCTTTGAATTCCTTGAAGCGCCAATCAAACGAATTACTGGTTTTGATATTCCCTTCCCCTACTTCCAAGTTGAAGAACACTTCCTACCCGAAAGTGAAGAGATTATTCTCGCTATAAAAGATACAATCGATTGGCAATGATGGATTTCATTCTTCCAGATTTAGGTGAAGGCGTGCATGAAGGGCAAATTCTTGCAATTCATGTCGTTGAAGGTCAATCAATTAAAGAAGATGCCCCACTATTAGAAGTTGAAACAGACAAAGCCGCTGTAGAAATTCCATCGCCTTGTACAGGCACAGTAAAAACTGTCCACATAAAAGATAAACAACTTGTGCATGTCGGGGATGTAATGATTACTTTTAACACTGAAGCAAAATCCAGCAAAAAAGTTGCCGCGCCAACTTTCCCGCAAGAATTAAAAACTGAAGTTAGATCCTCGCCATCTGTTAGAAAATTTGCGAGGTCACTCGGCATTGATATTGCGACCGTTATTGGAACTGGTTCTGGCGGAAGAGTGACACGACAAGATGTTCAAGATGCAACGGCAACACCGGTTGAATCAGTAGTTGTTGAATCAAGTCCAATTACAACAACCCGCCCTGCGAATGCTCAACCAACACTAAAACTTGAAACTGAAATTGAAGGTGTTCAAGAACAAACTGAATTTGGCATCGTAATTCGCCAACCAATGTCACAAGCTCGCAAAGCAATTTCCAAAGCAATGTGCCATGCGTGGGAAACCATTCCTCATGTTACCGATTGCAACGATGCTGACATTACTGAAATAGACAAGATGCGCCGCGAGTTTAAAGACCCAGACCAGCCGAATTTAAAACTGACTCTTTTACCTTTTGTGTTAAAGGCAATTTGTCGATCTTTACAAAAATATCCCATTCTGAACGCTGCAATTTGTCACGACACCGGCGACGTTTTGTTTAGGCAATTCGTAAATATCGCAATCGGAATTGACTCTGAGCGTGGGCTAATTGCACCAGTCATTAGAAATGTAGAACAAATGGGAGTTGGCGAAATTTCAGCACAACTTGAGCAAATTACAGCAAATGCACGAAGTGCCAGTTTCACTATTGCAGATACAAAAGGTGCAACGTATACCGTTTCAAATGCTGGTGCGATTGGACGTACTCGCTACTCAACGCCAATCATTCAACAAAACACTGTTGCATGCCTTGCTGTGGGGCGTGCTCGACTTATGCCGTGGGTTGTCGAAAATGAAATTGTTCCTCGATTGATTCTTCCATTAAGTCATTCCATTGACCACCGGTTGATTGATGGAGGGCGTGAAATTCCATTTATTGAACATCTTATTAACGACCTCGAGCACCCAATGCGGTTTGCGGTGTAACTCAAGATGGTTGTCGGTCAATTTAGCCAAGATGTGGATGTTCTCGTAATTGGAGGAGGTCCGGCTGGATATACCGCAGCATTCCGAGCTGCAGAACTTGGCAAAACTGTTGCCATTGTTGACCCGAACGAAACGCTAGGTGGCGATTGTTTACACCACGCTTGCATACCATCAAAAACTTCCCTCTTGTCCGTGGATAGTTCTTCAGCAATCGCTTCACTTGGCAAAGGACTAGAACAACGATGTAAAACACTCGATATCGAGCGCCTATTTGGTGTTGCACATTTTGAAAACAAAAAAACTGCGCAAGTTACTGGCGAAGTTGTATCGGTCGTCAAGTTTCGAAAAGCAATCATTGCAACCGGTTCGCAGCAACGAGTAAACGAAGCATACCCAAACGCGATGCAGGTTGAAGAATTGTACTCTACGCAGTATAAAGACAAAACTATTCTTATCGTCGGGAACACGCCAAGTGCAATCGAAGCTGCGACATTTGCATCGAATAACAACACGGTATCTCTTTGGCTCAATGGAGAATTCTTGCCGTCGTTTGAACGTCAACTTGTCAAATTTATACAACGAAAACTTTCTAAGTGCGTTTCAATTTGTTCTGAACAACCAGATACTTCTGCGTACGACTGTATTGTTCTAGCAGACTACCGACTTCCACAAACTAAATCCTTGCAACTTGAAAATGCAAACGTTCATTGCGTAGATGGTTTCATTGTGACTGATGACTCATGCAAAACAAGTAACCCAAAAATTTACGCGGTTGGAGAATGCTCTGGATGCCATCACAACGCAGCGCTAGCAATCACGCAGGGCAGAGTCGCTGGAGAAGCTTCGTGCGGCTTAGATGCACATGTCGATTCAACTTTTATTCCAAAAGTCGCTTGGTCTTCACCAGAAATTGCTCAAGTAGGCGAGTTTGACCCAGAAAACACCGTGTCAATTCAATGGGGCAATAGTGGTCTTGCAGTCGCGCTCAAACAACAATCGGGTGTAACCCTCTTGTCTTTTGAAAGAGAATCCCAGGCAATACTTGGTATTGGAATAGTTGGAACAGGCGCAACTGAAATGATTTCGGAAGGTGTTCTTGCTCTTGAAATGGGCGCAACGTTGTATGACTTAGCAACAACTGTTCGCCCTCACCCGACACGAAGTGAACTACTTTCAGATGCCGCGCGAATTGCGCTCTCTTCTTTTGACAATTAAGATTTATGTTTTGGGGCGTGATCTGTAAACGCGACACGTTTTCTATTCTGTTCGACCTCTGTCAACGGTTCACATTCAATACACGTTTCACTGTGACGAACTGCAAGATGTTGATAGATGCGAGTGCCTTCACTCTTCCAACCAATCGCCTTTTCGTCGAGTTCTTTAATTACTTTTGCTGGGCACCCTGCAACGACAACGTTTGGAGGAACAACCGTTCCTGCTTTCACAAATGCCATCGCCGCGACAAAACTGTTTTCACCAATTATCGCGCCGTCCATTACAACAGCATTCATACCGACCATC
Organism: Phycisphaerales bacterium; assembly: GCA_012965315.1. GTDB lineage: Bacteria > Planctomycetota > Phycisphaerae > Phycisphaerales > SM1A02. Next base: position 12,553 of record DTSO01000110.1, on the reverse strand, counting down.
GCATTCTTTTTAATTACACAACCGTGGAGTACAGCGCCGTGGCCTATGTGCCCATCTTCCTCGATTATCGTGTCGTCGCCAGGAAAACTATGCACAACACATGTGTCTTGCAAGTTACTTCCTGCTTTCATGATTAATCTTCCAATATCACCGCGAAGAACTGCACATGGTCCAACTAAACAATTTGGGCCGATGATGACATCTCCAATAATGACAGCAGTCGGGTGAATATATGCTGTTGGATCTACAACAGGTCGAATTCCTTCAAATTCATAAATTGGCATAAATGTTACGCTTCAACTTTCTGTGGTTCAGGCACAAATGTTCTGCATTGAACAACTGAAAATCTACCAACAACAAATGCTGAATCTGTAAGAGTTGCATTGCCAGATGGGTTTGCACCGCTGACATGAAAATCGCTAAACGCTGCAGACTGATTTACCCAAATATTCCCGACAAGATTACACGAAACAGGAACACCTGCTAATGCCATTGCTTCAACAGCAGTTTCAAGCACTTCTTCATTCGTAGAATAGACACCGCAACTAATCGCGCCTTGCTCAATAGCAATAGATGATGCGAGTTCAATAGAGTGTTGTGTTGAATCTGTTGCAATAATGTAAACAAGAGGTCCGAACATTTCTTGTTCAAAAATATCGCGTTGTGATGCTTCTAGTTTTACTATTTTAATTGAACGAGTTCTTGCGCTTCCGAACATTGCGTGTTCTATGGAACACCCATCTCGTAATAATTCGCCTTCTACAGAGTCAATTCTGTCTGCTGTCGTTTGATTTTGAATAGCACCTAATACTTCGTTTGCTCGTCCTTGATCACTTAACATCCAATCAACACCTTTAACGATTGCACCTGCAACATCATCAAAAGAAGCGTGACCATCTGATGTTTCAATTCCATTTTTTGGAATAAAAATATTCTGGGGGGTTGTACACATTTGGCCTGAATACAGACACAAACTAAATGCCAAATTACTTGTTACTGCTCGTAATTGCTCAACGCTATCAATGATGACGCTGTTTACCCCTGCTTTTTCCGTGTAAACAACCGCGTTACCTGCGTTTGCTTCAACCCAGTTTCCAAATTCCGTGCCACCTGTGTAATCAATTATTGTAATTTCAGGGCGTTCAACAAGAGTTGCTGTTACTGGATCTTCGGCAGTGTCAGAAACTAAAGTTACAAGGTTTGCATCGAATCCAGATTCTACAAGAACTTCTTGGCAAATTGAAACTGTAATTGCCAACGGTAAAATTGCTCCAGGATGTGGTTTTACAACAACAGCGTTGCCAGTAACTAAACTTGCGAATAATCCTGGGTATGTATTCCATGTTGGAAAAGTTGAACAACCTATGACAAGTGCGATTCCTTTTGGAACAATTTTGAATATTTTATTAAGTGTAACAAAGTCGTCGCGACCAACTTGTTTCCGCCATGTCGCCTCAGTTGGGCAATCATTCATTGCTTTATACGCGTAGGCGATTGCTTCAAGACCGCGGTCTTGAGCGTGTGGGCCGCCTGCCTGAAATGACATCATAAAACCTTGTCCGGTTGTGTGCATTACAGCAAACGCCATCTCAAAACTTCGTTTATTTAAGCGATGCATTATTTCCATAGCACAACCAACTCGCGTTTCAATCGTTGCGTTTCTCCAAGCAGAACAAGCACCCGCCATCGATTTCAACAATACATCTATATTTGCTTTTGGATATTGCGTTTGTATTGCCATACCGTAAGGCGAAATCTCATTTCCAATTGTGCCTTCTGTCCCACTTTGATTTAATTCAAATGTAGAACCAAGGTAATTCTCAAATGTTTCTTGCCCAGTTGCTTTCGCAGTTTCGCCATAGATTTTTCCGCTGGGTATTTCTGGATATGCAGAGTAAAAACCTCTATTTTGAATCGCTTCAAGCGCGTCATTTAGTTTTTGCTCATGTTTGGTAAATAAAGTAGTGCTCATATTTGCCATTGTAGAGGGTCTGACCCTAGTTGGTATCATGAGCACATGCAACGAACACGAGAAGATTTAGCCAACCTACAGCCGCACTATCCAGACATGATTAATGAAGTCATCGACCTTACTGACCATAGCAGGAACATGATTTTTAATATGGAAATTGATCAAGCAACTGAAATAGTTGCAACAGGCGACCCTGAAAAAATCGCAACCATCAAAGGGCACTTCGCCATCATGGCAAGGCACAACCACATCATCCGAATGGCACGAACACTTCAACTGCCGATGCGTTATTTCATCGTCAAAAAAGTTGCGGGTCCAGCCCTTCTTCTTGCAGAACGAATTGACCAAATCAAAAAATGGCTTGAAGAAAACGGTTTCGGCGATCAGTTCCACCCGTCATATACTCGGATGGTTCCCGCGCACCACCTCACTGAAATTGCACTCGTTGGTTGTCCAGACCCTAACCCAGTTTGTACGAGGTTTTTTAATCCAGAACCAAACAGTACCAAAGGCAACTTCGGCGCGAGCTACATCGGTGAACTTGCAAATAGTATTACGCAATGGCTTCACCAAATTCCTGAACATGAACCAATTGGAGTTCTCTTCTCAGGAGGTATTGACAGCGGTGCTGTTTTCTTAACGACGTACAACATAATGAAAACTGAGGGAATGAATCTTGCACGATTGAAAGCTTTTACTTTAAGTGTGAACGGCGAAGGTCAAGATGCCATACAAGCCCGTAATTTCATGTCTTCACTTGATCTAGAACTTTTCCATGAAGTCATCACAACGCCAGAGAGTTGGGTGAATTTGCAAGAAGCAGTACAAACTATTGAAGATTACAAACCGCTAGACATCCAATCAGGCGCTATGACACTTGCTCTTTGCCGTGGAATTCGCGAACAATATCCAGACTTTACGTATCTAATTGACGGTGATGGTGGAGATGAAAATCTAAAAGATTACCCAATTGAAGAAAATCCAGAACTTACAATTAAAAGTGTTTTGAGTAATCAAATGCTGTACCAAGAGGGATGGGGAGTTGATGCAATTAAGCATTCACTTACATTTAGCGGTGGATTAAGCCGAGCATGCACGCGTGGGTACGCGCCAATGCAAAAATATAATTTCCGTGGGTTTAGCCCATTCATGCTTCCATCGGTCATCGAAGTTGCAGAAGGAATCCCGTACATCGAGTTAACTGATTGGAATCACGAAAAATTATACGCTCTTAAAGGCGAAATCGTCTCTAAAGGAATCGAATCTTTGACTGGAATGCACATGCCAATTTTTGAAAAACGAAGATTCCAAGATGGCGCTGCAAAAGAACGTGCATTCGGCAATGCACCAATGCCCTACCGCAAGGCGTTTCATGCAACGTTTGACTGTTAAAAATGTTGTCACCGAGTCAAAAGCAAACGGTGCATTTTCTGAATCTGAATTAACGCGAAACGGTAATGTTGAAGACCACAATATCATTCTCACTACAAATAAAGAATGTTCATTCCGCTGTGTTATGTGCGATTTATGGAAGAACACTTTAGATTACCGTGTAAAAGATGGAGCCGTTGCTAAACAAGTTAAAGATGCACTTAACTCACTTCCAAAAGCAAAACATTTAAAGTTGTATAACGCGGGTAGTTTTTTCGATAGACAATCTATACCAAAACCAGACACTTTTGAAATCGCTGACTTTATTCAAGAGTACGAAACACTCATAGTAGAAGTGCATCCTAAATTAATTAGTACACCTTGCTTTGAATTTGCCGATTATTTACAACCACAACTCGAAGTTGCAATGGGGCTAGAAACTGTTGACCCTGATGTTCTGCCGCGACTGAACAAAAGCATGACGCTTGATGATTTTGAAAGAGCAACAACCGCACTTCTTGAACGCAATATCTTTGTCCGTGCATTTATCTTATTGCGTACCCCTTGGCAAACTGAGGAAGAAGGCATCTATTGGGCTAAGGCCTCTATTGATTTTGCGCAATCAATCGGCGTCGAATGTTGCACTGTCATTCCGACCCGACCAGGCAATGGGACCGTTGAGTTAACCGCCCCTCTGCCAGAATCGCTCCATGAGGTCGTGGAATATGGAATAGCGAAGAAAAATGGACGTGTGTTTGGTGATTCTTGGGACCTAGAGTAGAAAACGACTACTTTTCACTGCAAATAACAATTAAATACGAGAATTTCTGCATCTAGTTCTTGCTTAATCCGTACAATAGTCTATATATAGATATGTTCCTATAAATATGCAATAGAGAGGCAAAAATACATGAAAACAATTACCACCATTTTACTTTGCGCAACTGCTAGTTCGTTGCATGCACAATCACTTCCGCCCGTTCCAGTACCCCCAGAAAACCCAATTACTGAAGCCAAAAGAGCGCTTGGTAAAATTTTGTTTTGGGATACGCAATTGTCAAGCGACAATACTACTGCTTGTGGCACTTGTCACCAATCGTCTTCAGCTGGTGCTGATCCACGCTTTGGTTACAACCCAGGTGCAGACGGTATTCAATGGAACAGCGATGATATAATTGGCTCACCTGGTGTGGTTGATAGCGATTCAAACGGAATGTATGTCCCCAATGCCACCTTCGATCTGCTCACCCAAGTAACTGCTCGAGCAGCAAATAGTTACGGCATGATTCAATACGCTCCTGAATTATTCTGGGATGGACGAGCATCAAGCACTTTTACCGATCCTGAAACTGGTGCAGTATTGATTGCTTCTGGTGGTGCACTTGAAAGCCAAGCAGTTGAACCACTAATGGGCAGTGAAGAAATGGCGCACCAAAATCGTGATTGGAATTCACTGAATACTAAACTAGTGACTGCCAAACCTATGGCACTTGCAACGAACCTTCCAAGTGACATGGCTCAAGCATTAGCAATACATAGCACATATCCAGAACTTTTCACTGAAGCTTTTGGTGATGCCACTATCAATGCTGGTCGAATCGGAATGGCAATTGCAACCTACGAACGAACACTCGTAGCTGACGACACGCCTTACGACAGAACACAAAATGGACAAGCAGGCGGACTAACACCCGACCAAGAACAAGGGTTGCAGATGTTCTCTAGCCCAATGATGCTCTGCTCAGAATGCCACACCCCACCGATGTTTACAGATTTTACATACAGAAATGTTGGCTTGCGACCAATCGCAGAAGATGCTGGTCGATTTGGTGTAACAAAAGATATTAATGACAGAGGCAGGTTCAAAGTTCCTTCACTGAGAAATGTTGGGCTTAAAAGCACATTCATGCATAATGGTCGATTGCTTTCATTGGACAATGTCCTTGATTTTTATGGAGGAAATACAACGCAATTTCCAGAAAACCAAGATCCAATAATCGGTCAAATTTTCCTGCCTCCTATGGCAATTGTTCCTATCAAAGACTTCCTTGCAAACGGCCTGACCGATGCTCGAGTTCGAGATGAACTATATCCATTTGACAGACCAACTCTAATAAATGAGTTAGCCCAAAACCCACTTCCAGTTGGAACTGGTACAGCTGGTAGCGGTGGTTTTATTCCTGCAGTAATTGCGCCTTCTGCAACACCGAATATTGGCAATACCGACTTCCGTTTTGGCATCAAAAATGCTTTAGGACAAGCGCAAGCAAGTATAGTTCTTTATCGCACCCAAGCAGATGCAGAAGCAATGGGCATGCCTGTTGTAACACTTGGTCCAATTACCTTGGCTGGCAAAGGTCAAGGCAGAGGATACGGAACAATACATTGGCCAATCGAAGCAAACAGTACACTTCTTGCTGACTCGCTCTATGCGCAATGGATTGTTCAAGACTCAAATGGAAGCAACGGTGAAGCTCGATCAGAACTTGTTGAAGTTAGTTTTTACGAAGTTGATCCAACCTCCTGTAATTGCCCAGGCGATGTCACTTGTGACTCCATCGTTGGAGTAAGTGACCTTCTTGCGATGATCGATTCATGGGGAGAATGCGACTTCTGTGGTACAGACTTAAATAATGACGGTGCCGTCAATGTGTTGGACCTTCTTAGTCTGATTGACAATTGGGGTGGTTGCTAAAACAACTGTTTACATTTTAAAAAACGAGCCGTGCATCCAAATGGATGCACGGTTTTTTTATGGAGCACAGAATTGCAATACCTACAGTGGTAGGATGAACAAATGAAGTATGACGTTGCAATTTTAGGTGCTGGTTTTAGCGGGAGCATTTCTGCGTTAATTGCAGACCAAATGGGCTTAAAAACCATCTTGCTAGAACGTGGAACTCACCCACGATTTGCAATTGGTGAATCTTCTACACCGCAAGCAGACATTACTCTTGCATCACTTGCTGAAAAATACAACCTCCCTTTTTTAAAACCCCTTTCTAGATATGGCAGTTGGAAAGAATCATATCCTGAACTAAACTGCGGACCTAAACGTGGCTTTACATACATTCAACATCCCAACATCGAAAACGAGCTACTCGTTGCAGCAAGTCCAGACAATTACAATTGTGATTGCCATTGGTATCGCGAAGATTTTGATGCATTCCTAGTCGAAGAAGTGAAAAAAACTGGTGTAGACTATTTTGAAAATACAAATGTGACTCTCACTTCAAACTCAAACTGGAATTTACAGAGTGAGAACGTATCGTGCACTGCAGAATTTATTATTGATGCAACTGGAGGAGCAAACCCATTACATATACCGCAGGACAATACTTCAATTCATACAAATTCTAGAGCCATATATTCCCACTTCACTGGAGTAACGCCGTGGGGCAATATACACGGAAAACAACATCACCCCTACCGGTGCCACGACTCGGCATTACACCATGTTTTTGCAGGTGGATGGATGTATGTTTTACATTTTGACAATGGAATAACAAGCGCAGGGTTTATTCTTGATTGTGATGCTCGACCGAACGATACTTGGGAATCGTTAATGCTTGAATTTCCGAACATTAATGAGCAATTCAAAAATGCAGTTGCAACATTACCAATTGTGCAATCAAAAAGAATGCAACGGTGTACCACAAAAATGGTCGGGGAAAACTGGGCGATGCTACCACATGCTGCTGCATTTTTAGACCCGCTGCACAGCGCAGGTAATGCGCTCACGCTCAACGGGATTGAACGATTGATGCCTCTTCTCCAACTGAGTAAACAAGAACGAATCGAAGGGCTTAATACATATCAAAACAAAACTACGCAAGCTGTTAAATTGCTCGACAAAATTATCCATGGATGTTACAAATGTTTTGATGATTTTGAACATTTGTCACAGTTCGCCATGCTTTACTTTGTTGGAGCCGACTTCACAGAACGACAAAAACGATCCGGAACCGAAACCGATTTCCTAAACAGTGGAAATGTAGATTTCCGCAACACAGTCGATCACTTTTATAACCAAGTTGTCGAAGGAACGCTTAACGCTGCTGACATTGCAGATGCAATAAAACCTTGGAACATGATAGGGCTTTGCGACCCTTCAAAGCAAAACATGTACGATTACACTTAATGACAACTACTTTTACAATTGGGCAATTGGCTAGCAAGGCCGATGTGCCAACATCGACAATTCGTTATTATGAACGGCGAAAATTATTGCATCCAAATTCCAGAAGTCTTGGCAATTATCGACTTTATGATGAACAAACTCTCGAGCGCTTGCTTTTCATTAGGTCTTCGCAAGAAGTTGGGTTCACGTTGGGAGATATTGAATCGCTTCTCCAATTCCGTGATGGCAATGGCAAACCGTGTTCTGATGTCCAACACTTAATCACATCACGACTTCAACAAGTACACGATGAACGAAAGCACCTCAAACGAGTCGACCGCCTGTTGACCCAATGGCTCAAGATTTGCACCACTGTTTGTAAAGATGGAAAATGTGGTGTTATCGATGGCTTAAATGCGCCGAATTCAAAATAATATTGAATTAACTCGTTCTCAATTGACCTTGAACCATGGTTCATCCCCGATAATGTCTATATGAAAAATATCACTTCTATTATCGTATTATCGCTGACATCAATTTTAATCGGTTGCGATAGCCCCATGCCAGTAAATTCAACCGAAGCAATAGTTCAACCTGCTGTAGCAACCGGTGAAAATACAGCGACGCTCTGGGTAAATGGAATCGGCTGCCCTGGTTGTATTCCAAGCGTTAAAGAACCAATGCTAAAACTAAACGGTGTACAAGCTGTCTCGGTAGAACTTCAAACTGGTGTTGTCACCGTTACTTTAAACGAAACTAATCCTGCAACACAAGATCAACTTTCTGGGGCAATTGAAGACGGTGGATTCACCCTTACAAAAATAGAAATGCCACAATGAAAAATCTAATTCTGTTAGTGACATTTGTATGTTCATTGTTTTTGTTTTGCGACAGTACTTCGGCACAGGCGCCTATCAACTCAAATGTCGCAATACAACCAAACAAAGGCGGACTAATCCTTCGTCAACGAATAACCGTAACCGAAGCTGACAAAACTCCAATGGCAAACACAAGCGTTGACATGACAATGTCGATGTCAACATTGATTTATGGCGTGTCAGAAAAATTCACACTCATGCTAAACATTCCAGTTCGTATTCAAAGCAAGACCACTAACTCTGTAACTGGTGTAGAGAATGACCTCTCTGGTTTAAACGATATTAAAATCATGGGCAAATTCAGATTATTTAGGGATGATTTCGGACCAATGAATACCCAGCGTTTTGATTTACTTGCAGGAGTTGAAATTCCAACTGGCCGAGATGCATTTACTTCCGATTCAACCGACCCTATCTTTGGTGGTGTGTATACCTATAAAAAAGATAGGCACGCTTTCTCAACGGATTTGCTTTGGAAATTCAACACAGGCAATGGTAACCTTGGTGAAGACCAACTCACATATGACTTTGCCTACGTGTACCGACTTACTCCAGATGTGTATTCTTCGAATGATCCAACTGCACTTTTTGGTTCCATCGAATTAAATGGTTCCTATGAAACAAACAACGATCAAGAAATATTCCTATCGCCGGGCATTTCATACCGAAAAACTCAATGGGCACTTGAGGCAACCGTGCAGATCCCCATCCATCAGCGACTTGATAACCGCATGGAACGGGATTACGTCTTCGGAGTTGGCTTCAAAGTTCGATTTTAGCGTACTTGATTTTAGTGTGCGTGGTACTTGGGTGCCAGGTACCGTTCAGCACCCTTTGCGGTACGATGACCAATAATGAAACGTCTTATTTTATTATTGTGCGGTTTGATGATTACTGGATGCGGTGGTGGTGACGAAAGTGCGCAAAAAAAAGTCGATGTAACGGCGCTTCGCAACCGAAATCTCGCGCTCGCTTATATAGATAGCGGAATGATGAAAGAGGCTAGCGAGAAACTCGCCCTGCTTGAACTGACATTCCCAGAAGAAGCTTTTGTGTACGCTAATCAAGGTCTTGTTGCACTTCGCCAAAATCAATTAGAACAAGCCAATGCTTTGTTCCAAACTGCAGCTACATTTGCCCCAAACAATGCATCTATTGCCATGTTGCAAGCAGAGACCGCGATGCTCACCGGAGAATTTGAACAATCGACTCAAATTCTTGAAGATGCCATTATTAATAATCCAAAAAACATGTACCTGCGTTGGGCTCGAAAAGAAAGCAAAGAACACCTGAAAGTTCTTATCGAAGAGTTAAGCCAAAATGTAGTCGTTCGACTCGCACTTATCAAAGCATTTCTAAAAAATGAAAACTTTGAAGAAGCACATAAGCACTTGCTCATTCTTAAATCACAAGGCATCATTCAAGAGGCGCAAGCGATAGCTTTGTTCGACGGCGCGATGCTACAAATCGAAAACAAGAAAGCACGTGTTGCTCGAGCGCAAGTCATCGGGCTTGATAATGTTCTTAAGCCAACTCGCGCTTGGCAACATTCTCAATTAGAGGTTGCAGGCCCTCCTGGTACGGTTGGACACCCTGTTCGACAATTCATAAATACTGCTGTACCTGTTTGGGTACAACCAAATGCGAAAACTATTTCAACTACAAAATTGAACGAAACTGTTTTGCCCGCAGGCAAAAAACGGATTCTTCTCGTTGAGTCTCGTTCCCAGTCTGAATTAATAACGGCGAATGACTTGTTTGCAATAGTTCTCGTGCCCATCGATTGGAATAATGACCGAAAACTTGACGTTGTTACCGGAACGCTAAAGGGACGCGTATACGTTGAAGGCGGAGTTGAGTTACTTGAAGAAAACGGCACAGCGATTTCAGCTCTTACAGCATGGGATGCTGATCAGGATGGCGACTTAGACTTACTCGTAACTCGTGGTGAAACATTTTTGCTTCAAAACAACGGTGATGAGACTGTTACCATTCGAAATCTGAACTCCCCTTCGTTACAGAGTACGCACATAATTGACATCGATGAAGATGGGGCAGTAGATGTTGTTGGGATTGATGAAAATCACAAACTTGTTGTACTTAAAAATGAACGCTCTGGAAACATCCGCGTCCTTAATGATTTTCTTCCAAACACACTTGTATTTGATTTAACAGTCGGCGACTTTAATAACGATGGTTGGATGGATATTGCATGGTTAAACACGAACGGCGAAGCTGTAATTGGCGAAAATACACATGTAAATAGTTTTGCACCACGGAATATTGGCGGTTTTGGAATAACTGTCGACTCGGCAGATATGGATAACGACACGAAACTTGACATCATTGTTGGAGGGGAGCAAATCCACATTATTCAAGCAAATGGAAATGAAGCCTTTATTCCAGCAATAGGCGAATTTCAAATTATCGACGCAGATCTTGATGGCGATCTTGACATAGTGACCAACGGAACAGAATTTGCAATTTGGGATCAAATTGGAACTCCAAATGAAAACGAATTCCAAAAAATAATTCTTGAAGCAATCCTCGAAGGTGGGCAACGAAACAATTCGCTCGCAGTCGGTGGATTTGTTGAAGTGCAGTCCGATGGCACATACCAAAAGCATCTTATCACTGGCCCTTTAACACACATTGGCCTTGGAGGAAAACCAGCAGATACTATTCGCGTTGTTTGGCCAAACGGTGTTCCGCAGGAAGTCATTGAACCAGAAGCAAACCAAATATTTACTGAGGTGCAAATCTTAAAGGGTTCATGTCCATTCCTCGCGACGAGTAACGATGATGGTTCGTGGGAATTTGTCACAGACCTTCTTTGGCGAAGTCCGCTGGGACTTAAAATCAATGCGCAAACTGTTCCAGCAATTGCTGCAACCCAAGATTGGGTAAAAATTCGCGGCGACCAATTGCACGCACGTGATGGTGTTTACGAAGTTGCTATCACAGCACAATTATGGGAAACACATTTCATTGACGAGTTAAAAATGCTCGCTATCGATCATCCAATCGGGACTGAAGTCTTTGTTGATGAGCGTTTTGTTGCACCCGTTCCGCCGTCCTATGGTTTATACATATACGAAAATGTACAGAGCCCTGTGCGCGCCATTGACCAAACTGGCAAAGATATTCTTGGCATTGTTCAAGCAAGAGACGGCCTTCGGCTTGGCGGTTTTGCAAAAGGCCCCTATCAAGGCGTTGCAACGGACCACTTTGTCGAATTAGACTTAGGTCAAATTGATGCATCTCCTGGGTCAGCAATTGACATCATTGCACAGGGTTGGATTCGACCAACAGACACAAGTATCAATGTTGCTTCAGCACAAGGAAGCAGTTCGCCTCCAAAAGCACTTGAAGTTTCCATTCCTGACGGAAAGGGTGGATGGAAAATTGTAATTCCAAACGGCGGTTTCCCCGCAGGCAAACTCAAAACAATTATTTTAGAGATACCAATGGATAGTTTCGTTGACAACGACAACCGAGTCCGCATCAGCACCAATCTCGAAATTTACTGGGACAAACTTTCGTTTGCGACACGTGCGTTCGTTGACATCAATGAATTGCCAATTGAATTACTTTCTGCGGATCTTGGATACATGGGTTTTCCTTACATGTCCAGAACAGATGTGAACGCGCCAAACATTCCTGATTACAAAGACATACGATACGGCAACGCGTGGCGTGACCTTGAGGGTTACTACACGCGTTATGGTGCCGTAGAACCATTGCTCCAAGAAATCGATGATCGGTATGTCATCATGAATGCTGGCGATGCGATGTATTTACAATTTAAAGAACTTACACAACCAATGCCTGGGATGACTCGCGATTTCATTTTCTTTACCGACGGCTGGGTAAAAGATGGCGACTGGAATACAGTTGATTCACGTACAGTGGGACCACTTCCGCACCATGCAATGAGTGGTTATCCCTATCCTAATAATGAGCGTCCCCCTGAACTTTTACCATCGTTTAGCGACTGGCAAGAGTACCACACCCGCTACGTTACCCCAACTTCGTTTAGGGATGCATTGAAATAATCTAAAGTATTCTAAGCGTGGAAAACATCCCAAACATTTCTGTCATTGATCCGATTACTCCAGCGTGGAATCACATGGTGCGGATTTTGTTTAAACCATTTGCATTTAAGAAATGGCTACTCCTTGGATTTTGCGCATTTCTTTCCCAGTGTGGAGA
>DTSO01000109.1 GCA_012965315.1 Phycisphaerales bacterium | reverse complement strand
TTTTAAAACATTTTATGCAAGCGTCGTTAAATGGTTTGATATCGGCGCTGGCGGTAGAGTTTGGATAGACCTTGTGATGGGCGCAGCTGTTCTTGCAGGATTCATTATTTTATTATTACGATGGCGTAGTCGAAGAATAAAAAATGTCCTGACATTGTCAAAGAAATTGGATGAACAAGTGCCAGTAGCAAGTGTTGAGTTTTTTGCAACTTTGCAACGGGTACTTTTGAAACACGGAACAAGGCGACCAAAGTACGTCCCTGCGCAAACATGGATAGAAAGTTTAGGGCTTGAAGAGCAAGCTTTAGAATTAGCGACTTCGTTAACCGAATCGTATTATCAAATTCGTTTCGGTGATTACCGACCATCGCGGACAAAACGATTGGAACTAATGCAAACCGTTCGAAAATTTGAATCTCTAGTACAAAAGGGCAAAATATGAACAACTGGCTACCAATGGATTCAGAACAATCGGCACTTCAAACAAAAACAATTTTAGAGTTGCTTGGCAATGAACCGCTAGACATTATCGATGTTGGTTGTGGAGATGGCAGACTCCTAATTCCAATGGCAGTTGCTGGCCATACTGTAATTGGAATAGATTGTGATCCAGGCGCAATTAGTTCGGCGGCTGCTCATTGCGCAGAAACGAATGTAGATGCTGAACTTATTGACGGAAGTTTATTTGATGTTCTTCCACTTTCTCAGCCAGTTGATGCCATCGTATGTTGTGGTCAAACTTTTATGCTCTTGCACGATGTGGACGAAGCGGTTAAAGCATTGAAATTATTTAAACAATCACTGCGACCCAATGGTCTCGTGATTTTGGATGATATTCCTGGAGATTTATGGTTAGAAGTTGCAGAGGGAAATTGGGCAAATGGGGTAAATAGCGAATCGACGTTGCAGTTGGTTTGGGCGAAGAATGATGCTGTATTTGCAATTCGAGAGGGCGATTTGGTGGATGCGGAGGGGTGGGAATTGACTGAAAAAGATACCCCATTGCGTTTATGGACAATGGGAGCACTTCGTTTAGCAGCGCAACTTGCTGAATTATCGGCACCTGTTGTACCGGTTACAGGGGCAATTCTGGTCATGCGGGCTGTGGAGTAATCGAAAACAGACATTTCGGGTCTTCGTATTGTTCTGGCAAGACGTGATGACGATTGGTTGAATTCTTCTACCTTTTTACTTTACGGAGAAATGTTTATGCCAGCTCATCGCTCAAGAACAACTGGATGGCGTCGATGCCTTCAACAATTAGTTGATCACAATGGATCATTACAAATCGCACTTGCACCTAACGGTCCAACCGGTCGAGATTTCGTCTGGCGGGCGAAACTAATTTCTTTAAGTGACAATGAAATCATTGTAGAAATGCCAACAGCCGCAGGGGAACCACTTCCACTTGAAGAGGGCGTTCAATTACTTGGAATAATTGCGATTGGACAAAATAGATGGATGTTTAGAACGAATTGTTTGGGAAATATTTCCTATCGTTCAAATAGTCGCGATGGAATTGGACTTCGGTTACAAATGCCAAAAACGGTTGAGCGTTGTCAACGCCGACGAGACTATCGAATTACAACAGATGTTTTGTCGTTGCCTGAAATAACTGCTTGGCCACTGTTAGATCCTCGTTCTATTGTTTTACCAGAACGGATGTGTCAGTTGAGAATGGAACGTCATAATTCGGACGACATTGAGCCGCGTGCACTTAGTGAAAAAGATGTCATGCCGGATGTTGGTCCATCTTTTACTGCGACGTTAGTAAATATCGGAGGTGGAGGTGTTGGTATGCAAGTTCCAGCAGGTCACGCAAGTGGTGTAGGTCGTCATCGACTGCATTGGTTACGCTTTCCATTGCCTGGATCCGACTCGCCACCGATTTGTGTGACTGCAAAATTAATGCATTGGCATCTCGAAGCAGGTAACTCAACGTATATGGGAATGATGTTTGATTTTTCTTTCAATCCATCTCACAAGCGGTTTGTAACACAACAAATAACTCGAGCAGTTGCAATTCAACAACGCGAACAATTAAGAGCAGCGTAAAAATTTCGGAGAATATGTGTTTTGACTTCTGACTCTTCTAATTCACTCGCGGGGTCAGATTCTGCAACGATGCCACAGCCCGTGCTGTACTGCATGTTGCCTTGGAAAGAAACTGGGTTTTTTGAGCCAACGAACATTGCAGTTCGAATTGCAACGTTGAGCATGGACGAACAACCGACAATTCCAATCGCACCACAGTAAGGTCCTCTTGGTTCATTTTCTAGTTCATCAATAATTTGCATTGCTCGTATTTTTGGTGCGCCAGTTATTGAACCCGCAGGGAAAGTCGCTTCAAGGACATCGCATATTGAAGTTCCATTTCGCAAAATCCCGTGAATCTCGCCGACGCATTGCCAGACGGTTGGGTGTTTTTCAATCGAACGAGCTTCTTTGACTTTGATACTTCCAAATTCACAAACTCGACCAAGGTCGTTCCGCATCAAGTCAACAATCATGTGTAACTCTGCCGCATCTTTTTCAGACTGCAATAATTCTTCTGGCGCAGCATGTTCTGGTCGTGTTCCCTTCATTGGACGAGTCATTATTTCTTTTGTTTCGCCGTTTACTTGAAGGAATAGTTCCGGGCTCATCGAAAGTAAAAATCTACCAGAATCAGGAAATTCTATCCACGCACCAAACCAACCACCAATTTCTCCAAGCATTGACAACGCGGAATGGCGAATGTCTCCGTTTACAGTTGCGTGATAACGTCGCGTAATATTCGCTTGAAAAATATCTCCAGCGTGAATGTAGTCGATGGTTTTTTGAACGGCTTTGGTAAACGCAGTATCACCATTTGTGTCAACGAGTGGGGTGCAATCGAGGTTCTCCGTTTCATGTGGGCGGATTTCAGGAGGTATCAATTCTCCAATGGACCACCAAGTATTTGTAGCACTATCATGAACGAGGGCTTTGTCACACCAAATGAGATCCACCAGCGGCCAATCTTGTTCGGGGATGTCAGCAATGTTTTTTTCAACGGCAAGACCAAATTCATAACCGATGTAGCCGATCCAATTTGGAAGTAGTGTAGTTTCAGTTTGTCTATCTAAGTGATTTCTTAATTCACGTACGGCATCTACGCCATCAAGAGTCAAACGCTTCCCAGTAGCGGGAGCGATGATGCTCCAACGCGACCATTTTGAATGCGTTCCATTTCCGATGAGAGCGATAATTGGTTCATCAATGTTCCAAGATGAAGCAACTTCAGTTGGAGTGGCTTTAAGGTTCTCAAGTAGTTTCGCGTCTTTAGGAAGCATGAATTGTACGCAGTGTACAGGTCGGGTATCATGCCCGTTCTGCGCATTAATATTGGAGACGCAAAAATTATGGCTACTGCAACTGTTCGCCGACGTAAAACAATCAAGAAAACAAAATCCCGTGCAACTAAACGTCAAAAAATGACGTACAGTTGGGGCGCAAGCAAGACTGAGGGAAATGCTACATATAAAGAACTTTTGGGTGGTAAAGGTGCAAATCTAGCTGAAATGACAAAAATCGGCTTGCCAGTACCTCCTGGTTTTACTATTCCAACAACGGTTTGTGCAGCGTATTACAAAGAGGGCGGCAAAATTCCTAAAGGCCTCGATGAAGCAACCTTGAAGGCTATTCGTCTTGTTGAAAAAGAAACAGGCAAGAAATTTGGTTCTAAGACAGATCCACTTCTAGTTTCTGTTCGTTCGGGCGCAGCAGTTTCAATGCCTGGCATGATGGACACTGTTTTGAACTTGGGTTTAACAGATGACGCAGTTCGTGGCATGATTGAATTAACAGGAAATGCTCGATTTGGTTGGGATGCATATCGTCGTCTAATTAATATGTTTGGCGATGTTGTGATGGGGATGAACCATGAAGATTTTGAACATGAATTTTCGATTGTAAAAAAGAAATATCGAGTTGTACTCGACACCGACCTTTCAGATGAAGGTCTTGAAGAAGTTTGTGTTCGTTATAAAAAAGTATATAAAAAACATGTTGGATCAGATTTTCCGCAAGACCCTTACAAGCAACTTTCACTCGCTGTAGAAGCGGTATTTAAATCATGGAATGCTGACCGAGCAAAAAGTTACCGACAAATTGAAGGCATTATCGGTTTGCAAGGCACGGCTGTAAATGTGCAAGCAATGGTATTTGGCAACATGGGTAGAGATTCTGGGACCGGTGTTGCATTTACACGTAACCCGTCCACGGGTGAAGATAAGTTTTTTGGTGAATTTCTGATTGATGCTCAAGGTGAAGATGTCGTAGCGGGAATCCGAACACCAAAACCAGTTTCGCAAATGAAAAAGTGGAACGATAAAATTTATCGTGAACTTCTTCAAAACAAGAAAATTCTTGAAAACCATTACAGAGATATGCAGGATATCGAATTCACAATCGAACGCGGTAAACTTTGGATGTTGCAAACCAGAAGTGGTAAACGGACAGCAAGCGCTGCGGTGAAAATTGCAGTTGATATGGTGGGGAGTCGTCTTATTACTAAAGATGAAGCGTTGCTACGCATTCCAGCTGGGGACCTCGTTCAACTACTTCTTCCAAGTTTTACTTCGAAGAGTAAACAAAAAGTAAAACAACTTGCAAAAGGTTTGCCAGCATCACCTGGTGCTGCAACTGGCGCACTTGCGTTCTCAGCCGAAGAAGCGGTTGCACGATCAGAAGCAGGCGAAGACGTATTGCTCGTTCGTAAAGAAACATCACCTGAAGACATCGACGGCATGCAACATGCCGTTGGAATTTTGACTTCAACTGGTGGCATGACAAGCCATGCGGCAGTTGTTGCTCGCGGTTGGGGTAAATGTTGTGTTGCGGGTGTATCAGCATTGCATATTGATGCTAAACGTAAAAAAGTAACTATTGGTAAAAAAACATATGGTCAAAAAGATGTTCTTTCTATTGATGGTGGAACTGGCGAAGTAATGCTCGGCGTTGTTGAACGCCATGAGCCAAAACTTAGTGGCGATTTTGATACTATTATGAAATGGGCAGATAAAAAACGTCGCATGAAAGTTCGAACAAACGCAGACTCGCCAGCAGATGCAAAACGCGCTCGTGCATTTGGGGCAGAAGGAATTGGTCTAACACGAACTGAACACATGTTCTTCGAAGGCGATCGAATCCTCGCGATGCGACAAATGATTCTTGCAGAAACAAGAGAAGCACGAGTTGAAGCATTAGCTAAATTGATGCCATACCAATGCGATGACTTTGTTGGCATATTTACTGCGATGAAAGGGTTTCCAGTTACCGTTCGGTTACTCGACCCTCCACTACATGAATTTTTACCACACGATACTGCAGGTCAGAAAGAAGTTGCAGATGCACTTGGCGTGAAAGTCGGCCTTGTAAAGCGACGTGTTGAGCAGTTGCATGAATTCAATCCGATGCTTGGCCACCGTGGTTGTCGATTAGCCGTTACTTATCCGGAAATTCTTGTAATGCAAGTAACGGCAATTGTTGAAGCAATGATTATTTGTAAGAAGAAACGAATTGATGCACGTCCAGAAATCATGATTCCACTTGTTGGCGTGCGTGAGGAACTTGCTCAATTACGCGACCTGACTGCGAAAACAATTAAAGAAGTAATTAAAAAGGAACGGTTCAAAGGCAAATTGAATATTCCGATTGGAACAATGATTGAAATCCCACGCGCTGCAATCGTTTCAGATCAAATCGCAGAAGTTGCAGACTTCTTCAGTTTTGGAACAAATGACTTAACGCAGTTGACATACGGTTTTAGTCGCGATGACATTAATTCCTTCTTGCCACATTATTTAGATGACGGCATTCTTGTTTGCGATCCATTCCAGACCATCGATTTTGATGGCGTTGGTAAATTAGTTGAGATGGGTGTGAAGGGTGGTAGAAGCGTCAAGCCAAAATTAAAAATTGGTATTTGTGGCGAACATGGTGGTGACCCCAAATCAGTAGAATTTTGTAATGCGGTTGGCTTAGATTATGTAAGTTGTTCGCCGTTTAGAGTTCCAACAGCACGATTGGCTGCTGCGCAAGCTGTTATCAGAGGA
This sequence comes from Phycisphaerales bacterium, assembly GCA_012965315.1. Lineage (GTDB taxonomy): Bacteria > Planctomycetota > Phycisphaerae > Phycisphaerales > SM1A02. The sequence continues at coordinate 1,914 of DTSO01000109.1, read as the reverse complement.
TAAAGGATGCAAACGATTTTTTCAAAGATTATTGAAGGTGATATCCCTTGCCACAAAGTCTATGAAGACGAACACGTTTTGGCATTCCTTGATGTATCTCCACTTAGCAATGGGCACACGCTTGTTATTCCAAAGCAATGCGTTGCGTCCTTGCATGAACTTTCAGATGATTCTGCAGCAGCCCTTGGTATTGCACTTGTGAAAATTTCAAAGGCGATTCTGAAAGTAACTGGCGCAACTGCATATAACGTTTTGCAAAATAACGGTAAAATTGCCCACCAAGCAGTTTTTCATGTGCACTTCCACATTATTCCAACGAACACTATGGACGATGGTCTTGTGATGGATTGGTCTCCGAAAGAACTCTCCGGTGGGGAAAAACTAGCGAAAGAAATTCAAGAAGCAATTTGAATTGAAACTAATCGGACTCCTTCATCGTATCATAGGATATATGGCGGACGATTTTCCAACTCGTGAAGATGAACATTCAGAAGGCGAAGTTGACCCGAACTCTATCACATTCGATTGTGAAACAGCGGGCAAAGAATGGCTTGACTCAAATGTTTCGCCAAAGGTAGACGAGTGGGTTGGGAAAACAATTGGGCAATTCCAAATTATTCATATCATCGGTACAGGCGGAATGGGCAATGTGTATGAAGCAAAACAAATGCACCCGCACCGTTCGGTCGCGCTCAAAATAGTTAAGTCGGCAGCAGCAACTCCCGTAACGTTGCAACGTTTTGAAATGGAAAGTGAAATGTTGGCTCGGCTTCAACACCCAGGCATTGCACAAGTGTATGACTCTGGACATCAAATGCAAGGCGACACATTACTTCCGTTTTTTGCAATGGAATATGTGCCCGGAAGCAGGTCAATTACAGATTATGCAGAAGATGAACTTCTTTCACGAGAAGGACGTTTAGAGCTTTTATTATTGGTTTGCAATGCAGTGCAGTACGGGCATGGCAGAGGTGTAATACATCGCGATTTAAAACCCTCAAACATTTTAATTACAGCCGCTGGAAGGCCAAAAGTGATTGACTTTGGTGTTGCACTCATGTCGGGCTCTGATGAAATAGAAAAAACAATTACATTAACTGGTAGATTTGTAGGGACCCTACAGTGGTCGAGTCCAGAACAGTGCGGAGATGATCCGCATGATGTGGATGTCCGAACAGATGTGTATTCCCTTGGTGTGATTATGTATCAGTTGATGGTTGGCGAATTGCCTTACTCAATGAAGGGAATACCTTTATATAGAGCACCAATAGTTGTTCGCGAAACAAAACCAATTCCGCCTCGTTCAACTGACCCAACTATTCCAGTTGATGTAGAACAAATTCTTGCAAAAGCACTGAGTAAAGAACGTGAGTCACGATATGAGTCTGTAGCCGAGTTCGCTATGGACATTCGTAGATTTTTAAGCAACGAACCGATTCACGCAAAGCCACCGTCAAAATTTCGACGGTTGAAATTGTATGCAAGAAGAAATCAGTTGAAATTTAAAGCGGGAATAGTTGTGTTTTTAGCTTTAATTCTCGGCGTGACGGGCTTGGTGTGGGGCTTGGTCGAGTCAGAAAAAAGATCGAAAGAGTTGCAGAAATTATATGTGACAGCGAAGTCCGACCGGCAGATAGCAGAACGTAGAGCGTACACCTCTACGATTGGAACAGTGCAAGCTGCAATTGCAAATAACTCATGGTTAATGGCGCGGCACCACTTAGAATCAACCGACCGAGGGTATCGTGGCTGGGAATGGAATTATTTGCGTGGAATGGTTGATCATTCCGTTGGTGTATGGCCTGTTGGCGATCGACCAAATATTTTAGTAACTTCGCCAAATGGAGAATCTGTGGCAGTTGCATTCGAAGGTGTTCGAGTTGGCATAATCGACGAAAAGAGAGAAGTTCTTCA
>DTSO01000108.1 GCA_012965315.1 Phycisphaerales bacterium | reverse complement strand
GCGCAGTAAATGGGTCGTGGTGTCACTGCAAAATCAGCTGAGGAATACATATTGAACCACCAAAACATATTTGCAACCGTAAACGTATTATCAATTTTACGTAGAGCATCCCACACTTTTTCTCCGCGTACTAATGCATTTGATTGTCGCCAGAAAAAAGTTTCGTTAGTTTGTCTTTCGTGCCAACCATTTGCAACAACGCCATGCTCTTGAGGAGATAAACCGGTAAGCATCGTAGATTGAACGGTGCAGGTTACTGCTGGAAGTGGTGGTGTTAAGGTTGAAACAGAAGACGCGTGTGCAAGTGCAGTTAGATTTGGCGCAAACTCTCCAAGGTGGGACTTGGTTAGACCAACAACATTTATGACAGCAATTCGTTTCATGTACCGTGGATTTTACGGTGAAATGCGACTGTAATGATGAACAAGACGAAGCATATTCCAGCGATTACGAACTGCTCAAGAGATGTCGCTAGTACGCAATCGAGCAAACAGAACCCAGAAAGAATTCGGTGCATGCCAGCGATTTTGTTTCCCGCGTTGAAGTTGGCCCACGCGAGCCAAGTCCAATATGCCATACCTGTAAGTGGAATGAAAGCAATCCATGAAGTAGAAAGGGTGCTTAAGACAATGTACGTTGGCGAAAGCAACAACAACCACGTAATCCAAGCATATTTTGAATTTTTCTTATTTTCAAATTTGCCAATGCATGTCAGCACTGCTGTGTAAAACGAAAGTGCAACGCAATAGGTAATCAACTGTGTGTTATTTTCGCCTTGTATTGGGTTCGCAATAATGAGGTACACGAGCCCTCGGCAAATTGCCATGAATAACATTGCAGGAATAAACCAGCGGTGAAAAAATGTGTAAAGAAGAACTGCAACAATAAGCAGTAGCAGACCATTTGCTGCCCCGTGTCCGAGAGCAAAGACAGAAACTGCAACAAGAAGCGTTAACCCTAACAGCCACGCTGTAGCTTGGCGAATAACTCCTGATGGAATAGGCCTTTCGGGACGATGTGTTTTATCATGTTTCACATCGATGGCATCATTAAGAATCATGCCTGCAAAATAGACAACCAGAATGCAGAATGCAAAAAACAAATCGTACGCGGGGCTCCATCCGAAGTCGCTTGATTGCATTGCAATTGCAGTGCCAACCAAAATGTTGCTTACGACAGTGGGGGCGTTGCTGATTCGCATCATGCCGAGCCACGCTTTGGTTCTGCTTACTTGTTTAACTGCTTCGTCGCCCATGTAAGTTCCTTTGTAATTGAATTAACCAAGTTGCCTTCCTTAAGTTCGCTTGGCGTCACACTCCAGGTATAGGTTTCGACTTCCCAGTCGGTAACGCCAAATCTTTTTAGTACTCGGATAGATTCAATTAAATCAATTTGTGTTGTTTGTAATTCGCCGAATGTAGCAAGGTGTATCGGAACATGAAAGTGAATTCTGCAATCCCCTGTGGTTATTGATGCTGGAACATCTGAGAAATTTTCAAAGTATTGCACTTCATTGCCATTGACCACGCTTGTTTGATGTAGAAATTTTGGCTCTGTTAAAACCGTTCTATTTTGAACTGCACTTAAATCGCACTTAAGAGCAGATGAAAGTTGTACTTTCCCAATTCTAAGCCCAGCGTTTTTGTAGTTTTTAACACAGTCCTCAGCGCTTTCTCGCATAACAGCCCCATGGCAAGTGTCATGACAAACACGAATGTATTTTCTTGAGCGTTCATCATCACCGAAATATTGACATACAAAATCGCAAAGTTCTTGGCTTCTCTGAAGACGACAACCAGGCTCAGTTTCAATTGCTATATGAATATTTTTCCCAGACTGTTGTTCTATTTCTTCAAGCGCGTCTATGCATTTATGCAATAACACAGCACATTCACCATTGGTGAATGAAGACGTGTTCCAACCTAGAGGTAAAGTGGAAATGCATGCTTCGTTTTGCATTGTAATTTTTGAAAGTATGTCTGCAAGACGGATGGTGTAATCAAGACGAGATTGTTCAGACCAGTTAGGTTCATACACAGAATGTCTAACGACTTCTTGATGAAAATCTGAAAAGGGGAATCCATTAATAGTAAATGCTTGCAAATCTAATTCTTGAAGTGTGTCAACAAGCAAATTAGTATCTACTTCTCTTGAGGCAATATCAGAGAACCACAATCCAACACCGATGGTTTTTTTAAAATGTTGTTGCACCGACGATGAATACGTTTTTAAATTTTCAATAACACTTGAAAATGTAACTCCGCTATGCACGTTAGTACAATACCCAAGCATTATGAGATGGAGAACTTTCCACTCTTTGAAAGGAAATCCAGTGGGTTGCCAAACGAAATAGTGTTTATTAATTCTTCAGAGTGACCTCGACTGGCAAGTTCAAGCCGACATTTTGGAACTGCTAGTGGGTCGCTTGGTCCCCAATCACCAGCAGAGTTTATCCATAATCTTTCTGTTCCATACATCTCAATACAGTCAGCGGCACGTTGCGGCGTGCATTTACTGTCTGGATAGAGCGTCATGCCTGCCCAGAAGCCGCGATCAAGAACGGACTTAATGGTGTGTTCTTCAACATGATCAATAAGCACTCGAGTTGGATCAAGCGATGTGTTATCGATTGCATCCATTATTAAATTTGTGCCTTTGAGTTTGTCCTCAAGGTGGGGTGTGTGGACGAGTACTAATTGGTTTGTGCTTTCTGCTAAAGCGAGTTGCTCTTCAAGAATGATTAATTCATTTTTACTGTTTTTGTTTAGACCAATTTCACCAATACCGAGCACTGTTGGACAATCGAGAAATTCTGGAATAATTGAAATGACTTCACGAGCAAAGCCAACGTCTTCTGCTTCTTTAGGATTTATGCAAAGCCAACAATGATGTTTGATTCCATATGTTGCTGCACGCTTTGGTTCCGTATCAGTGAGTTGCCTGAAGTAATCAAAAAATCCTTGCGAACTGCTCCTGTCGAAGCCTGCCCAGAAAGCCGGCTCAGTTATTGCAACGCAACCTGCTTGAGCCATACGCTGATAGTCATCAGTCGTACGGGAAACCATATGGATGTGAGGGTCAATGTAAGCCATCATGAAGTGGGCGGTGCACCACTTGCTCCTTTGGTACTTGCGATATCAATTGGTTCAACAGAATGATCACTAAGTAATTCAAGTATTCGCTTGGTTCTATTTTCATCCCCCGATTGCAATTCATCGATGCATTTCAACAATGCAATAATCCGAAAATCTTTTTCTTTTGAGCCACTTCGATCAATGCGGTCGAGAAACGCGGCGATATCTAAAACTTTCGCTCTGTGTTCTAAGAAATACCGATCAACAATTTCTTCGGATGTCATTTGATTATCTTGCATACAAATTAGATTCTACAGGAGTTCGTTAAAGACTTGTTTAACTAATTTGAAATCTAGAGCATGAACATCAACCGGATCTGCAATGCCCTTGAGCATTAGCAGGGTAAGTTCTCCGCCAAGATGCTGTCTAAACTCTTCGATGCCTTGCAATAATGCTGGGTCTGAGAGGGCTGGGTGCGATGTTGGAAGATTGAGAGATTGGAGCACATTTACAATTCTGTCTGCAATGGCATTGTCAAGCAAACCAAGGGCAACACTACATTTTATGTCAATCACTAAACCGATTGATACGGCTTCGCCGTGGGTTAACGAATTGTTTGTAATTTGTTCTAATTTATGTGCAGACCAATGTCCGAAATCCAACGGTCGAGCGTTGAGTCGTTCAAATGGATCTCCACCATTTGTGATGTGCTCAAGATGTAAAATTGCAGATTTTTGAATTGCATTTCCCATTGCAGTCAAATCACGATTTAGTAGTTGTGCACTTTGTTGTTCGATTTCTTCAAAGAATGTCTCATCTTTAATGAGCGCAACCTTTACAGCTTCACTAAGTCCAGAGCACCAGTGGCGGTTGTCCAATGAAGATAACAACCTGATGTCGTTGACCACACCAAATGGAGGGTCAAATACACCAACGAAATTCTTTTTACCAAAATAATTCACAGCATTCTTTACGCCAAGACCGGAATCACATTGCGCAAGAGTCGTCGATGGCATTCGGATAATTGGAATGCCACGATGTGCGATTGATGCGGCGTACCCTACAGCGTCCAGTACTGCTCCTCCTCCTATTACGAGGACACAAGACTTACGACAAAGGTTGTTTGTGTTGATATCTTCTAAAACTTGATCAACAACACGCATTGAATTTTTTGAAACTTCTCCGCCTTCAACAATACGTGGTTTGCTTGTCTCAAAAACAGAATTGGCAAGCCAATTTGTTACGTCATCCATAAATGCGGTGTTAGTCGTTACTCCACAATCAATAACAGGCAATATTTTTAATGGAGATAAGGTACTAATTAAAGTATCTAGCGTTCCATCGTTGAAACTGCTATCAGTGAATCGAAGTCGGTGTGTCCAAGATACAGAAAACTCGGAATCAAATGAATTACTTGGTAGCATTACTCGCCTGCCGCTTGTACAGATAGTTCGATGCTAGGAGTCCACTCTAACCACTCCTCTTCAGATTCATCATGTAATATAAAAGCGAATCCTTCCGGAGCAAGATCACCAAATGTAGTAGGTGTTGCGAGTGTCACTCCGCCCTTTACAAGCGAAGCAAGCGGTCCTGCATGAAGTCTGAAACCAGTAAGGCTTGCATCAAAATTGATTCCGCTTTCATTCCAAAATACGGTGTTAGTTCGAATAATCGGTGCGTAAAGGTGTTGAATTGTGAAACTCAATTTTACAGTTGATGAATCATTCGCCAATCCAATTTTTGTTATTGAACCTATTTCAACTCCTCTGTAGAAAATGGGCGCTCCCGTGCTAATGCCCTCTGCAGAATTTGAAATAATTGTGAACGCTTTTCCATTTTTTACAACCGCATCGTTTGACCCACTAAACTCAAATAGCGGTTCACCGTTGCCTGGAGAAACCTCAATGTACCTTGGTCCAACAATAGTATCAAGGCCACTAATTGCTTGTAAAGAAACCGAAGGCCGGACAATCCACCATTGACTTCCAGTTACTGCAAGAGAAGAAGCAGTAAGGTCAAGCCGTCCAACGACGGCGACTTTTGTGTTGTCTTCGTTGAGCGAAATGGTTTCGACTCTGCCGACAATTGCTCCACGATACAGTATCGGCGAGTCGCTAGTAAGGCCATTTGCATTATCAAATTGAATAGTCACAAGTGGACCTTTATTCATTTGCCACCGTATCAAAAGGAATAATGAAAACAATATGGCAACGACTGGCACTACCCAAGAAATAGAAAACCGTGTTTCTTTTAGTGGTTTTAGATTTGCAGTAGGCACGTTGTTCATGTTTGTTTATTTTCTTTTATCCAAAGCAATCGTGGATCGAAATTTGCAGATGCAATCATCGTTAGTACAACAACGGCTGCAAACGCTACGATGCCTGGCTCTGGTCGGATGGTCGCAATTGTTCCAAGTTTAACGAGGGCAACAAGAATTGCAACCAAAAACACATCGAGCATTGACCATTTGCCAATTAAATCAATGAACTTTAATAGTTTTGAATTGCTTTTAGCAGACCGACTTGTCCATGAAGTGCAAAGTAATAGCAAGCCTGAAATTTTCGTAAGCGGAATAATAATCGAGCAAAGAAATACCAGCAGTGCAATTCCAGGAGTTCCATTATTCCACAGTTCTTTAACTCCACCAAGAATTGTGCTTTGGCTTTTGTATCCCATCTTTGTTATAGAAAGAATTGGAAGTGTGTTTGCGGGTATAAATAAAATCAAAGCAGCGATTGAATACGCAACCGTGCGTTGTATGCCTCGCGGCACGTGTGTGTGCAACATTGCATTACACCTAACACATTGCAAGCAATAACCAACAGGCGTACTCGGTAAATGTTGAGTTTGGCCACAGTACCTACACAAACTGACTGCGTTTAAATTTTGATTTTTATTCGACAATCCTGCAACCATCTAGGGTAAACGGGTTTGAAGAAAATAATCCTGAACTATGGCACTGACCTTGAACGATTAGTTTGGAAGATTTTCTAACACTTCGATTGTCGCCAAGTTTTCCTGAAATAGAATCATCGAAAATACAAATTGCAGTTGCGTCACCATCTTTGATTGTAACGGTGTACAAACCTTCTTCGGTTAATGCAAAAGCTACAACCTCGCCCGATACTTCGACAATGGATCCATTATGCGCAGAAGCAGTGCGGTCATTTAAGAAAGAAGTGTGTAAATCAGAAATTTCAATTTTGTTAATTTTGGAACTATCTGCTTGGAGGACAATATTAGTCGCTGTTTTATTGTGAAGGGCGCTGCTTGATGAACTACATCCGGTAAGTAGTATGGCAATAAGAGGAAATAGTAAGTGCTGGAATTTCATAAGTGAGTTCTCCTACAGTAGGGATGATATCAACGACACAGAGATGCACCAATCTATCTATACCACTTGTTTGGAGTAATCCTTATAACTGGTGGGTGGTGTGAGTTTTTTTAGATGGTGATTCAGGTTCATTTTTAGATGGACGAAGGTGTATTACGGCGAGGAATTACTCTTGCCATGGCAACCAAAAACAAGGGAAAATCCACCGATTTTGCCTTGGCTATGGCTGCCAAATAGAAATAAATAAGAATAAACGATCAAAAGAAGTGGATTATTGACCTTATCAAGGCGGTTTTTGCACTTTTTTTACTTTTCGGTTCACAAGTGCCAGCGACCTGTCTATGAGGTGCACCTGTCGAGATGTTCTCGACCATGAAATTCACCCCTGTCTCTGGAGTTTAAAATGACAACCATACCTACGACTTTGGCCATGATCGCCACGTCCCTTACAGCAACCACTTTGATGGCAGCATCATCCGCAGATATCGACAACAACGGCGATGTTAACGCAATGGACCTTCTTTCAATCACTAGCTTTTTAGGGCAAGCATGCGATAGCGACTGCGCAGCAGACTTGAATAATGATGGCGTAGTCAATACAGCAGACATCATGGAATTGATGCAACAATGGGGTCCAGTAGCAGATTATGTTGCACCAGTAACGGACACGAGATCCAAATAGGGATATGAGTTGGCAAGGCCAAGATCCAATTCTTATGGATGCAATTTACTACGACGATCTTTCAAGAAGCCAACAACGCAGGAACCTTGCAACAGAACTTAACCAAGGTTCACAAACAAGAGCATGGGCTGCAGGCAATGATATTACTGTTCTTCCAATCTCAATCAATGGTGCAGTTGATTATTACGAAGACGGTGTAATCGATCAAGATGACAAAGATAAATTTCTCGCTTGGATGGACGCAAATGTTCCAGCAGATTATGCTGGTCCTATCTGCCTAGACCTTGAAGGTTCATGGTGGCCAATCCTTGATTCAAGCAATCAATCAGTAGTAGACACAGCAATTGACTTTTATATCGAAGGTCTTGAGTACGCACAATCACTACGCCCAAATGCGAAAATCGGTTACTGGGGAATACCTAAAAAATCACACAGTAAAGAAAACAGCACGACTGCATCAATCGATCGCCTTCTTCAAGCATCAACTGGTTTGTTTCCTGATGTTTACGAGTACAATCCAAATGGAAACGATTCAAATCGCCTCGAAGAACGTGTAGAAAAATGCATCCAAATGGTAAATGGTGAAATACCTGTCTACGCAGTTGCATTCCCACGTTACAGCGAAAATTCATCAGGTTGCCGTCACTTTCATACAACACCAGAATTCATGCGCGATCAAGTTCAATCATCACTTGATGCTGTATGGACTGACGCAAATGGTAAAGACCACCGTGTTAATGGTGTTGCATTCTGGGATGCATATGTATTCGTAAGTATGTACACAGACAACTGGTCAACCATGTCAAACGAAGACCGTAAAGCATATTGGGATGATGTTGATGCGCTACACGTAGAGTTTCTTTCAAACATGAAAGGGTCTGTAGATGCAGCTTGTGATGCAGCAGCAGCACGACGAGCTCTAGCAGAATCAGTAAC
>DTSO01000107.1 GCA_012965315.1 Phycisphaerales bacterium | reverse complement strand
CGTGCGCAATGCCACGGTGCGTCTGGCGACGGCAAGGGATCGCTTCAACTTGATAGACCCGCAAGAAGTTTCATAGATAGCGGGTTCTCATTTGGCAATACTGTGCATGCAATTTCCAAAACTACTAGTTCAGGAATCCCGGGCACACCAATGCCACCCTTCTCGGATGTGCTTACTAAAACACAAATCGAATCTGTTGCAACGTATGTACGCTCATTTGCAAAAACATTAAAAGAAGTTACAGCTAGTGAAACAGAAATGATTGTTGAAGAAAGACCTATTGTTGCAAGGGGAATGATTCCGCCAATTAATGATGTCTGCGTCTTACACCCAAGAGGATTAATCATCGGGAATCCAGACGGTTTTAGTTATGAGTATCGCGTGGACGACGTTCGCCTTCTTGCAATTCGACAAGGCAGATTTGTTGAACGAGCAGATTGGGGGGCAAGGGGTGGTTCGCCACTTACGATTCTTGGAAAAATTTCCGTTCTAGTTGAAAATGGAAATCCTAATTCAATGTTCACAACCCAAGATGGCGACCCATTGCGTGCACAACTTACATCTACGAACACCCTTAACGAATACGGAATTATCCGTTACGACCTCTTCGACAAAGACAACAATCGCGTTGCGTCTGTCGAAGAATTTTGCAAACCAACAACAGGCGCAAGGGCACTCATTGAACAAATCATTGTCCTAAATGTTTCGACACCAATTAAAATGAATGCTCTGCAGGGCACAGTGCTTGAGGGAGAAACAAACATACCCGTTGGCACAAGCACTCGCAATATTTTCCACGCTACAAAGGGAATCCAATGATATTTTCGCTTTTCATTCTTTCAATTTCCCTTTCACAAGTTACACCAGAATATTGGACCGTCGATTACTTAACTCCACCTGAAGGCGCTGTCCTCGAAGTTGGAGGGATTGGTTTTATGTCAGATGGCGACCTAATTGCAAGCACTCGCCGTGGTCAAGTGTGGCGAATTGACAATCCAAGTGCTTCAAATCCTGCAGACGCAACATTCACTTTAATTTGCGAAGGTCTTCATGAAGGGCTCGGCCTTGCAGTTGTGGACGATGAAATTTTTGTCATGCAACGCGGTGAAATTTCCAAACTCGTTGACCTTGATGATGACACTATTATTGATGAAGTCCAGACTATTACACAAGATTGGGGCATGAGCGGCAACTACCATGAGTTTGGTTTTGGACTTCCAGCCGACAGTGCAGGCAATTTATATTTTTCTTTGAACGTTGGTTTTTGGGACCCGCATTGGTGGCACGGAAAATCACGCGCCCCCTACCGTGGCTGGGTGTTAAAGGTTTCTCCAGAAGGAAACGTTACGCCAATCGCAGGTGGTTTTCGTTCTCCAGCTGGGTTGGGGTTATTAGATGATGGAACGTTACTCGTAACAGATAACCAAGGTGACTGGATGCCAGTTTGCCCAGTGTACGCTGTTGAAGAAGGTGGTTTTTATGGCCACCCTGCTTCTCTCCGATGGTACGAAGATCAACCAGACGTTGAACCAAGTGACACGCAACCACACCCTGAAATAAAACGAGAACATCCAGTTCTTTGGTTACCCTACCAATGGTCGCGTTCAACTGGAAATGTCATTCAAGATAAAACAGGCGGACCATTTGACGGGCAACTGTTGATTGCAGAATTAACAAATGGGCAAATTCTCCGCGCGCAGATTGAAGAAATTGACGGAGTTATGCAAGGCGCGTGTTGGATCGCACACAAAAGAGTCGGCTCTGCTTACCACATCGAATATGGACCAGACAACACGCTTTACGCTGGAATGACGAATCGAGGCTGGGGCGGTCTCGCGCCAGGCAGTGGTATTGCGCGAATAAAATTCAATGGAGATTTTCCTTTAGAAATTAAATCCGCACATCTTGTAGAAGATGGTTTTGAGCTTGAGTTTACAAAACCACTAGTAAACACTCCGAGTATTACTGGAAATAAATATGATTATAATTATTGGTGGGAGTATGGATCTCCACAACAAAACAATGATGATTTACTGATTTCAAACGTTGAACTTTCAGAAAATGGATTGTCCGCAAAAGTCACTATTGACAACCTTGAATCTGGTAAATGCGTGATGTTGAAAGTACAAGATGCTAAAAGCGACGATGGTTCTACCTTACTTCACAATGA
>DTSO01000106.1 GCA_012965315.1 Phycisphaerales bacterium | reverse complement strand
CAAGGGAATCATTTTTCATTAGTTTCCCCTTGGGGTTTCGGCGCACCGACTAAAAATATTTCAAGTCCCGCATTTCGTAGTTGATCCCACGTTCCCGTTAGAAGGGGTCCGCGATCAACGATTGCTTCGCCATCTTCAACTACAAGATAAACCGCAGATTCTGGAGAAGTCTCCCGTTGTTGAGCGACAACTTTTGCAACATTAGAAAGTTGCACAATAGTTTGGCCAACATAAATATTCCCATCGACTGCGATGGTGACGGAAATCGTTTGCCGTGGTTCTGCAGTCGTACCCGAGATGTACGATTCCAATGGAACAGGCAAAATTTCCGCTCGAACCATGAGCACCATTGCATAGATGAAAAAAGTCAACAACAAAAAGATAACGTCGATGAGTGGCATCATCTCGATTCGAGTGTCGTAATCTGTGCGACGAATAGGTCGCATGCAATTAAGAACCTATTAAAAGAAGTGCTGTTGTTGTGTCTTCTATAAATTCAAAAACTTGATCTAAACCTGTCGCGAGCATGGTTGACCAGATGGAATCGGAAATATTACAGATTACCATTCGCTTGTCTTTGGTTTCAAGCAATTTTTTGATTTCGATTAACGCACCGAGGTTCGATGAGTTAAGCGTAGAAACATTTTGTAAATCGATGATTACATTTGGAAATGTTTCATTCTCGCTTTGCAACTTTAAGATGAGAGAGTCTGTATCTTCCGAAAAATCTGGCTCGTTTAGCAGTTCCAGAATTAGTATGTTGTCATCCCATTGGTTTAAAGTCATGGAGTAGAGGATACCGTATCTTCGATGCCTTCGACCTTAGCTGCAGCAATTAGTCGATCGCCATCTTTCAGATTAACCACACGTACGCCCTTGGTATTTCTACCAATAGTTCGAATATCGCTTGCTGAAATGCGAACTAGCATGCCATTAGCGGTGATAAACATCAAACTATCGAAGTCTCGGACGGCGCGAATATCAGCAACAAGACCGTTGCGACCGCCTGTTTGAATGTCTCGTCTTCCTTTGCCGCCGCGAGATTGTGCTCTTGTGGAACCATCTTCACTGTGGACTAAGTATTCGAGCATTGGGGTTCGTTTGCCAAAACCATTTTCGGTCATTGTCATCAAATCGGCATCGTCCTCTGCAAGAACGCAGCCAACGACTCGGTCGTTTGCACCGAGTGAAATACCTTTTACTCCAGCAGCGGTACGGCCCATAAGTCGAGCATCTGTTTCTAAGAAACGAATCGACATTCCAGTTGATGTTCCAAGTAGAACATGATTCTCGCCTTCGGTTTTAATTACATCAACAAGAGAATCACCATCATTGAGTTTGATTGCATTAATACCACCACGATTTACATTTCTGTATTCTGCAACTGCGGTGCGTTTTACTTTGCCTTTGGAAGTTGCAAATACAAGATTGTCTTGGCAGTTTTCGAAATCTTTGATATTTCTGAAGGTGACGATGTTTTCGCCTTCTTTAAGTTTCAGAAGGTTTACGATTGCACGACCTTTACTTGTTCTGGTTGCTTCTGGAATTTGGTAGACCTTGATTTGGAATACTCGTCCAGTGTCAGTAAAACAGAGAAGATCATCGTGTGTTGAAGCAACGAAGATGTGTTCGATAAAGTCGCCGTCTTTTGTCTCGCCACCCTTAATGCCTCGCCCGCCTCGTCCTTGTTCTCTGAAGGTATCAATTGGTAATCGTTTTACGTAGCCATGATGTGAAATGGTTACACAAACTTCATGTTCTGGGATAAGCGCGCCGTAATCGTAGTCATCGTCTTCACCATCGATAAACCCAGTTAGTCGGTCTGTAGAGAATTTCTCTTTCAACTCTAGGCAATCATCACGGATCATGCCAAGTATGCGTTGTTCATCAGCAAGAATGGCTTCGTAGCCGTCAATTTTCTCTAGCAATTCTGCATACTCGCCGGTGAGTTTTTCAATTTCCAAACCAACAAGTTGAATTAATCGCAATGCGCCAATTGAGTCCGCCTGCAAACGAGAAAGTAAAACACCATCTTTTGCTTTTTCAATTAGTCGAGTAGAAATGAACTTTGCGTATTCGTGGTTTTCGGGCACGCAGAAATTACGTAACATTAATTTATCAATCGCTTCTTCACGAGTTCTGCTTGCTCTGATGAGTGCGATTACTTCATCAATGTCACAGACAGCATAAATTAATCCTTCAAGGCGATGTGCCGCTTTCGCTGCCTCGCGAAGAAGGTGCTCTGTTCTTCTGCGGATTACAACTTGGCGATGTTCAATCCAACAATCGATAAGACTTCGAATTCCAAGTGTTTGTGGACGGCCTTTAACAAGCGCAATGTTGATTACAGAAACAGTGGATTGCAATGGAGTGAATTTGTACAGTTGCCGTTCAACAACGTCAGGGTCAGCCCCTCGTTTTAGGTAAACAACAATTCGAGTTCGCCACTTTTTGCCTGAGAAGTTTTTGATATCCGAAATATCAGGAATCCGACCATTTTTTGCACAGTCAACAATTTTCTCAATCAAATTGTTTTGCACAAGTTGGTAAGGAATTTCATCGATGACAATCGCTTCACGTTTGCCAATGGTTTCGTGATGTACCCGACCTCGGACTCGAAGTTTGCCACGACCTGTGGAATAAGCTTCTGCAAGCCCTTGCTTGCCAACAACAATTCCGCCTGTTGGGAAGTCTGGTCCTGGCACTATTTCAAGTAAGTCTGCAAGGTCAAGATTTGGGTTGTCAATAATTGCGATTATTGCTTCACAAATTTCGCCAACATTGTGCGGCGGCATTGAACATGACATTCCAACAGCAATGCCACTTGAACCATTTACAAGTAAGTTTGGAAAACGACCAGGAAGAACGGTTGGCTCTTCTCTCGTTTCATCGTAGTTTGGTTTGAAATCTACTGTGTCTAATTTTATGTCATCTAGCATTGCAACAGCAGCGTGCGTCATGCGTGCTTCGGTGTACCGCATTGCAGCCGGTGGGTCGCCGTCGATTGAACCAAAGTTGCCTTGCTTATCAACCAGCATGACCCGCATTTTCCAATTTTGAGCCATGTTGACCAACGTTGGATAGATAACGGATTCACCGTGCGGGTGGTAGTTACCAGAAGTATCGCCTGCGATTTTTGCACATTTACGATGTTTGCGACCAGGCGAAAGATTTAGGTCGTGCATCGCAACAAGAATTCTTCGTTGCGAAGGTTTTAGTCCATCACGAACATCAGGCAAGGCACGATCCATAATAGTTGACATTGCATATGTCAAATAACTATCGTGTAGTTCACGCTCAATAAGTTGGTCAACTACATTGCCAATGTTGCTAAAAGATTCGTTACTTTGCTCTTCGGGATTCTGTTCTGGTGTATCGCTCATGGTGTCTTTTCAAGAGCGTATATTGTACCAGAATGCACCGCCAAACAGTGCTTACGATTCACTTGTAGAAGGCACTTTTAAGAGCAGTAAATATTCGCAATTCCCACTCCCTTTTTTGCTCGATTTTTTTCCTCGAATTGGGGAAAGAGTTTCACCAAGAATATCGAGCGACATCTCTTGGCACATCGTTTTTACTCGTGTAATCACGCGTTTTATCGCATCTGGCGAGAGGCCTTCGCCTACACTTTCGGTTGTTTTTTCTTCTTTTGTCAGTTCATAATGTGGTTTAATTAAAGTGATAATGTGTCCACTATGTATCCACTGTAGGCCTGCTGGTAACGCGAGTTTTTGCGGGGTCCAGCCAAGGTCAATGACAACAAGGTCAACGAGTTCTGTTGGATTGAAATGAAGGGCGTTTGTTCGCTCCAATGTCGTAACTCGATCATCACTTCGTAGTTTCCATGCAAGCGTGCCGTAACCAGTATCAACTGCATGAACATGTTTCGCACCCCGTTGTAATAAACAATCCGTAAACCCACCAACATTGCAACCAAGATCGGCACATGTCATGCCTGTCACATCAAAATCAAATTCATTTAGGGCATGTTCAAGTTTTAGTCCAGCGCGCGAAACAAAAGTTTTGTCATCCATTTCAGACACCCACTAATGCGATACCTGCATCGTTTGCTGCAGCGATGACTTTTGGTGCGTCAAGCAAAATGACTCGGCCTGTACCAACTGCAATGCATCTGCATCCAGCGGCTGCTACTTGCTTGATGGTTTCAGTACCAATGGATGGTACATCCGCGCGCATGTCGTGATCGTCTGCGGCTGTTTTTAGTAATGTCCAACCAGTTTTTTTACATAACGATCCAGCACGCTCAATTAAAGCAGCCGTTCCTTCGATCGCCTCAACTGCAAGCACATCACCTTCACGGACAGCAATACATTGACCAATGTGCATGGCTACATTTTGGGAAAGCAGTGGCCACCCAAATTTAATGTCAGCGCTTTGCATTTGGCTAGGTTGAACCTTCCCCAAGATGCCGTTTACTGCGAGGTGTTCTGGGATATGTGTGGTTGAATCGATGAGAGTAACTCCTGATTTTCGCAATTCGTCTGCAATTGCTGCAAGCACTGTAGCATCCCTGCGGTCATGACGAAGGCGACGGTACCAAAGAAGTAGGGTGGTAAGGTCGGGAGTTAATCGGAGCACGCTGAATTTTTTGTGCATAGCGGTTTTGCCAACACCACCGACCATAATGGCATCATTTACGCCCCATTTTTTTAGAAGTCGAACCCAACGTCCAACTCGCGCCATGCCAGCGATGGAAAATGTATCGCATTCGCTTGGCAATTCTGAATCGTATTGATAACGCAATCCAACACAGCAAACACGATAGCCCGCTTCCTTTGCTCCACGCGCAACAAGCACCGGCAATATGCCATTGCCTGCAATCATGCCTAAGATTGGTTTTTTGGTCGCCATTTTTTAGCAGTATACCTCTTGCTAGTTGCTTAGAAATTACCCGTGCATCGGCAAAATATCTTCTGGTGATGGTTGGGAGTTGTTGCCAGAAGAAATATAGTCAAGAACTGCATTAGGACAAGAGTCAATAAACATCAATTGGCGCAGCGCAGGACGCATAAAATTACGATTTATTCCGTGCTCAAGCATTGTAATTAATGGGTCAAAATAACCATCTACATTGACAATGCCAATTGGTTTTGCGTGATCACTAAGTTGTCTACCGACGAGAACTTCAAAAAATTCTTCGTAGGTTCCAATACCGCCAGGGAGAACGATAAACGCATCGCTTCTTTCCATCATTAACGTTCGCCGTTCTTGCATTGTGTCAACAACAATGAGTTCGTTACACTTTTCATTCGCTTGTTCATGCGCAACAAGTTTATGTGTAATAACACCAACAACGTTTGCTCCATGTTTTGCTGCAACGGTTGCAATTTCACCCATCAAACCAATACAGCCACCACCATAGACAAGTTCTAAATTTCTTTCGGCTAGCCCCTTGCCAATAGCACTGGCTGCTTCATGAAAGCATGGTTCAAGTTGTGTGGAAGAAGCGCAATAGACAGCAACGGACTTCATTCATTGTTCCTAGATTTTTTGATCGCATCAAGGACTTGGTTTACTGTGTAAAAATCACCACGGAAATCTTCTTCGCCATCAGGTCCCATGATGATAAGAAGTGGGATTCTCAAACCACCAACTTCGTGAAGTAA
This sequence comes from Phycisphaerales bacterium, assembly GCA_012965315.1. Classification (GTDB taxonomy): domain Bacteria; phylum Planctomycetota; class Phycisphaerae; order Phycisphaerales; family SM1A02. Next base: position 2,413 of record DTSO01000106.1, on the reverse strand, counting down.
TGCATTGCCGGAAACATTATTTCCAGTAAGGTCTATTTTTATTGGTGTTACATTTTCAGCATTAAATGCTTCGATGACTCGGCTATCGTGCAGGACTGTCGATTCTAACCATTTGCAATTTAGACACCATTCTGCTGTAAATTCGAGTACAACAACATCGCCTTCTTCAAGTTTTTCTTGGAGTATTTCTGGTGTGTAGTAAGCCCAGTCAATGGGACCATCTTCTGTTAATCGATTACCAGCAATTACAGAACTGACAGTAAGGAATAAACCAACAAGAACGAAGATTGTTTTGGTGAACCCTTTTTTTGCTACTTGAAGAGTTCGCCATGCAAGCCATATTCCCGAAGCAGCAACGCAACCAGCAACAATCCAAAGATAGAGTCGTGATGGTGGCGCGCCTTCCTGTTGAAGCAGACCACTAAGTCCGACACCAAGAAAATATACTGCAGCTGCTAGCATGAACAAGCCCATTACTTGTTTGATAACTTCACTTGCTGCGCCAGCCCTTGGCATTTTGTCAACGAGATGAGGGAACGTAGCAAGGACCAAGTATGGAAACGCCATTCCAAAACCAATTGAACCAAACACAGTGAGTGTTAGAATTGCTGATTGTGTAGCAGCCCAAGCAGCAGCAGCACCCATGAATGGCGCAGTGCATGGCGTAGATAAAACTGCGGTCATGACACCAAACAAAAATGACCCATACCAAGAATCATGTTTTGGGTTTACTTTATAGACAGCGTTTGGTAGTCGGATTGAAAATAAACCGCCCATTCCAATTGCCATAATGCCTATAAAGATGCCTAGAATAATTGTAAATGAGGGATATTGAAAAAGTTGATTTATAGCGGTAAATCCTGCAACAAGAGCGATTGCAACACCAATCACCACCCAAAGTGACATCACACCACACATCATCCATACCCCAAGAATGAACGTTTGTTTCCGATTGCTAGCACTTGCGCTTAAGCTCATGATTTTGATTGGGATTACAGGCAACACGCAAGGTGTTAAGTTAAGTAAAAAACCGCCGCCCATTGCTACGAGTAGTAGTAAAAGTAAACCCAATGGACCGTTGGCGTTGATTTCGAATTTAATTCCGAATGCGTCAAATTTAATTACATTTTCACTTGGAGCAACAATTCCAGCGTGAATATCTGAAAAGACTGTGCCATCAAACAAATCAAAAATGTTTGATGTTTGTGTTGAAGAAATATTTTCAGGGGCAACAATAGAAATGGTTTCGGACATTCCGTACGTGTCCCAGCCGTATTCATCAGGTTCTGGTGTTGGAGCAAGACAGGTAGTGTCGTCACACGTTTGAAAAATCGGCTTGATAACAAAATTAGCGTCGCCAATTTTGGCATCATTTGCGATTGTGACGGGTATGTAAATGATTGCTCGTTCTGAGAACACACCATAATCAACAGGTTCTCCAGTAAAGCCGACTTTCACAACAGTTACGTCTGGCCATTGAATGTACCCAGTATGAAAAGTGAGCGGAGAATCTTCTGGAACTTCGAATACAATGGCAGTTGCGATGTAGTCTTCTGGGTCACCGAGGATTTCGGGAACTTGCGGATCATTTGTGTGCGAATGCCAATGCTCATCGTGTTCAAGAATTACTGCGATGATGGCATCGCTTCCAGCGACAACACTTTTATGACTAATTTGAACCGAAACACTAACTTTATCACGTGAATCATGAAAATTACCGGGTTGGGCAAATGTAACATTTGCTACAAACAGGCAAAAAAGGGTCAAAAAGAGCGTTTTAGGAAATTTCATAGTTATATATAGTACGCTTAAGTTGGGGGTTGAGTTGCGTTTTTGTGAAGGTGAGAATACCCTGTACGGTTTCCCGTTGTCTACGTTGACAACATTGACCCTTAGTAGGAGTGTAGTAATGATTCGTACAGAATCCTTACAACTTTTTTCCAGTTATGGCTGCTAATCGCAGTCATCCCGTGGCTCTGAGCCTCGTGACCTCCCCAACTTTTTGGGTGTGGTATTCACATGGAGGTTCAGGCGTGATCTGAGTGATTTCACAAAGATCTTGCAGGTGTATCAAGTCCCGTTTTGATACACGAACAACCAATTGGTTGTGCCACGGGTTCGCAATGCGACCCGTTTTTTAATTACCTATTTACATTTAAACAATCAAACATCCAAACAATTTAAAAAGACAGAAAGAATTAGATATGAACCGTGAAGCAATAGAAATAATCGAAACCATCGCAAAGCAACGCAAGATTGAAAAGCAGGTCATCATTGGCGATCTTGAACAAGCGATGGTAAGCGCAGCTCGTAAGCACTTTAACTCTCTCGATACTGAAGAGTTTTCTTGCAACATGGATTTGTTAACAGGCTTGAGCGCTTCCCACAAAATTTCTAAGCCCTTTTGATATTC
>DTSO01000105.1 GCA_012965315.1 Phycisphaerales bacterium | reverse complement strand
CAACAAACTATTTCGAATTGACCCAACTGCAGTTGAGGGCTCATGGTACAAATCTGTTTTTCCACAAAGTTGGACGCTTGAACATTTTGATGGTGCGTTAAGCCATCAACTTGCAGTTGGGTCAATTCGAAATAGTTTGTTGTACTCTTCACTTGCAGTTGTATTGGATTTGTTTATTGGGATTTTGATTGGTTACATAATCGTTCGCACGAAAATCAAAGGACGTTCTTTGCTTGATGCTTTATCAATGTTGCCCTTAGCGGTGCCGGGTTTGGTCATGGCATTTGGTTACGTTGCGATGTCATTACGATGGCCATTTGGTGAGGGCGATCCATTTGAAGGGATGATTGATGTCTTGGGAGCAAATCCAAATCCGATGCTCTTGCTTGTCATCGCATATGGGGTGCGCCGGCTTCCGTATGTTGTGCGCTCAGTCGTTGCTGGACTAGAGCAAACGAGCGGTGAACTGGAAGAAGCAGCGATGAATTTAGGAGCAGGTCGAGTTCGAGCAGTTCGAACTATCATTATTCCACTGATTATGGCGAATCTCATCGCAGGAGGCCTATTAGCATTCAGTTTTGCCATGCTAGAAGTGTCAGATTCTCTCATTCTGGCTCAAAGAGAGTCGCACTATCCAATAACAAAAGCGATTTATACCCTCTTTGAAAGACTCGGAGATGGTCCATATATTGCAAGTGCGATGGGTGTTTGGGGAATGGCACTTTTGGCGGTTACATTAATTGGTGCAAGTGTCTTGATGGGCAAGAAAATGGGTGCTATTTTCCGCGTATAATGCAACGTTCAAATGCCTTACTCACTCTCACCAATGACAGAAGCGTACGATCTCGACATTGAGACGCTTGATGAATTACAAAATCGCGCAGAATGCGATGACCGATGGATTTTAAACTTCGGTCCGCAACACCCTGCGACCCACACTACGCTTCGATTAGTTCTTGAACTTGATGGCGAACGTGTTGTGAATGTAACGCCACATATCGGTTATTTGCATAGTGGTTTCGAAAAGTTAGGTGAACACCATAATTTCGACCAGTACGTTTGCACTGTAAGCCGAATGGATTATATAAGTCCAATTGTAAATGACATCGCATGGCACCATGCAGTTGAAAAATTGCTTGACATTGATTTAACACCACGATGTAAAGTGATACGAACAATCCTATGTGAATTAGGCAGAATCCAAAACCATTTACTCTGTGTTGGCGCAGCCGCGCTTGACCTTGGTGCGTTTACAGGTTTCTTGTATGGTTTTAATGAACGTGAACATGTGTATGACATAATGGATTATATTTCTGGGCATCGATTTCACCCAGATTTTACACGGGTAGGCGGCATGAAAAATGATTTGCCGTGTGAAGCTACCTTCCAAAAAATGGTGCGCAATTTTATTGATGTGCGAATGCCAAAAGCGATTGGCGATATTGAATCTCTATTAAATACGAATAGGATTTTTATCGATCGTGTTGAAGGCGTTGGAACAATTACCAAGGAAGAAGCAACTGCATGGTCTTTAACTGGCCCCCTTGCTCGAGCGTGCGGTGTAACGCGCGACCTTCGTAAGGACGAACCATTTCTTTGTTTTGCAGATAATTGGGATGGTCAAGGTGCAAAAGCAGTGGAGTTTGATGTTCCGATTGCAACAACAGGCGATTGTCTTGCGCGGTACCACGTTCGATTGGAAGAAATTAGACAGTCTTGTCACATTATTAGGCAACTAATCGACAACATTCCTGGCGGTCCACTGGACGTACATCCAGGCGGCGGTGTCATTATGCCTTCTAAAGATAGCATCTACAACTCCATTGAAGGTACGATTCAACAGTTCGAATTGGTTATGCCAAATAGAGGTTGGGAATCACCAGTTGGTGAATGTTATGCAGCTATAGAAGGACCAAATGGCGAGTATGGATTTTTCCTCGTTTCAGATGGCGGTCCAAACTCTTGGAGAGTTGCACCTAGACCTTGTTCGTTTATTAACTTTCAAACATTTGCCAAAATGTTTGAAGGTCATCAATTAGCAGACCTCGTTGCTATTTTGGGTTCATTAAATATTATTGCTGCAGAGTTAGATCGTTAAGGAATAACAATGGCTTGGATAGCAAAACAATCAGCGAATATAAAACTTCAGAAGCGTGATGTTCCATACTTAACACCAGT
>DTSO01000104.1 GCA_012965315.1 Phycisphaerales bacterium | reverse complement strand
ATCTGCCATGATACGCATGCGATCGCAACCATGGCAAAAAGATTCAGAAACAGAAGCGATGAAACCGATTCGACCACTACCGGACGTAAAACGGTAGTTCATAGATGTACTCGAAGGCGAATCGTCTTCTTTTATGAGCGTGTGTTCTTTCTCGATGCGGTGCTTCATTTCTTTAGCAGTGACAACGTCCTCGCGTTTCCATGTATGCCCTGCGTCAAGTGCCATAAATTCGATAAGTCGCATATCAATGGAATGATCTTTTGCAAATTGCGCAAAGTCCGCAACTTCATCATCGTTCACACCTCGCAAAATGACAGCATTTACTTTGACGGGCGAAAGCCCGACATCATTTGCAATATCGATTGAAGCGATGACATTTTTCAGCGTTGTGTGCGACCGTGTAATTGCATCTTTTCGACTTGGTTTCAACGTATCTAAGCTAACGGTTACACGATGTAAGCCGGAATCTTTCCACAGCTGAGCCTTTTCACGTGTTAGGGTTGAACCATTTGTGGTGAGGGCGATATCCCGCAAGCCCAATTTTCCTACTCGTTGAATGAATTCGTCAAGTTTTGGAAAGAGGGTTGGCTCTCCGCCGGTGATTCGAAGTTTGTCTATTCCAAGGGACATTGCAACTTCAACAATGCGAACGTATTCGTCAGCGGTTAACAAATCCATTTTTGGCAAATATTTTACATCTGGTTCCATGCAATACACGCATCGGAAATTACATCGGTCTGTTACAGACAAACGCAAATCTTTGATTTGTCGCCCGTGCGAATCAAATAGTTTTCCAATTTGCAGGGCTTCAGGCGGTGCAGATGTGGGTGAGTCAATATCCAAAAGTGTAAGTGAAACATTCACGGTTTACATGATACCTATAAAAATCGAACGAAATTCCGCAGTTGTTTTTGGATGTTGTAATTATCGAGATATGCTCCCTTGAATGAAAATATACCTAGTATCGTTGTGCTTTTCTTCAGTCGTAATCGCGGGTGACTTTTGGTATGTCCCAAGAGATTGCGAAACTATTCAAGCTGCTATTGATGTAGCAAATGATGGTGATGAAATTGTAGTGTCGCGTGGTGTTTGGAAAGAAACCATCCAGCTTACTTCCAAGCGTGTGTATCTTAGAAGTGAGGATGGGGCTGAAGAAACTGTAATTCAGGGAAATCAAATGGGGACGGTTGTTTCATGCACCGCTAATGCAAACAGCACAATTGAGGGATTTACGATTCGCGGAGGTAAAGCTGATCTTGGCGGCGGGATATTTATTGAAGGGTCTTCGACGCTGTTTCGTTTATGCATGATTGATTTCAACATAGCAAGACAGGGAGGAGGAGTGTATGTTCGAAATGGCACCCCGATTTTTTACCAGTGCGTTTTTTCTTTCAACGAAGCAGAAGATGGAGATGGAATTTGGAGTAAAAACGCAAGGCCAGAATTAACTGCATGTATTTTTGCAGGGGATGCAATTGGTTGGGAGAGTGGCGAATTGGTTACGGTGCGAGATACGAACAGCCCAGCGGGTGCATGTTGTATTCGTGATGTATGTATTCAAACAGCGTCGGTTGCATGTTGGGAAGCAGGCGGACTGTATCGTGGCGAAAATTCAACTTGTTTAAAGGCATGCGATCCCATTTGTGATGAGGATGTCACTGGCGATGGTGTTGTGAACGTAACAGATGTTTTACGCGTCATTTCCGCTTTTGGGTTCTGTCCTTGAAATCGTAATTCCAGTTGTGTTCGCATTGATTTTTGCAAGCATATGATTAATGTCAATGTCCATCAATTCAAGGACGGATTTGCCACGCTTCGATAAATCTGCAACAGACCATGGGGGTTCCCATACAAGTTCTACTTTAACATTCGTAACACCTTCAACTGTTGAAACAACTTCAAATACTTGAGTTGGCATTAAGTCGGCAACGGGGCAGTTTGGTGTTGTGAGTGTCATAGAAATGTGCACAGCACCATTTTCAATGTCAAGTTTTCGAATTAATCCAAGGTCATAAATGTTAATTGGTAGTTCTGGGTCTTTTACCGTTTTTATTGCGGTGATGATTTGTTCTTGTAATTCGCTCATTCGGTTGTCACATCTTCTACGCCATCAAGAGCGGCGATAACGGTGTGCCATGCGAGAGTTGCACACTTGACACGCATTGGAAATTCTCGAACTCCAGAAAACACAGCTAATTTATTAGGCAAGTTGTCAGAGGTTCCTTCGCCAGTAACGAGTTCATGAAACCCTTTAAATATTTTTTTTGCCTCTTCAACTGATTTGCCAATGAGTACCTCAGCCATTAAGTCTGCGGACGCGGTTGAGATTGCACACCCTTCGCCATCAAATTTCACGCTTTCAATGGTTCTATTATGAAGTTGAACGGTGACAACAACCTTGTCGCCACATACCGGATTATTTCCAGTGCCAATACAATCGTACGGGTCGGCTTTGCCACGATGCCGTGGATTTTTCGCGTGGTCGGTAACCATCTCTAAATACAATTCGCGTAAATCAGACATTACCCGAGCATCCTTATTGCTTCTTGCACTGCGCTTCCAAGATGGTCAAGGTCTTTGCTCGTGTTGTAGACTGAAATCGATGCGCGACAGGTCGCGGAAAGATTAAATCTTCTCATGAGTGGTTCAGCGCAGTGATTCCCAGTACGAATCGCAACGCCTTCGTGATCCAAAATAGTTCCAACATCATGCGGGTGGACGCCGGCAACTGTGAACGCAATAACACCTGCGTTGTGTTCTGATGCGCCAATAAGTGTAACACCTTCAATAGATTGCAAAACATCTCGGCCATACGCAAGGAGTTCTTGTTCGTGTTGAACCATCGCGTCGTAACCAAATGATTCAATCCATTTCACCGCTGCGCCAAGTCCAATGGCACCAGCAATGTTTGGTGTTCCCGCTTCAAATTTGAACGGCACATTGTTCCAAGTTGTTTCTTCGAACGAGACAGATAAAATCATATCCCCACCACCTTGCCATGGTTCCATCTCCTCAAGCAATGCATGTTTACCGTAAAGACAGCCGATGCCTGTTGGTCCAAACATTTTATGACCTGAGGTTGCGTAGAAATCGCAATCTACATCAGACATAGAAACTGGAATATGACCAACTGCTTGTGCTCCATCGACGACTGAGATTGCGCCAACTTCACGAGCAAGCGCACACATTTCTCTGATTGGGTTTATTGTGCCAATGGCATTTGAAACATGTGCAAACGCAACAATAGTTGTATCTTTAGTGAGTAATTCTTTGAATGAATCTATATTTAACGATCCATCATCATTAACTTTCGCAACTTTCAATGAAGCGCCAGTTTGTTCGCAGACAAGTTGCCACGGAACGATGTTGGAGTGGTGCTCCATTTCGGTAATTAAAATTTCATCGCCCACAGAAAGTATCGGTCGAGCAAATGCCTGTGCTACTAAGTTGATTGCTTCGGTTGCACCACGTACAAATATGATTTCTTCTTTACGGCTCGCTTGAAGTAAGGATGCAACACTTTGACGAGCATTTTCATACGCCTTTGTCGCTCGCATCGAAAGCGTGTGCACACCTCGGTGAATATTTGCGTTGTCATGTTCGTAATAGGATGTAATGGCATCTATGACACATTGTGGTTTTTGAGTGGTCGCAGCAGAATCAAGATAGACCAATCGCTTGTCACCAATTGTTTGGTGCAATGCTGGAAATGAATCCGCAATAATCTGAGTGTTACTCATTTACAGTGTCCTAATGAAATCTCCACCGGGCATTGCTGAAAGCAACTCATCGGTAAGTGTTTTCCTAAAACCATCGTCAGCCAAATGATCTAAACTTTCGTTTAAGAAAGCATACATGAGTAAGGCCTCTGCAGCATCAGCTGGAATACCTCTCGAACGAAGATAGAGTTTTGCTTCTTCGTCTATCTCGCCAGTTGTTGCACCATGTGTGCACGCAACTTCATCGTTGTAGATTTCAAGTTGCGGACGAGCAATAGCATTGGCGTCATCGCTTAGCAAAATATTTTGATTCGTTTGTTTAGCATCGGTATCGGTTGCACCTTCTTTGACATAAATGCGACCAGTAAAAACGGATTTTGCATTACCGTCAAGAATGCCTTTGTAAAATTCTCGGCTGTTGCAATTTGGATAATTGTGTTCAATGCGAAGGTGGTTGTCTACTTGTTGATCTTGACCAAGCATGTACATGCCATCAAAATTAGATTCAATGTGTTCGCCGTCCAAGTAGGCAGAAACTTCGTTTCGAGATACCTTGCTCGCAAGCGTAATCGTGTGGGTTTGCACTTCGCTGGAGTCGAGCTGGCAAACATGCAGTTGTCCTAATTGGTACGCGGTGTTTGAACCACGAATCGCACGGACTAAAGTTACATTTGAGTTTTTCTCAGCCATGATTTCAGTGAGTGGCATAAACAGGTGACCGCTGTCACCAAGGCAAACGTGCGTTTCAGCAACAGAGATGGATTCACCTTCTTTTGCGTGAATGAAAACGCTACCACTGGCAGCAGTTGCGCAGTCCCCAGTAACTAATTGCAAAATGTGAATGGTTTTCTCTTGATTATTTGTAATAGTAACTGTGTCGCATTCGAAACTTGGAATAAAACTGTCACCACGGCTCGCAATTGTTCCTGCAAGTTCGTAGGCGGCATTTATTTCGATGCCATCGCTAAGGCGCGATGCTTCTTCGTTAAAGACGCCGTTGATTAAAACGATAAAACTATTTGCAGGGGTAACGTCGAACCCATGGATGATTTGTTCGTCTACAAATGTCGTGCTCAAAGCAAAATCTATTTTCGCAAGAGCTGAAACATTTGTGTACATCCACGCTTCGGTTTTATGTAGTTTTTCAAAACATTTATTGTCAAAAGTCATGGTGGTCATCCGCAGCAACATCCTGTATCGCAATTTTCAAATGCGACGTACCCTTTTTCTTCAAGTTCAAGCGCAAGTTCCTTGCCGCCGCTTTTGACTATTTTTCCGTCGATTAAAACATGAACAAAGTCAGGGACAATGTGGTCGAGTAATCGTTGGTAATGCGTGATAACTACAAAGCCACGTTCAGAAGAACGAAGTTTGTTCACGCCATCGGAAACAATACGAAGTGCATCAATGTCAAGACCAGAATCGGTTTCGTCTAGCACACATAATTTTGGATCAAGCATTGCCATTTGGAAAATTTCAGCGCGTTTCTTTTCGCCACCAGAGAAGCCCTCGTTCACGCCTCGGTCGAGCAAGTCGGTGTTTAATTTTACTGACGCTGCTTTTTCTTCGACTAAATCAAGGAAGTCCATTGCATCCAGTTCTTCTTCACCGCGATATTTACGCATTGCGTTGACTGCAGCTTTCAAAAAGAATTTCGTTGATACGCCTGGTATTTCTACAGGGTATTGGAATGCTAAGAAAATGCCAGCACATGCGCGATGGTCAGCGTCCAGTTCCAAAAGGTCTTGTCCCATGAAGTAAATTTCACCTTCAGTGACTTCATACGCTTCGTGTCCGGCAAGAACACACGCAAGGGTACTTTTACCAGAACCGTTTGGTCCCATGATGGAATGTACTTCGCCTAGATGTACGGTGAGGTTCACACCCTTAAGGATGTCATGGCCTTCAACATTGGCGTGCAAATTTTTTATTTCAAGTAATGGTGTTGTCATAATTTCTTTCTTCAGAGCGTTTATCCAACGCTTGCTTCTAAACTCACTTCAAGAAGACGCCGCGCTTCGACGGCGAACTCCATAGGTAATTCTCTAAATACTTCCTTGCAAAATCCATTAACAATCATATTGATTGCGTCTTCAGTTGAGATTCCGCGTTGATTGCAATAGAAGAGTTGGTCTTCGCCAATCTTCGATGTTGATGCTTCGTGTTCTGCTTTTGCACTGCTATTTTTTACTTCAATGTATGGGAACGTATGCGCGCCGCATTCGTCGCCCATTAACATCGAGTCGCATTGTGTGTAATTTCGCGCATTCTCTGCGCCCTTTTGGATTTTCACAAGCCCACGGTAAATGTTTTGCCCGTGACCCGCACTGATGCCTTTGCTGACAATTGTACTTCGTGTATTTTTGCCAATGTGAATCATCTTTGTGCCGGTGTCTGCTTGTTGGTAATTGTTTGTCAGTGCGACCGAATAAAATTCGCCGACTGAATCGTCGCCAAGCAAAATGCACGAAGGGTATTTCCAAGTAACCGCGGAACCCGTTTCAACTTGCGTCCATGTGATGCGGCTGCTTTTACCTTGGCATTTACCACGTTTGGTTACGAAGTTATAGATACCACCCACGCCGTTTTCGTCGCCGGGATACCAGTTTTGTACCGTTGAATATTTAATGCTTGCATTGTCAAGGGTAATAAGTTCAACGACTGCTGCATGCAATTGATTTTCATCTCGCATTGGCGCGGTGCAACCTTCAAGGTAAGACACGCTTGCGCCTTCTTCAGCAATAATGAGTGTTCGTTCAAATTGCCCAGACGATTTCGCGTTGATGCGGAAATACGTGGATAAATCCATCGGGCACTTCACGCCTTTGGGGATGTACACAAACGAACCATCGGTAAAGACAGCACTGTTTAATGTTGCGTAATAATTGTCAGAGTAGGGAACGACGGTGCCAAGATACTTTTTGACTAGTTCAGGGTGCTCGCGAACTGCTTCTGACATTGGGCAAAAGATGATGCCAATTTCTGCGAGTTTATCTTGGTAGGTTGTGCCAACACTTACAGAGTCAAACACTGCATCGACGGCAACACCTGCAAGGGCGGCGTGTTCAGCGAGCGGGATGCCAAGTTTTTTGTATGTTTCTAAAAGCGCCGGATCGACTTCATCAAGTGACTTGGGTCCATCTGTAAGTGATTTCGGAGCCGAGTAGAAAATGATCTCATCGTAGTTTGGTTTGTTGTATGTAAGGTGTGGCCAATTTGGTTCTTCCATGGTGAGCCAATGCTTGTACGCTTTGAGTCGCCAATCAAGGAGCCACTGCGGTTCTTCCTTCTTCGCTGAAATAAACGCAATTGTTGATTCGTCCAATCCGGGTGGTGCAGAGTCCGCTTCAATGTCTGTAACAAAACCCCATTTGTACTTTTCGTTGAAGGTTTCTTTAAGCAGTTGCGTATCTTCTGCAGCGGTATTGGATGAACTTAAAAGCGTGCCCGCGTCGGGCATATCTGCGAGGCGTTTAATCTCTTCTGAGCGCTTTTTTGTGTCGTTAGCCATGTTTTTGTCTTCTTCCATGAGAATGAGTATCAATAACCCGTTTATGTAGTATAACAGAAAACTAGCAAAATCAAACAATTTTATGTGTTCAGGGTCTGGTACAGACGTACAAGACCCTTAGACCCTAAGAAGGCTCAAATCAGGTGCACGCTCAGGTAATCAACGATATCCCTTGATTGCGAGTGTTATTGACGGCTTTGTCAACAGCGTGCCACGAAAGGGTGTTTAGGTGACCATCAAATGATTCAGTATCGAGCCAAGAGTCAACAACTATTTCGGTACCAAATACTAGTGGCATGCGGTGGTGCAATTGAGTCATGGTATCGCTTGCAGGTACAGTGATGATGGTGCAGGACGCGGGGATGTCATCTCGAGCTGGTTCGTATAAGCCACCAAAAAACAGGGGGGCTGAAGCATCGCAATTCTTTACAAAGTACGGTTGCTTGCCGTTTTCGGTTTTCTGCCATTCGTAGTATCCGATTGCGGGGACAACGCAGCGCCGTCCAGCACTCCACGCACCACGGAACGTCGCCTTTTCGGAAACGGTTTCACTGCGAGCATTGAACGTCGCAAACTTCGATGAAATATCCGATGCATCCTTCACCCACGGCCCAATCATCCCCCAGCGTGCTGCTAACCATTTACGCCCGTCGTTTCCATTTAAACTATCTGCTGTCAGAACCGGAATCATCTGCGTCGGCGCAATGTTGTACCCAAGCACAATTTCTTCCCGTACGCTGATTGGCATTGGAACATCGAAGTACTCGTCCCATGCCGCAACACTCTCTTGTTGATTTGCAAATCGTCCGCACATGGTGTGATTGTAAACAAATCAATTCCAAGACTTGTAAAAAATT
>DTSO01000103.1 GCA_012965315.1 Phycisphaerales bacterium | reverse complement strand
TGTTCAATTGAAGCGAGAGTCCAAAACAATGTCGCAACGATTACATACACCGTTCCTGAATATGACAAGGTGATACTAACAATTTTCATTCGCGGCAGCCTCATCTACGATAGACCGATTGACACATTCCAAGAAGCAGGCACTTACACGATTGAATGGGAACTGCCAGAGGAATACGACATTCGCTGGGAACAAAATCAAATTCCAGAACTCTTTGTCTCTATACAGTCTGGGCCGTACAGACAATGGGCGAAGTTTGAATTGAGTGAACGCAAATTGCTCTTCTCTATGCACTAAGCAGCACCGTAGATGTGTCCGACCTACTCATCGTGATAGGAAACTGGGGTCCGTGTGAGTAATGAGTTTTATTTAAGAGGGGGGTCTCGCAGATTCCGTGCCTGGTGTTTACAATGTAAGGATGCCCACGATTGCGATTATTGGATACTCAGGCTCTGGAAAGACAACCATCAGTGAATGGATTGCGAATTATCTTGACATGCCATGCATCGATACCGATGTTAAGGTGCTAGAACATCTTGGTATGTCATCTGTCCAATCAGCATGGGATGAAGAGGGCGAGGCACGGTATCGGGAGGCGGAGGCGGAAATTATTCCTGATCTGCTACAAGAAGATGCTGTCGTGTCACTCCCGGGAGTATTTCCGATGTCAGAGTCTGTCAAAGACGCGTTGAAAAATGTTCCGATGGTCATCAATTGCATTGCGGATGAAGAAACGACGCTGGCTAGAATCGCAAAATGTGAGAATCGCCCGAGGTTGCATGCAGATGATCTGCAAGTAAGAAGTGAGCGGCTTGAGACCTATGATTCGCTTGCAACGCATGAACTCGAATCGAGTGGAGACCTTGCGTCTGCCATCCCAAGAATTCAGGCATTGCTTACGGATTTAGATTCGAATCGCGACTAAGAGCAGGGGATCCATCCCCACCTACCGCCTGCTTTTTCCCTACGCTGAGTCATCCATGAATCTGTGATAAACTTCCCGTATGAGGTGTTGCTTAAACTAAACTAATTATGATTCGGAAATATCTGATAATCTTATTATTTGTAGTAGCGTTTGTTTTACTAGTTAACTGTTCGTCACAAAGGAGAGATGGTGGAATTGCTGCAGCTGAAACTTCAACAACTCCAAACAAAGAGCAACCTAGTAGATTAGTGCGATTCAAAGATAGGCAAGGTAATTGGCATGATAGAGATGAATCTATGACCTATGAGGATCAATGGAAAAGCATACATGATAAACAAGGACCGATTGCAGCGCAATCAAGTGGCGACGTCTTCTCAAGATTCATCGCATTGGCAGGTACCTGGCGGGCTGATGCTGGAGCGATGGGCACAATCGAAATTACATATAGAACCATTGCAAATGGCAGTTCAGTAGTGGAGACAATGTTTTATGGAAATCCTTCTGAGATGATTAGCGTGATTCACCAAGACATTGACCATCTACGACTCACGCATTTCTGCGCAGCTCGCAATCAGCCGCACTTAATCGCAACTGACATTGACGAGAACCATGTGACATTTGAAACTGATTTTGTTACGAACCAACCAGACCCAAATGGCACTTACATGGGCAAAGCAACATGGACTTTTATCGACGAAGACCACATTCAAACTCAATGGTGGAGTTTTACAAACGGCGAACAAGATCCACCACTCGTTTTTGATTTTGAACGTATTCAGTAAGTAAGACAGCTGTACCAATCTGATGGTATCGTCGATGTATCCGACCTACTCATCGTGGTCGGCAACTGGGGACCGTGCGAGTAAGAGCAGGGGATCCATCCACACCTACAGTCTGCTTTTTTCACACTGCCAAAGTTGCAGTTCAACACACTATCAAGCACATGAAATTGTCCTCAACGGGCTTGCCTTTTACGGCGCCTAGAAGCGCGTCCGTGCTCCTATCAATTAGAGAACACCAACGTTGGGTTATGATGAATCTAATTCACAGGCATTGAAATATGTCAAGGGTGGACCAGATTTACAGTGCCCTAGATGGAAAATCTGGTTATACATGGTAACTTTTGAATTATTTTTTTTGAATTTGCTTGTATTAAGGCAAATGTAGTCCTACCATTGATGGTGTTAAGGCAATCTTAGAATTGTCAACAGGAGAGGTGAAAGAGAATGACCAAGAAAGAAATTCTAAAATTTGGGCCCGCACTCGGTC
>DTSO01000102.1 GCA_012965315.1 Phycisphaerales bacterium | reverse complement strand
GGTGGTCGAATCGGTTTCATCGCTTCTGTTTCTGAATCTTTTTGCCATGGTTGCGATCGCATGCGTATCATGGCAGATGGGACTGTTCGGCCGTGCTTATTTAGTGATGATGAATGGTGCATCCGCTCGCTACTTCGTAGTGGCGCTAGCGATGACAAGTTGAGAACATTTTTTCAAGATGCTGTCTGGGCGAAATCTGCGGGGCACGGCATGAACAGAGATGATTTTAAACGTCCCTTAAAAACTATGAGCACAATCGGCGGTTAATTTACCACTTACAGTAATTGTAAAATTGCCCAACCTGCGATGACTACAATTCCAGCAACAATTGTAATGAGATTGAACCATTTTTCGATGAATGTTTTTGCCCGTTCGCCAATCCACCAGACGATTCCAGCTTCAATTCCATACCTAAGTGAACGGCCAATGACGCATGCTGCAAGGAACATTGCGAAGTTTAATTTTGCGACACCTGCTGCTGTAGTGAGGGCAAAAAATGGAACTGGAGTAAGCGCTGCTATAAAAACGTACGAAGTGCCCCGTTTGTCGAATTCCGAAACAATATGTTCAATTGCTTCGGCTCCGAATACCCATTCTGTTCCGTTGGCAATAAGTGATGCGATGACAAAATAACCAACCATCGCGCCCGCCACGCTTCCCACAACTGCAATCATGGCGAAAAGTCCAGATTTACGCCTTTGTTCAAGACACATCGGGATGAGCAACGCGTCTGGAGGAACAAATGGCATGAACGCTTCAACAAATGCGATGCCAAATAAGACAAATGGCGCTATTGATTTTGCTGCAAAACTCAATACCCATACGTAGAGCCGGCGATGTATTGCCCAATTTGGTATGTGTTCGTGCTCCATCTCTTGCATCATATACGCCTTCGCCAATTACAATGTTCACATGCACCATGTCAAAGTGAAATATAAAAAACTTCGAGAAACAGCGGTGGTCCCCTGCTACCAATCAAAACTTGCCGCTGGGATGGACTTACATTCAGCCAATACTGAAAACATACCTATTGCTCCCGGAGCAATTGAGATGATACCTTTGGGTTTTGCAATGGCATTACCAGATCATTTCGAAGCACAAGTTCGCCCTCGAAGTGGCCTTGCTTCAAAGTTCGGTGTTACATTGCCAAATGCGCCCGGAACGATTGATGCAGATTACCGTGGAGAATGTTGCGTACCACTCATAAATCACGGCAAAGAAATGTTCATCGTTGAACCGAATATGCGAATTGCGCAAATGATAATTGCGCCAGTTGTGCAAGCAACTTTTGAAGTTGTCGAAGAACTCGACGATACGGTTCGTGGCGCAGGTGGATTTGGTTCGACTGGAAGTTAAACCAAACCGTCAATATTCGTTAAGCCAATTGGTTCGCGAGTAAAGAACGGCTCTGCTGTTTCTGTTCGTAATCGGCCTCCGAAATATGCATCTTGGGCTTCAACCCAATCTACAATCGGGCGATTATTTTCTGGAATAACAAATTGTGATTCATAAGCAACTATCGAATCTCTTTTTTGTTTCGCAAAGCCAGTGGTATCTACTAAGAAGCTCGGGTTTGGAACGATTCGAAGATGGGTGCAATAATAATAAAACAACCAAGTAGGATAAATTGGGTCGCCCGCCAAGTCAATCTTTGTCAATTTTGCATCAAACCGAGCATCTTCAACTATTTTTGTAGTTGCAATGTGGTCTGGATGTGCGTCTTCAAAATATGGCGTAAAAACTATTTCAGCTTGGTGTTCGCGAATAACTGCAGCAACAGCATGGCGAGCAGGAATTGAATGTTCGACATATCTGTTGGGAAGGTTAACCGATACGCGCTTCACGCCGAGAATCTCGGCTGCGGCGGCTGATTCGATTGCGCGAATTTCTGGTGAACCGTGCGGCGTGGGCTCGCCACTGGTCATGTCAAGAAGTAAAACATCGTGCCCTTGGTCGACTAATTTAGCGATTGTTCCACCCATGCCAAGTTCCTGATCATCTGGATGAGGTCCAACTACGAGTATTTGTGTCATCCTAGTATTTTATAGGGTCTGGTACACCTGTACCTGAGACGGATCTACCGAGTACAGGTGTACCAGACCCTATGACACATTAAGATACGTATATGCGATACAGGATGATAGTGGCATACGACGGAACAGAGTTTCATGGTTGGCAAAAGCAGGTGCATCCAGAGCACCGCTATTTACGTACGATTCAAGACGTACTTGAAAAAGCCGTTGTAAAGGTTATGCGCCAGCCAATCGTACTCACCGGAGCCTCACGGACCGACTCCGGTGTTCACGCTCAAGGACAAGTCGTCACCTTCGACGCAACAAATTGCATTAACCCCGACAAATTAGTGCTCGGATTCAACTCATGGTTGCCAAACGATGTACAAGTTCGACATGTCGATGTTGTACATGATAAATTTAATCCAATCAACCATTGCACAAGCAAGGGATACAAATATAAACTTGCGCATGGTTGTAGTAATCCATTACGAAAACCATTATTCGACCGCCGATTCTTCGCCTTCACAGCGTACGCTCTAAATATTGAAAAAATGCAAGAAGCCGCTGAGCACTTCTTGGGTGAACATGATTTCGCTGGCTTTACTAAATTAAACCATGGTAGAAAAACGACTGTTCGCCGAATTGATCAGTGCGAAGTGTACGCAACTGACGACTGGCGTATTTCTATCGATGTTGCAGGTGCTGGTTTTCTTTGGAACATGGTTCGGATAATCGCAGGCACACTCCTAGAAGTTGGAAGGGGTTACACTAACCCCGAATCAGTCCCAGAAATAATTGCGTCTTGCGACCGGAGGCGCGCAGGGAAAACGATGGCCGCACAAGGCCTATCACTTGAATGGGTCGCGTTTGACGATCAATTGCCGAACAAACTTGCCATTTCAAAGAAACCCTGCTGAGAAAAATAATCCAACGCTTCATCGACTGATCCAAATATTTTAGTTGCCGTTTCAGTAATGAATGGTGAAGGTGGCTTAGACGGCTTCCAAACAACGTAGACTTCTTTTGTGTGTTCCCATGCGTGTTGCAGTTCTCGTTCAACACCGCTTGATAATCCAGGAACTCCGCCTGGAAGTTCGGGCACTAGGGAAACAATCATGTCAGATTGGTCAATCAACCTAAAGTCGCGCATGTAAATTTGACCATCAATGTCGCCAGCAATGTCTAGAATTTCACGTACTGAAACGCGCATCGGGTCGCCACCACGCTTACCACCAAACGCATGTGCCTCGACTTCAATCCAATCTTTGCCCTCTTTTGCAGCTTCAATACCGCGGTCGAGTAACAATTTTTCATCTACATCTGCTGGGTCGAATGAAATGAAATGTTCAGCAAGTGCTGCTCTAAATTGATCTATTTCTTCAAGAATATCCGGCATATCAACAACATGACTCATCGGAAAACTTGGATAAACTTTTTTCAAATTATTTCGCGCAATCAATCTATAACAAGTTTCAGTTGTATCTTGATGTCGACCACGGCTAAGAACATAAAAGGAATTTCTGCAACCACATGCTTGTGCCATAAGTTCGGTTGCAAGGATTTCTTCTTCGCGCCAAACCATACAATCTTTTAAAGTCGCATCAATGTCATGCTCTGCATGCAACCTGTCATGCACAACTTCAATATTATCAACAAGGCAAATAAATAAGTTAGGATTAAAGTCATCCATTTGATCAAAATCAAATGCAGGAAACAAGCCATGTCGCCACCTAAACGTTGCGTGCGTATTCATCACAACATTTGGATGCTCCTCAAACGGAGTCGAAGCAGAAACAATATCTTTAATTGCTGCACGACGAAGAGAATGCAAACGGCTCAATGGCAAGTCTAAAATTCGTCCCGCACGAATATCCGGACCCTCTGAATACATCATTTTGCCGACATTAAAGATGTCGATGTTGTTACCACGTTCACCTGCAAGATCCGATACTTTTTCCAAGTAAGGCTTCTTGTCCATTCCGATTTGACCTGTAATTACTGTTCTCATACCCCTAGTATAACTAACCAAACAGGAAACTTGTATTACTTTTTCTTGCGGGGAAAATATCGGAGCCAAGAAGCCCTCGCTCTTGGAGGTTTGGTGCCAGTGCTTCTATGGCTAGACCACAACCTGTAGGCCCAAACTGCTGCGACAACTACCATAACTAGTCCCAGCAAGCGCACGATGAGTTCAACCATTGATTTTGCTTGCAAACTATCTGCAATCCACCAACCTGCAAATAATTGCATAGGTGCTGTTATCAAAACACAACTAGCTGTTGCGGTGATAAATTTCCAATAACTCATATGCATCATGCCAGCGACAGTAATTGTTGTCGTTCGACTTGCAGGAATAAATCTTGAAAGCACGATTACCCACGCTCCCCGAACATCGAACTGGTACTTCACTTGCAACATTCGTTTAGGATGGACCAACCGTTTAAACCATTTTTTGTGGACCAACCGAGTACCCAATTTTGAACACACGGTAAACCAAATAATGTCTCCTGCGATAACTCCAAAATAAGCAGCAAGAAGAGTGGGCATAAGTGGAAGCGCCTCTTGCTGAACCAACATCCCAGCAGGGATAATGATAATATCTTCCCCAAGTGGAACTCCAATCCCTGAAAGAAGAAGGAGGCCAAACACAATCCACGGCCCCATCGTTGGATCAACAAACCCAATGAGATCGTTTATCCACGCTTCCATTTAAATCACCACAATCTCATCCGAACCGATTGCTTTTGGAAGTTCGGCTTCGTTTAAATCTTCCGCGCAAGCACCTGCAAGTGGACTAATCTCAATAATTGCACCGCCTGAAATATCAACACCCCTTGAACGCAACCAAGAAGTTGCGCGTTCGCGTTGCATATTGTGGCTCGTTTCAGGAGAATCTTGGCCAGTTGTATTTTTAATTGGCGCAAACTCTTCATTGCGTTTCGTTTCCACCACAATCGAATTGCTCGCAAGCGGTAAGACATCGAATACAAATTTTTCGAACTTGTACGCATTAGGCGACTCGAGTTTGCACTGTTCGCCCGTTTGCAAATTGATGCACGGCACTTTTTTATTTGCTTTGTGCCATGGCAAATCGTCTGCAATGCGTTGCAAAAACTCGACAGTAAAAATGTGCATTGCGATTGAACCGCCAGCGTACACAAGTTTACCTTCGCCATCGCATTCATTCGCTTTATCTTCGGGCAAATCGCTGTACTCAACAACTTCAAGGTTGCCATTCACTTTGCAAAACACGCCAACACGTTCATCTGGATCAATTTTCAACACACATTTGCTTGACGCTTCAGTAGAAGATTTTTCTGACAGATGCAAGCCAATAAAGTTTGGGTCAATGGCATTAGCTAACGGATTATCCACCTGCACATAGGAAAGATATTTTACTCCGCGCGTACTCATTTCGTCTAACCCACCACTCTGTCGAAGCGCAGAAATTACACCACCATGCCCGTCTGGGTTCATGGCAATATTACTCTTCGTTTCAAGAAGCATATTCCCATCAGTGTCAACTGCAGGAATTTCGCCCTGCGTAAAAATAAAAATGTCTGTCCGCTTCAAACCAAAACAATTATTGTCAATCAAAAACGAACGCGTAGCGCTATCATTTTCGATACTCGTCATGATATACCACGGAATGGTTGTTTTATATTTCTTTGAAGCACAAAGTATTTGCTCTGCGATAAGTTGAAACAGTGATTTGCCGGTAACGGGTGTTGCGGGGAATGTTCCCTTTGGTCCACTCCAACCAAGTCGTGTACCTTGCCCGCCTGCTACTGTGAGTATGCCAATCTCACCATTTTCTATAGATGCAACCCCCTGCTTTTTGTACGTGGCATCCAAAGCGAGGACTTCACATGGCTCTATTTGTTTACTTTTAGAATCTATTTGTTTTGATTGATGCAACGCAAATAAATTGAAATCAATAGATTGAATTTGAATTGTTAAGTTTTCTTTTTCGTTGTCGGCCAACTCATCCCAAAATGCAAGAACATGCTCTTGATTGAAAGCGACTAGTTGTTCATGTAGTTTACTTTGCAAGCCATTCAAAACGTTGGGTTTTCCGGCGAAGTCCAGCCCTCTGCGAGATGCCGAACAATTTTCCCGGTTTGAAGATAAATAACTTGCTCACAAATGTTCGTGCAATGATCGGCGATTCGTTCCATCGCACGAGTCACCGCGAGCAACTCAAATGCAACGAGTGGCTTCAAGTCGCCGCTACTTGTTCTGTTTTGAACATCCATGACTATTTCTTTTCGAAAGCGATCGACTGTATCATCGAAAGACAAAACTCTTACAGCCATCTCTGTGTCTGTGTCTGCAAGAGATTTATTTGTATCCCTTGCCATACCAACAACACTATTTGCCATCACTCGAAAAGTTGGCGGAGCATTTGCAATTAAATTTTTATGATTAATTGCTGACTCCGCAACAATGACTGCGCAATCTGCAATGCGTTCAAATTCATTGTTAACTTTTACAATTGTGAGGACGCTTCGAATGCTATGTTCATCTGTTGCACCTAATCGGAGCAGTTCAATACAAGCTCGTTCAATTTCAACATCCACTCTGTCAATGATTGCATCACTATCAACAACGGATTGTGCTTTTGTAACATCACCATCAAAACTGGATTCAACAGCCCGTAAAAGTTGATCAGAAATCCGAGCACCTTGGGTGTTCAAATCTGCATACAATTGTGCTAATTTTTTTTGAAACTCTGGCATCTAAAGGGCTCTCTAAAGACCGCATATCGGCTCTGTGGGAGTATACTCGCCACTCGTATGTATGGTCTATTATTTGGAACTGAAACATGATCAAACTTTGTGTAAATATCGACCACGTGGCGACCCTTCGCCAAGCGAGGATGACTATCGAACCCGATCCGATTCTCGCAGCCCAAGAGGCAATTATTGGCGGTGCCGACGGAATTACACTTCATATTCGTGAAGATAGAAGGCACATGCAAGATTCAGACTTGTTTCGCCTACGTGAATGCCTGCAAGTTCCACTTAATCTTGAACTTGCTGCCACCACAGAAATGCTTGAACTTGCTTTGAAAGCCCGACCCGAGATGGTGATGGTTGTCCCAGAAGGCAGAAATGAAATTACGACAGAGGGTGGCTTAGATATTCGTAGTGATATTGATGGGCTGACAGCATTTGTTGACCACATCACCGCAGGTTCAATGCCAGCGAGCGCATTTATTGACGCAGATACAGAACAAATTGATGCAGCGAAACAATGCGGGTTTACAGTCTGCGAAATCCACACCGGTCCATTTGCAGAAGCTGTCCTTGCCAATAACTGCTCTCTGGATTGCGAAGAAGTTTTGTTAGAGATTGAACGCGTGCAAAACGCAGTCGCGTATGTACTTGAACAAGGGATGCAGTGTAATGCTGGCCACGGTTTAACGCACGGAAATGTCCGTTGCATTGCATCCATCCAAGGTATTACTGAATTGCACATCGGGCACTCTATTATTAGCCGAAGCATTTTTGCCGGCATTCAACAATCCGTTTCTGAAATGAAAACAATTATTCAAGAAGTACAACATGCCTGATAATTATTCCATCGCTGACTTGCCTTACAAAATCGCCGTGCTTTGTTACCTGTATGATGAAGATGGACGCTTGCTGTTATTGCACAGAAACAAAGAACCAAATTTTGATAAATATTCGCCAATCGGTGGCAAACTTGAAGCATCCATTGGCGAAAGCCCACACGCTTGTGCAATTCGAGAAATTCATGAAGAGTCAGGAGTAGTCGTCGAACCAAATGACATTCGACTTTCAGGCATGCTCGCGGAAACCGCATTTGAAGGAGCAACGCACTGGCTCATTTTCCTTTATGAAGTCACAAGGACTGTTAGCGTTTCGGAAATTACATCGATGGAAATTGATGAAGGCACCCTCGAATGGGTTGCCATTGATGAAATTATGTCTCGCAATATTCCAAATACTGACCGCGATATTATTTGGCCACTCGTAAAGCAACACCGAGGTGGTTTTTTCGCTGTTGATATTGACTGCAGCAAACAGCCATACACTTGGGAAGTCAAAGAAGAGTGGAAATCTACTGATGTTTGATGTTTCCGTTTCCGATTCTTTTATCGCGCAACACGCTGTCACCATCGGTGGCGTTGAAGAAATTCCGCATGAACATGATTGGAAAGTGACTGCTGTTGTGTCGGGCGAAACACTTGATGAAGATGGTCTTGTCGTTGATTTCTTGCAACTTCAAAAAGACTTGCACGAAGTTGTTGGGACGCTCGTTGACACAAACTTAAACACAAATGCTGTTTTAAACGGCAAAAATCCTTCGACAGAAATTGTCGCCATGTATATCGCAACTGAACTTGCAAAACGGGTACCATCCCCTGCTCGTTTACACTGTGTTGAACTCACTGAAGCCCCAAACTGTATTGCGACCTATCGACTATGACTAACGCCCCATTAATGCTTTCTGTTTCAGGTGCTCGCGGCATCGTTGGCGAAACGATGACCTCAGAAGTTGCAAACACCTACGCCGATGCTTTTGCGTCTTTTCTACATGACAAACTCGGTCGTGTGCCAACGCTTTGCGTTGCGAGAGACAGTAGGCCAAGCGGACCAGAATTACAACAAGCTGCGGCTGACGCTTTCGTAAAAAGAGGTTGCACTGTGACAGACCTTGGTGTTGTTGCAACGCCAACTGCTGGCGTAATGATTAACGCGCTGAAAGCTGATGGCGGCATTATCGTGACCGCTTCGCATAACCCAACACCTTGGAATGGTTTGAAGTGCCTTGACGGTGATGGGCTTGCGCCTTCCAAAGAAGAAGCGGAAGATATCATTCGGCGTTTTCATGAAAAAATATCCCTGCCAGCGAAAGACGGCGGTTCGCTTATAGTAAATACGCAAGGACACGACACGCACATCTCCAAAGTTTTGGGCATCATTAACCCCGCACCCATTCGCGAAAGGAATTTTCGCGTTGTATTAGATTCCATAAATGGCGCAGGCTGCGAAGCTGGATATAAAATTTTAGAATTACTCGGGTGTGATATATTACACCTTAATGGCGAACCAACCGGGGACTTCGCACATACGCCCGAACCAAAAGAAGAAAATCTTACAGGCCTCTGTGAAGCGGTCAATAAATTTGATGCTGATGTTGGGTTTGCTCAAGACCCCGACGCAGATCGACTTGCTGTCGTTGATGAAAACGGAAGGTACTTTGGCGAAGAATTTACACTTGTTCTTTCTTCATTGCAGTGGCTTTCGAAACACCCAAACACAAGTTGCGCAACTAATTTATCTACAAGTAGAATGATTGACGACGTTGCAAAACAATATGATTGCAAATCCTATCGTTCCGCAGTCGGAGAAGCAAATGTTGCGGGGGCGATGAAAGAACACGATTGCGTAATCGGCGGCGAAGGAAACGGTGGTGTAATTTTCCCAAAAGTTTGTTGGGTACGCGATAGTCTTTCTGGCATGGCGCTTGTTCTAGACCTCATGAGAGAACGAGATGAAAAACTTTCAACCATCGTGAACTCTATTCAAAAATATGAAATGATAAAACGAACAATTGACCTCGCTAAACTCGGCGGAATACCTGCTATCGAGAAAGAAATCGAACGATTAAAAGAAGCGTACGCAAATGAAAAACTAGACGACAGTGATGGACTTCGAATTGATTTTGATGAGGGTTGGGTTCATGTTCGACCAAGCAACACCGAACCAATTGCCCGTGTCATCGCAGAAGCAAAAGATTCACTTACAGCGTACGAATTAAACTTTAATACAACTGAGCGCGAGGCATAACCGAAGCAGTTAAACGAATTGTTTCGCCTTGCCCATCCATCGCAGTTGCATGTTCTGGGTCAGGGATTACTGCAAGATTTATAGTCACTCGTTGCAACGTGGTACCATTTTCGAATTGCAATAGAAACGGTGTAATTGGTGTGCCACTCGCGTCTTGTGTTACACCGCCAAGCACTGTGGATACAACTCCGTCGACATCCATTTCAAGTGTTTCATCAACACTGTTCCATGTAATGATTATTTCTTGACCACTCTGGGTTGTGATTTCAAGAATATTACTTTCAAGTTCGTCGATCGTTGCATTTGCTGGAAGAGGTCCAAAAGATGAACCCATTCGAACAAGCAACGCAATTCGCTCAACTAATAATCTTGAGGTAAGACGATTCACACCATCTGCAGAAGAACGTTCATACGCATTCACAGAAGATTGAATAGATGCAAACAAGCCGGTCAAGAGAATTGCGGAAATTGCCATGCCAATTAAAACTTCGATAACTGTAAACCCACGTCTCATTAGGAACCCTCCTGATATGTTGAGCCATCTGGAACAATTGTGATTGGCCACGGAACACCGTCGGGCATTGGAGCATTTGGATTTGCTCGAAGAGAAACTCTGCCATAACCCGCGAAAGTTTTTGAACCGTCGTTGATTCCTTCGTCATCGCCATCTTCTGGTCCAAAGTATCCAAGCGTTGTGTTGAAAGCATCTGCTTCTCCACCGTAATAGAGTGCGCCCTCACCTGCAATTGGATGGTACGTCGATAGGATTGCACCGTGCACGTCAACCACGCCGCGAAGATCAAGAAGACCGCTCACAATTGTTCCTGTTAATTTTACGCCTACGGATTCATTGTTTTGAAAAGAACCAATTTCAACAGACCAACCGGGCATCAATACCGAACTTCGTTCCATCTGTTCGCGATCAAGAGGGTCGATAGAATTTAAAACTGCTTGCAAAACTATTGCATCAGATTGCGCTGCAACATCGGGGTCATTTGGATCCAAGAAGAATCTTGACTCGCCTGTAATTTGAACTTTGTTCCGCCAATGCGTAAATTCGGAAGGAACATCTGCAGCTATCGAACCAAGAAATGTGCAATCATGAAATCGTACATTGTTTGAAAGTTCTCTAGTGCTTTCATATTCCACGCCACCAGTTGTCGATGAAAGGTCAGAAAATTGTTCAACGTATCCACCGCTACCGTCTGGTTCCAACGATCCTGTAAAATTCCAATTTGGGTCATCAACATCTTCCGTAGTTTCAACCCAAGTAACACCAACAAACATACAGTTTTCAAAAACAGCATTTGTTCCAATTGGAATTCGAACGTTATTAAATGCCATGTCTCTATACACGGGGCGTTGGTACCAATCGTATGCGCCATCAGATTCGAAGGGAACACCCTCCCAGGTGTTACTTGCAGCAGGCGTGTACGTACCGCCGCCTAGTAAGTTTGAAGAAACCTGGCCAGTTGATGTGTCGCCAAATGGCATGCCAGTTAGTGATTTTGTTTCAAACCAAGTTTGTGAACCGGCAAACATATCGGTTGTTAATTCCGCCAAACTAGAAGCAGGTAATTGAAATTGTGACGCAGATGAAACGAAGTCGGGAACAATTGAGCCCTGAACATCTTCCTGCCAAGATCCTCCGCTTGCAGATTCCCAATCTGCAACGCCAACAGCGAAACCAATCGAGCCATCTACTTTTGCATATCTATCGCGAGCATCAATGATGCCGTCGTTCCAGCCTAATTCTTGATCTTTGTTATCAACAATGCCATCCATGTTCCTGTCGCTTTTAGCGAGGTCAATTAAAAGTGCAAGTTGTAAATCTTGCGTAAATTCATTTGTTAAGCCCGAGTGCCCCGCCAATGCTGCTTGCGATGCATCAAACACCACTCTAATGTCGCCATTGCTGTCATACCGAGACAAAAACAAATCCATCTCGGTGACGTATTGGTCACCATCATAATCAGTAATTGAACCCCCAACACCCGACGCTTCTGTCGGATGATTTGGTCGCAATCGATTATCTCCATCGACATCGTATGCAAGAATTGCAGTTGCGAATGTTGCTATTTCAGCATCAAGTAAAACTGGATCAATTCCAGCAAAATCGCTTCGCATTACAAGAGGAACGCCAAAGCCAGAGTTAAGTTCCCCGCTCTCCGTTCCATACCTTGTGCCGATTGGCCCTTCAACAATAACATTTCGACCGAGCATAACGCGTGACATTGCTACGAGAGCATAGTCAATGCGTTTATCCAAATCAAATTCCATTGAAATTGTTCTTGAAATCCCTGAATACTCACCTGTACTTTTAACAAGAATGCGTGTGCTGTTTTGTTGCAGTTCATACTGCAACCTAAAGAAAGTTTCCTCAGTCGAATCAACAGCAATCGGCTTCACATCCAAAATCAAATCGCCATTTGATAACGTTGGCAATATTGCATCCGCCGAAGTAATTTCAATCCAGTGCGTATCAATTTGTTCAAACACATCTTGCAAACAATGCACAATTCCTAGACCGCTTGGCGATGAAACTATATAGCCATTTCCTGGTGACACATTTATTATTCCGTCTGCAGATGTCCATGTGCCCTTCCATAATTTGTCTGCTAACGCCGCGTCGATTACACCTCTATCTATTACAAATCGATTAACTTCATCTAACAATCTAATGCTACCAAACGACAAACCAGATTCAGCCGCTGACTGTGCTTTTGCAATACCAATCATTGCTTGAGCACTTCGCACATTCGTCCAAGATACGCTTGCCATCCCTGCTGAAATTGAAGCGATAACTGTCAACATGAGTAGAGCTGGGACAGTTGCCCAACCGTTGCGAGTTCGTATTGAGTAACTATTTTTCATCTTGGTGCAATCCATGGCAACCTCGTAATTTCTTTTCCGTTGTGTAAAACAGAAACATCTATTCGCACTGTTTGTGAGCTGCCGTCTGCAACGACTACTGTTATGTCAAACGGATCAACACAGCGCACTGTTATTTGTTGTTCCCAACCAATCATTCCAACGATTGTTGTTCCCGTTGCATCAATAGGACCTGTTCCTGCTGCTTCTGAGAAAACAACTGTGTCTAGATCATCTAAGTCATCAATGTCATAAGGCAACACTTCGCCAACCTCAGAACCCCAAGTAGACGAGCCAGTAATCGGGTCATTTGCAGGTAGCAAAAGTGATAACTCTCTAATTTCAGTCGCAAGGCGCATCCCTGTTGCGAGTTCTTCGGAAGCAACCGCTTGGATGTGCCACGCTTGTTGCGAACCAACTACAGCAACGACTCCAATTCCAATCACCGCTATTGCAACTGCAGATTCGACAAGCCAGAAACCCCTACGTGATGTGTTTGATCTTCGGTTCATCCTGTTACCACCGCGCTCATTTTGAAAATTGGAAGAATAATTGCCATCGCGATAAATCCAACGATACCGCCCATGAAAACAATCATTGCTGGCTCAATTAAACTTGTAAATGTTTTTACAGCATCGCGAAGAACTCGGTCGTAATATTCTGAAATTTCTTCAAGAACATCGCCAAGTTTGCCTGACTCTTCGCCAGCAGAAATCATTTGCACAACTGGCTTAGGTAATAGAGTTGTTGTATCAAGAATCTCGTTTATTCGACGACCATCTTTTACGCCTGTACCAACATCCTCCCACAACTTAAAATATTGTCTGTTACCAGAAATGTTTCCGGTTACTTCAAGCGCACTCAAAATTGGCACGCCTGCATTTACTAATTCGCCTAATGTTTGCAATGAACGAGTTATATATAACGCACGCAACATTTTCCTAAGAATGGGTAAGCGTAATTTCAACGAATCGATAATGACGCCGCCACGTTCTGTTTTGCCTCCCAAAACCAACAAGACAGAAACTGAAGAAATTACAATTGGAACAATCCACCAATAGATAACCATCCATGCACTTAATGCCATAAGAAAAACAGTTGGCCATGGCAAGATTTCTTCTTTACCAGCGAATACACCTGCGAAACGTGGTAAAACAAAAGTCAACAAGAAAATCGTGACAACCGTTGCAAGGCCGCCAATTACGCCAGGGTAAATACTTGCGCCAATAATCATTTTCTGTGTTTCAATTTGCCTTGTTATAATTTTCGCGATGCGGTCAAGCATGTGTCCAAAGGAACCAGACAATTCACTCGCGCGGACCATGTTGATATAAAGCGGAGAGAAAAGTTTTGGGAATTTCGAAATAGCGTCTGAAAACGTTGCGCCTGATTCGATTTCTTCGATAATTAATCTTAGGATTGATTTAAATTTATCGTTTTCAACGTGTTCGCATATACCACCAATCGCAACGCGCAAACTGATACCCGCGCGAACCATAACTGCTAACTGTGTAGTGAAATCAAGTATGTCCTTTTTTGATGGACCACTTCCTGCGTTCATAAATACCCAGAATTTCTTGAGGGCACTTTCCTCAGAATTATTAACTGGAACGAGCCGTACGATTCGACCCCCTCGATTTTTCAATGCACTAGCAGCACCAGCGGCTGTCTGTGCAGCGAGCTGG
The DNA here is from genome assembly GCA_012965315.1 of Phycisphaerales bacterium. Taxonomy (GTDB): domain Bacteria; phylum Planctomycetota; class Phycisphaerae; order Phycisphaerales; family SM1A02. Next base: position 9,770 of record DTSO01000102.1, on the reverse strand, counting down.
CCTATCAACAGATCTCCGCTTTCTTGTTGTAATTCGTAGCGGTATGTTGGCATCTTAATTTCCTTATGCAGCGAGAGTCATTTGTAATCTTTGTGGGTCAGTTGAGTTTGCAATTGCAATATCTTTTTCTACGAGGCCATTAAAAACAAGGGTTGCAATAGATGCATCTCTTGAAATCATGCCTTTTCGACTGTTTGTTTCAATAACGTTTGCTATTTCGAATGTGCGTGCTTCTCTAATAATGTTACGGACGGCTGGGTCGCACAATAAAATTTCGACTGCAGGAACCATTCCTCCACCAATTTTTGGCAAGAGTGTCTGAGAGATAACTGCTTTTAACGTATTTGCTAACATCGAACGGACTTGTGATTGTTGATTCGCAGGGTACATGTCAACTATTCGTTCAACTGTTTGCGATGCATTTACGGTGTGCAAAGTTGAAAGAACAAGGTGGCCTGTTTCTGCTGCTGAAATTGCAAGTGAAGTCGTTTCAAGGTCGCGCATTTCGCCAACCAAAATAATGTCGGGGTCTTGACGTAGCGCATGCTTCAAACCAGAAGCAAAACTTGGCATGTCTCTGCCAAGTTCTCGTTGTTCGACCAAGCACCCCTTTGAATTGAAAATATATTCGACTGGATCTTCCAGCGTAATTATATGCCTGTGTTTTGTCGTATTAATTCGTTCTAGTAATGAGGCAAGCGTTGTTGATTTACCAGAACCAGTATCACCAGTTACCAAAACTAAACCGCGTGGCAATTCTGCCAAAGGCGCGATTGCTGGCGGAAGATTTAATGATTCAAGCGGAGGAATGCTTGTTTTAACTGTTCGCATTGCGATTGCTGGCATTCCACGCTGCATATGAACATTTACTCTGTACCGACAAGATGGTGTCGCCCATGACAAATCAACGTCTTGCTCTTTTTTGAGTGTCTCGAGTTGCTGCTGGGTAAGCATCTTTGAAAGATGCTGTTTCATTTCTTCTGGGTCGAGAATTGGATGGTCTACCGAAATCAATCCGGTATCCACTCGAATAATCGGTGGCTCACCAGAAACAAGATGTATATCTGATGCGCCTTTTTCCAGTGCAATCGCGAGAATAGCTTCTATATCCATGTAACTTCCATCGGTAGAGGAAGCCAAGCACTTCACACAGCAAACCAAACGCTAGCACGTGTTACCAATTATTCCGATTATTCCGTCAGTTATTCTGTTTGTTCAATCTATATCAGGCACTTGGACAAGACCATGTGCACGAATTGATGTAGATGGTTTCCAAATGCCAGAAATGAGTAATGTCTCTGAAAATGCTTTCGGCGGAACATACCCAAGTGTGCCAGACAAGTTCCATGCAACTTGGTGCATGCCTAACACTGAATCTCTCCGTAAAACAACTGGAATCGTATTTGTGATGGATGACCACCGTGGGATTGTTTGCTCTGCTGATGCTAAACCGGTGTATACCGTCATGCCGTTTGCAGAAACAACGTAGTCGTACTCCATAAGTTGGAGCGGCTCGTCATTTGTATTAAAAATTTCAAATTGAACATCCATTGAAAATGCTTCTGGCGTTGATTGTGTAATCGATGCACTAATAAATTGCGCCTTGGGCTGACGAACACTGCAACCAGCGAAGCAGATGAATAGAAGCATGAGAATCTGGATTCGTTTCATACGAATACTGTACCAGACCCCGCTGTCGTTATTGTTTTGAAGTCGGAATCGAAACATTGCCGTAAGGTTGTACGAACGAATCTCCAACCATGACGATGTGATCTTCAGCGAACGGCAACATCGGCTGGTAGTGTGAATATTGATTCCACCAAATTGTCAATGTAACCAATATCATCATCGCACACCATGAAGCAAGTTCACTTTGGCGACGGTACCGATTTCTGTACAAGAGCGTAACGCAGATAGCGACTGTTATCCCTTTATAGATTGCCAATGGCCAAACTGAACCTGTTGACTGTAAAAGCCAGAGAGCAATCGGGTTGCCTTCGCTCATCCCAACTGTAGTCAAATACGTTAAGGTTAGAAATAAATCCGCCAAACTAAGAAGAACAACGCCGCCTAAAAGCCATATAACCCGCTCAGCACGTTGGTCGCGTGGGCTCAGGTTTGAATTTGGTTGTAGCACTTGAAGTGTCATAGTTCGTTTCTATTACCCCTGTCATCGCTAGCACGTTCGCTATTGTTTGACATCGAACATACAACACCTATTATTCACTCCACATTTCAATTTTCTCAATATTTTTAAAAAAATAACGGAATTATCAGACCTATATCTTGACACTTCGGCATTTTTCGATATCAATACACTAAGTAGGACATTGATTATGCACATTGAAACACCCATTTTTGAACAAAATACAGGATTTGCCTTTGATTCCAACGATTTTGCTATGACATTCCCAAGCACTGGAACAATACTTCCGGCTGTTGGAACCGCCACCAAGGAAAATTGGGATGACGATGAAGACGACGACGAAGATGAGAATACTATCGTTGAAGTTGAAATCGATTCAGACTTAGAGGATGGAGATGATGAAGATTCACGCACCAATAAAGGCAAAGATGATGAAAAATCTGAAGACGTATCCGATGATGATGACGAGTTTGAACATTATTTATTTGGTGAAAACGACGATTAATACAAGCACCGAAGCGATTCGCTAGGCAGTTGCTACTTTTTCGTTTGAACGGCCATGCTTACCTGCAGCTGAAGCAGCCATTGCTTGACACAGTGCTTGTACTGGCTCATGTTCGCCGAGTTCTTCGAGCAGTTGCTCCATTTTTTGAGCGAGAGCGCCACCGTTTTCTCTGAACAACCGTCGATGCGCTGTTTTCATCGCATCAATTTGCACATCGGAATAACCGCGTCGTGACATTGCCACGACGTTTACTGCGCGTACTTCTGCTGGGGTTCCTTCAACAATCATGTACGGTGGGACATCGCGTGTAATCCGCGCAAGGCCACCGACATACGAACAACGACCGATGCGTGCAAATTGATTGATACCAGCACCGCCACCGATTGTTGCGCAATCGTCAACAGTAATATGACCCGCGAGCATTACTTGGTTTGCAATGACTAATTCACTGCCCAAATTGCAATCGTGCGCAACGTGCGACGCAACCATGAGAAGGTTGTCGTCCCCAATGCTCGTTATTCCGCCCCCTAATGCAGTCCCGCGATGAATCGTGACATGTTCACGAATTTGATTTCGATCGCCAATTGTAAGCGTCGTTGTTTCCCCTGCAAATTTTTTGTCCTGCGGATCACCACCGACAACGCTGAATGGATAGAAAATATTGTCTTCACCGATGTCTGTGTCACGCTGGACTGTCACGTGGTCAAGTAGACGAGTGCCAGATTGGATAGTTACATTTGGCCCAACTACACAGTAGGGACCAATATGCACATCGTCTGCAATCGTTGCTGAGGAATCAATAATGGCTGTTGGGTTAATATTTGACATACTTAATCTTGCTCTGCATCAACCATCATAAACCGAATCTGTGCCTCTGCGGCTAGTCGTGAACCAATAAATGCTTTGCATTGCAAAGCCGCAGTTCTAACTCCTGCCCTTATTGTGACTGCCTCAAGAATGAGTTGGTCGCCAGGAGTAACCGGATGGCGAAGCTTCACTTTGTCTAAACTCAAAAGAACAGCCAATTTGCCCGTATGTTCAAGTTTCCTGCTCATGAGCAAACCACCTAATTGGGCCATCGCCTCCACTATTAGCACGCCTGGCATAATGGGGGTGCCTGGATAATGCCCTTGAAAAAATGGTTCGTTGATAGTGACATTTTTAACGCCAACCGCTCTTTCATCTCCAACCATCTCCACCACTCGATCAACGAGGAGCATTGGATACCGATGAGGCATAATTCGTTGGATTTCGCGAACGTCCATCTCTGAGCCAGAAGAAATAACAGAATCTCTCCGTGCTACTTTATCTTGTTCAATAATTGCTTTGCACAATCGACGGTTCAACGCATGACCAGAACGGCTTGCAACAACTCGTCCTTGAATGAACGAACCCGCAAGGTACAAGTCGCCAATGATGTCGAGTATTTTATGCCGAACAGGTTCATTGTCGAAACGAAATTCGTTATCGATTGGTCCATCTTCGCCAATAACCAATATGTCTGAAGGGGATAAGTGTGTGCACATACCTTGCGATTGCAATGCTAGTGCTTCCTCATGCAGACTAAACGTTCGTGCTGGAGCAACATCTGTTACATAACTACCATTCAAACTGCTCCATGCTTGAGTTTGCTGTGCAATTCGCGAGGAAGCGTCGCCATAATCCAAATCATACACAACTTGAAAGCCATCTTGTTCTGTTGGAAAAGCAGCAATCATTGCTTCACCATCTTGGATGCAAATTGGCTCGTGAATCCGCATAATTCGCCTTGGCAAATCTTGTTTTACCGTGCCTGCTTCAATCAACTGTTCAACAAACAGCATGGATGAACCATCGCCGCAAGGGACTTCTGGCCCATCAATTCGGATGAGCGCATTGTCGATTCCAAGACCCGCCAGTGCGGACATCAAGTGTTCAACTGTTTCAATGGTCACATCGCCATTAGAAAGAGTTGTGCGCCTTGCCCGATTTGTAGTATTCGAAACGAGGGCGGGGATTTGAACATTGGGCTCAATATCCGTCCTCTCAAAAACGATGCCCTCGCCAGCGGCTGCAGGTGCGATGACTAGATCAGCATCCTTGCCAAGCAACAAGCCCTTACCACTTACAGTGACTGGTCTTGCAACTGTTTGTTGCATAGTACCAACCATTGTGAAGGCTTCATTTTCTTTGGTTTGTTTAGGTGCTTCTGTCATTGATAGGGTCTGGAATAATTCCAGGTTGGTGTCGCGTTTTTGTTGGGTGGGTTACTTGTTTAACTGAGTAATTAGTTTCGGCAGTTTGCGAACTGCAGCCCACTGACGCAATCCTTCTTTTAATGGAACGGCGGGTAAGCCCATCCAAGATTCGCCTGCAGGAATATTGTTCATAATTCCACTTTTTGCCGCTATTTTAGCACCATCTCCAATTACTACGTGGGGGACGATTCCGACATTACCGCCGATTTGAACCCAATTTCCAAGCACAACTGAGCCAGCAATGGCTGTAGTGGCTGATACAGCGCAGTTTTGGCCAATTTTACAATTGTGCCCAATTTGCACCAAATTATCAAGTTTTGTCCCAGAACCGACAATTGTTGATGAAAACTTGCCTCGATCAATACAGGAGTTAGCCCCAATCTCAACATTGTCTCCCAGTTCAACATTTCCGATATGCGGAATTTTCATAAGGTGTGTTTTGTCTAATGAAGCACAATAGCCAAAACCATCAGCGCCGATGACAACATTCCCAAATAGAATACAGTTTTCACCAACAGTGCAATCGTGACCAATCACGACGCCTGAATGAAGAATCGTGCCTGCCCCAACATGGCTACCTCGGGCGAGGCGAGCATTTCCGTGGATGCATACACCATCACCAACGACTGCATCTTTTTCTATGATTGTGAAGGGACCAATTCGAACATCTTTGCCAATTTTTGCAGACGGTGCTAGTTCGACCGAATCATGTATACCCAGCGCAGGTTGATCTACTTCAACTTCAAATAAAGAAAGCACTTCTGCAATTGAAACATCTGCATCTTCAACCCAAAGCAATGCCCTCGTTTCACCATCGTGATTTGGGACTTCAATTCCATTTGGCACAACAGCGATAGATGCGTTTGATTGCTTCCAATCTCGCGAGTACTTCTCGCTCACCATAAAAGTAATGTCGCCTTGTTTGGCTTCACTCAAACTCGAAACACCCGTGCAAACAATAGTTGCAAGGCCATCAAGTCTTGCACCAATTAACTCGGCAAGTGAACCTGCAGTATGTTGCATAGAATCCATGGGGAAATTCAGCGAACTGCCATCTCGTCAAATGAAGCGTTCATGTGTTCAATTAATGCGTCTGTGACATCCATTGTTGGGTTTGCATACAACATTCTTCTAGAACTAATAACGGAATCCATATCCACGTCATCGCCTTCTGGCATCGGTGCAATCAAGTCATTTACAAAAACATAATCCCAGCCGTTTTGCTTTGATAACTCGGCGCATGCTTTGCGTATGTTCTTATAAATTGAACGAAGTCCTTTGGACTCTTCACGAGCTGCGCGAAGGTTTCTATATTCGCCCATAGATTCGTACTCGACTAATTCAAGTTGTTGTTGCTTAACTAAGTCTTGCCATTTTTCTGAACCTGCTGTGTACAGTTCAAGTTCTTGTTCATAATCTTCAATGTGTTTTCGACGACGCAAAAGATCTTCATCAATTCTGTTGATTAGTGCTTGCGCTTTTTCCTGCTCAAATGAACGTTCTTCAAGCGAGTTGAAAACTCGACCAAAATCGACCGAGACTAAAACTGCGGGCTTTGCTGTATCAACTCTTCTAAGTGCTTGTGACTGCCAAGCCATCGAACCGACCACAAGGAGAGCAACAATTGCTAACGTGTTCCATTGTTTTTGTGCTATTTGTTTCATGTTATTCCTCTTGGCTCAGTTTGAGTGCTTTTCCCATTCTAGGTTCATGTGTGTCACAATTTGCTCGGTGATGTCAATTTGATCGCTAGCAAACATAATTCTTTTTACTTCGATTTGTTCGCGAACTTGAAATTCTCTTGACACTTTTGCGTTTGGGTTTACTAAAATTTCCCTCGTGTTATCGCTAATGAGAACGAGGTCGTAACCGTTTTCATCAGCAACTTCTCCGACTGATTTTTTAATCTTTTGATACAGGTCTCGAAACATCAAAGAACGTTCAATATCAATTTGGGAAACAGCGAATCGCTGAAAACTAATTGCGGACAACTTTAACTTATCAAGGTTTTCAAGAAGAACGCCTCGGTCAGCATCCGCAGCAGATTCTATTGCAACGTTCAATTCTTCAATCGCTTTAAACTTCAGCTTCTTTTCGTCTTCAATATTTGTTATGAGTTTACGAAGTTTAACTTCCGCATCACCGCGCTCTGTCAAATCTGCGGTTACTTGTTCTATATTAAAAGTGACGACAACCGTTGGCGGTCGCAATTGTGATGATGATGCAACTGCAGCATACCCGACGACGATTGCTATGACTGTTGTCATCGCAAACACCATTGTTAGCTTTTGTAATTGGTTAGTACGCATATTTTTTATTCCTTCTATGAGAATTATTCGAAATATATTTTGTATTAAAACGGAAGTTGAACACTAAAACTAAATGCTCTCTTTTTATCAGATTCTTGTTTTACAACTGGAAAACCAAAATCAAACGCTAACGGCGCTTGTCCAAGTTGAGGTATGTGCATTCTAATGCCTGCTCCAACGCTTACACGATAATTGTCAAACCCTGGATTTTCTGAAACAGTGCCGCTGTCGCAGAAAATAACTGCTGAAAGAAAGCGGTCAACTACAGGAAATTCATACTGAGCGCCAAGGAAGATTTCCCAGTCGCCACCAATTGAAACATCTGGGTCACCACCGGCAACTCTTGGTGTACCTTTAGGCGAAATCGTTCGGTAGTCAAAACCACGGAAATTTCTACCGCCTTGATAGAACCGGTTATATGTTGGCGATACGCCATTAAAAATGTAACCAAACCGAGCGTCTAATCGTACCGTGGACACGCGGTTTAGAAAATCTCTATCCATTGCAAGATACGTGGTGTACTTAAATTCTGTTTTTGTAAAGTCATAATCGCCGGTAGGAATACCAAACTGTTGAACTTTTATATTAAACCTTGAACCAGACGTCGGAGCGACGGATGGTTTGAACGTGTTTCGTGTTACGGAAATCCCAACGGCGTCAACAGTGGATGGCCCACGGTCATTAAAAATTTCCACCGGAACATTGTTGTCGATATCAGTCAATTTAATTTTGTCTGCTGACACAAAGACATTTGCATACCAAATGTCCCCGAATCTTCGACCAACACTGACTTTGCTAAATACAGTCTCTTGTGTGTAGTCTGTATATTGTCTTCGGTTGTAACCAACTCGACCCCCGACGTTGTAGTCCGTGTCTAAAAACCGAGGGTCTGAAAGACTGATTTCATAATTAAATACTTCGTCACCGGGCTGGAACGCCATCGAAAATTGTTGACCTGCGCCAACGAATGCTTTGCGTTGCCAAAACTCTGACCAACTTTCTGGCCAATCGGTAACATCGAAATTACTTTGCGTAAGTGAAATGTTTGCAATTAATCCCGAGTCACTACCTGCTAAAACACCGAAATTGACAGAACCTGTTTGACGTTCATCAACTTCGACAAGCAAGTCGCGCACGCCGGGCGTGTCAGGATTTTCTGGTTGAATAGTCATCGTGACTTTCCGGAATAATTGCGTTCGCATTAAACGGTCTTCAGATCGAGATGCTTCTTGAATATCAAACGGATATCCTGGTTTTAATCCAAGTCTGCCACGAATCACTTTGTCTTTAGTGATTGTATTCCCTTTTATTTCAACCAATCCGACAGTTGTCGGCGCACCTTCTTCAATCATAAAGACAATATCAATTGTAACGCCGGGCTCTGCATGAAACGGAACTGCATTGACCACATCTTGTTCAAGCGAACTCTTGCCACCGTACATAGTCTTGCGCGCACGCGTAACTGCTTGCTGACGAGGGTCGACATTAACAATTCTTCCAAGCACGCCGTATGCCTTGTTGATTGCTTGGACTGCAGCACCAACATCAATTTGTCGGAATACATCGCCTTCCTTCATTGGAATTAACCCACGCAATTGTTCTACTGTGAACACTGGTGGAAAACGATTGACGGTTTGAAATTCCGCAGCAATTCCACCGAGCGTGTATTGAGGGCCTTCTTCAATAACAAAAACAACTGATGCTTCTTTGTCATTTGGACTTAATGGATCTGTAAATGAAACGCGAACTTCTTGGAAGCCACGGTTCACATAAAATCGGTGAATGCTTGAGACATCTTGTTCAAGCATCTCTTCGTTTAGCTCACCCCGTCGTAAAAACGGAATCAATGTTCGGGTATCTATTTCCGCGAGTAATTCATTATTTGTAAATGAATGGTTCCCGAAAAATGAAATGCCATTCACGCGAACTCGCGGACCTTCCATGATTTTATAAATGAGAACTACGGATTCATCGATGCGTTGACCAGTAAACTCGTCTACATCCTTACCGTACTCTGTAATTTCAGAAAAGACTTCGACAAGATAGTTTCCTTGCTCTTGATACATTTTCATAATCGCTCGACGGCCACGATCAATTGCATCCTCATCTCTACCTAGCCCAGGCACTACTGGAACGACGGACAATAATTGTTTGTCACCGAGCAACGTATTGCCGACGACTGAAACTTGGGTAATAATTTGCTGCTCACGGAATGTAAAAAACAAGTGAACCGTGCCGTCTTCTTGCAAAACAACATCTGCAGATATATATTTAAATTCGCCAAGATGAGTCAATGTCCGAACGTCGTCAGCTACTTGCGTTGCATCATATGGTTGCCCGACAGCCGTTCGAACCAAATTGAGAACGCGTTGTTCGGTCACACGGTCAAGCCCCTCAAACACGAGTGAGGAAATCATTCGGTCCTCAAAATTAGAAGTTGCTTGCGAATTCGACACTATGCCCAAAAGAGTTATGAATATTGATAGAAGAATGCGCATCCGTGTGGGCAGGATACCCGCCAAAAGAAGCCCCCACAACCTCATCAGCAATGGGAAGTACAATACATCTCAACA
>DTSO01000101.1 GCA_012965315.1 Phycisphaerales bacterium | reverse complement strand
ACCGGAATTGGAGAATTAACATGCCACGTATTGCAGGTGTAGACATTCCAGACAACAAAAAAGTGCGGTATTCACTCCGCTACATCTATGGTATTGGTCCGCAAATCGCAGATGATATTCTGAGTGAAACGAAAATCGATCCAGATACAAAAGCTCGTGATCTTTCAGATGATGACGTTGGTCGAATCGCTGCGTACTTAGATGCAAACCTGATTGTCGAAGGTACACTTCGACGGCAGGTTCAACAGAACATTCAACGACTTCGTGACATTAAATCGTACAGGGGTGAACGGCACCGAAAGGGCTTGCCAACTCGTGGTCAGCGAACGCGGTGTAATGCACGTACTCGTAAGGGTCGTAAGAAGACAGTCGCAGGTAAGAAGGGTGTAAAAGGATAATTGAATTGTTTGGCACGTTGCCCAACATCATCGCAAAATTCCTCTACGGATAGAGATTCAAAAATAGGATTCAGGAATCGCAAGAGCGAAAAAGGAAAAACAATATGGCGAAGAAAAAGACACGAAAAAATATAGGCAAGGCAATTGTCCATGTCAAAGCAACATTTAACAATACAATCATCACGATGACCGATCTTAGTGGTGAGACGCTTTGTTGGGATTCTGCAGGAACAGTTGGCTTTAAAGGTGCTCGGAAAGCAACCCCATTTGCTGCAGCACGTGCTGCAGAGAAGGTCGCTATTAAGGGGCGACGTATGGGTGTGACTGAAATAGAGGTTCGGGTAAAGGGACCGGGTAGTGGTCGTGATTCAGCGGTTACCGCCTTAGAACAACATGGTTTGCAAATTACAGCAGTAGAAGACCATACACCAATCCCACACAATGGCTGCCGTCCGAAGAAGCAACGCCGTGTGTAAGTAAGAATATGTTTCGCCCTTGGAGATGGGCGCGAGGTGCTGGCAGTCCCTCGCGATCCGATTCTGAGAATAGCGAATTTTTTGGCTCCATGCCACTGCCGATAAGTTAGAAGGAACAGAACAATGATGCATGTACGATGGAGAGGATTAGAACTTCCAGCAAGTGTAATCCTCGAAGAAAAATCAGCAACCGATACGTTCGGTCGATTTATTGTAGAACCGTTTGAACGCGGATTTGGTACAACGATTGGCAATAGTCTTCGTAGAATTTTGCTTAGCACGATTGAGGGCTCAGCAATTACTTCAATTCGCGTTAAAGGTGCTGAACATGAATTCTGCACAATTGAAGGTGTCAAGCAAGATATGGTTGACATGGTGTTGAATGTAAAAGGTTTAGTAGTTGATGTAGATTCCGATGAACCAAAAGTTCTTCGTTTGTCAGCATCTGGACCTGGTGAAGTTACAGCTGATTTAATTGAAGCTGATTCATCAGTAACAGTTTTTAACCCAGACCATGTCATCGCAACTTTGACAGATAAAATTGATTTTGAAATGGAACTTACAATTGAACGCGGCCGTGGTTATGTGCCTGCTGCGGAACAATATGCAACTAAAGACGAACAAATCATTGGCGATCTTCCAATTGATGCTTCATTTAGTCCAGTTCAACGTGTTCGCTACCGAGTTGAAAACACTCGAGTTGGCCAACAAACAAACTTTGACCGTTTAATTATGGACATTTGGACTGATGGCACAATCAGCCCAGAGATGTGCCTTGTTGAATCAGCAAAGATTCTTCGTAAGCACCTTAACGCTTTCGTTCAGTTTGATTCACTTGGAACAAAGGTTGTAAGCGTTGAAGCAGCCGCTGCTGCAGCAGTTGATGAAGAATTAATTCGAAAGCTCAACATGTCAATTCTTGACTTAGACCTTACTGTTCGTTCCTCGAACTGTTTGGAATTAGCATCAATTGATCGAGTAGCACAATTGGTTTCCTTGAATGATCGCGAACTACTTCGCTTACGAAGTTTCGGACGCACATCTTTACGAGAAATCAAACGAAAACTCGATGACCTCAACTTGACTCTTGGAATGCAATTGCCCCCAGGTGTTGACGGAACAGTCGAACTTCCACCAATGGAAGAAGGCGACGATTACTGTGACGATTCAGATGCAGATTTTGACTGCTGTGATGACGAAATGTGCAGTGAAGAAGTAGCAACTAATGATAACCCAGGAGACGAAGTCATCGGCTCCGCAGAGGGTAATGAGTAACCAAAGCGTTGTAGCGCTTTGCAAGGAGTACGACCATGCGACATAGAATTCATGGAAAACAATTATGTAGAGACAGCGAGCACCGCACTGCGATGCTTCGTAATCTCGCTGCTGGACTTTTTGAACACGGTCAAATCGAAACGACCCTGCCAAAAGCAAAAGCAGTTCAACCATTTGTAGAAAAAATTATTACTATCGCAAAGCGCGGTGGTTTTAATGCTCGCAAGCGCATTGAGCAAATGATTAATGACCGAAAGATTCATGTCTGGGTTGCAGATCCAAATGTTCCAGATTCAGCAAAGCAAAACGATCACTTTGATCTTCCAAGCGAAGATTCAATCGAATTCAACCGTTACGGTGAAGTTCGTAAAGCGCCCCTATTGACAGTTGTTGGTCCAAAATTTGCTGATCGTGACGGCGGGTACACTCGAATCATCAAAATCGGCAAGCGTCGCCTTGGTGATGGAACAGACTTAGTTGTTTTGCAACTCGTTGGTGAAGAAGAAGGACCACAAATTGGTGGTAACGATTCACGTCGACGAACGCAAAAGCAACGTCGTCGCGATTTCGCTGCAAAAGTTCTCGTTTCAACTGCACCTGAAGTCGATTCTGCACCTGAAACTGAAGCAGTGGCTGAAGTCGAAGTTGCGCCAGAGGCAGAAGCAGTGGCTGAAGTCGAAATTGCGCCAGAGGCAGAAACGGCATCAGAAGTTGAAGCAACAGAGGTTGAAGTTATAGAAGAAGCGGCTCCTGAAACACCAGAAGCAACAACTGATGAAGCTGAAAAGACTGAAGAGTAACCTTTTTCCTAGTATTTAATTTTAAACAACCCCGATATTATTCGGGGTTGTTTTTTTTTATCGTTTTTTGGGACAGTCCCCCCTGTGACTGTCCCACGAGGGGACTGTTCCAAAAAACTAGGTATCATGCTCAAATGCTTTCAAAGCTAGACAAACTACAAGATGATGCGATTGTTGAAATTGGCACGGTTGATTCCATCAATGGACTTGAAACATGGCGAGTTACGTACCTTGGTTCTAAGGGTCGTCTCAAAGGTGTTATGCCGTTCATGAAGGACGTTCCAAAGGAAGAAAAACCCGCAGTTGGCAAACGATTGAACGAAGTGAAGAATGCGCTTGAGAGCGCGTTTGATACTCGAAAAGGCGAACTTGCTAGAAGCACTTCAGATCGACATCCAATGGATGTAACAGAGCCAGGTAAGGATGTTGCTCTTGGCCGTCGCCATATAATTACAAAGACAATTGACGGAATAACAGAAGTATTTAGCCGAATGGGTTTCTCTGTTGCGTATGGTCCTGAAGTTGAAGATGAACATCACAACTTTAATGCTCTAAACATTCCATACGATCATCCCGCACGTGATCCAATTGACAACTTTTTTATGGGTAACGACCGAATGTTGCGCAGCCAGACATCGACGGTGCAAATTCGTGTCATGGAATCAACACCACCACCAATTAAAATTATTGCTGTTGGCCGAGTCTATCGACCAGACACACATGACGCGACACATTTTAGTATGTTTCATCAGTGTGAAGGATTACTCGTTGCACCAAAAGTTTCAATGGTCGATTTAAAAACAACACTATTTCAATTCGCAAAATCGTATTTCGGCGAAGAAGCGGAAGTTCGATTCCGACCGAGTTTTTTCCCATTCACTGAACCCTCGGCTGAAGTTGATATGAAGATGAAAATTAAAGGGACGTGGCAGTGGGTAGAAATCGGCGGATGTGGTTTAGTAGACCCAAATGTTTTTGAACAACTTGGCTACGACAATGAAAAGTGGCAGGGCTTTGCATTTGGTCTTGGTATCGAACGAGTAGCAATGCTTAAGTATGGCATCCAAGATATTAGATGGCTATTTGAAAACGATGCAAGGTTCTTACGTCAGTTTTGAATGAAGATGTTCAATATTCTGAAACGTGGCCAACTACCATCGGTGCTGTTTGCATTGTTGTAGGGGGCCTTTCTCTTTTTGGCGGATGCCTTGCATTTACGGGAATGGCGGAAATTGAACAACTTCACACCGCTATTCCGTTTGGTGAAGGCGAATTGTCTGAGGAGCTAGTAGCGCAACTTAAAGCAACCGAACCAGCAAAGTGGATAATGCATGTGATTACGTTTGCAAATATACTTTTCTCGATTATTCTCGTCGGTGCTGGGATGGCATTGCTCCAACGGGGATTAAAAGCACGAAAAATACTTCTTCTCTGGTCATTTTTTTACACAATATTCTCTATCGCATCAGCTATTGCCAATTGGACCCCGCGAATGGAATTAGTTAGTCAGAACCAAGAGGTTAAGGGGATGTTTCTTGCTCAATTGGTTATTTCAACGCCGCTATACTTGGGATTGCCAGTTTTTCTTATGATTTTCTTAAATCGGAAACGAATCAAAAACGAGATTGTTCTCTGGCGGTAACATACGACACATGCAATTTTTAGATGAACTTACTTGGCGTGGATTGCTCCACCAAACAACAGGCGGCGATGAATTGCAAGCACATCTTGCAAGCGGAAGTCGAATTGCCTATTGCGGGTTTGACCCAACTAAAGACGCATTAACGATCGGCAACTACATGCCAATAAAAATGCTTCGGCATTGGCAACTTGCTGGCCATAAACCAATCGTACTTATGGGTGGTGGTACAGGTTTGATTGGTGACCCATCTGGGAAAGATGCTGAACGTCAACTTTTGTCAAAAGAGCAAGTCGCAAAAAATATCGAAGGGCAACTTCGTAGCTTTTCGAAAGTGCTTGATTTTGAGGGCGAAAATGCGGCTGTTATTGTTAACAACGCAGACTGGTTGTGCGAACTTGGTTTTTTGGATGTACTTCGTGATGTTGGTAAATATTTTTCAGTGAACACGATGATTCAAAAAGATTCTGTAAAGGATCGATTGAACAATCGAGAGCAGGGTATTTCTTACACAGAGTTTAGTTACATGATTTTGCAAGCGTACGATTTTTTACATCTACGACGAAAAATGGATTGCACAATTCAAATTGCAGGAAGTGACCAGTACGGAAATATAGTTGCGGGCATCGATTTAATTAGAAGAGACATGTCTGGCTTGGCAGATGACGAGTTCCGTGGCGCTGGAATTACAAATCCGCTTGTTACTGCAAGTGACGGAAGTAAAATTGGTAAGACGGAAAAAGGCGCAATCTGGTTGACCGCTGACCGCACGAGTCCGTACGCGTTTCATCAATATTGGCTGAATATTCCAGATGAAGATGCAGGCAAATTTTTACGTTGGTTTACTTTCTTAGATCAAGAAAGAATTGAATCTATTGAAAAAGAACATGCTGAAGCTCCTCATTTGCGTGCGGCTCAAAAAGCATTAGCAGATGCGATGACAGATATTTTTCATGGCTCTGAAAATGTGACCCGATGTAACGAAGCAGCGAAAGCGTTATTTGGTGGCGACATTAAGTCGCTTGACGCGATAATGCTTGGCGAGGTTTTTGCAGAAGTTCCGGCTGGAGAATTTTCAAAAGATTCTCTTGGATCTGAAACGGCATCGCTTGTTGAAATGCTTCCTCAAACAGAGTTATGCAAAAGTAAACGTGAGGCGAGAGAGTTTTTGAAAAACGGTTCGGTGTCCATCAACGGTGAAAAAGTTTCTGGTGATGAAGCAGTTGATCGAGTATTAACGAGCGATGATCTACTTCACGGAACAACTATTTTGCTTCGACGTGGGAAAAAAGCGTGGTTTGCAAGTCGCTGGTCATAAGCGGTCATAAACGACTCTTGGAAATTTAATTAGTCACCGGCGTTTCAGGTTGTTCCTTCTTTTCTTTTTTAATAGGCTCAATTACAAGTTCGATTTCAAGTAACGCTGGGTCTTCAACGGTTGCGACTAGCTCATGTCCTGTTCCATCTTCCATAATTGCCATGAAAGTCGTTATGCGTTTTGTAGGAATACGCTGTTCCATGTCACTTGAAGCGAGTCGAAGTATTGCGAAAACTTTGACGACACCTGATTCAATTCCTTCGATAATTCCCGCTTCCGCTTCTACCGTGACGTTCGGTATGATTTTTCTTGGGAGAAACACTCTAAATGCTGCATAATCTTCTGCAGGTCCAGCAATTAAAACGCGTACTTGGGCAAGTTCTCTTGTTTTGGTGCTGGACTGAATTTTGAAAGAGAGAGAAACTCTACTTGGTGTTGCTGTCACTCCAGCCGATTCAAGTTCTTCAGATAGTTGAATTACACCTTCTCTTTCCTGCAAAATTCCTGGCTGAAGTTGCCTTAGAGTATTTTCGCTGACAACGGCCTGTACAGTGAGTGCTTCGGGTAACAACTTGCGTAGTTCTTTCGGAATATTTAGTTGGACAGTTGCTGGCTCAATGGTTACATCCCCAATAACTGTTACATTTTGCAATGTTACTTCTACAACTGCTTCAACCCACTCGAAGGTATGAATTGCAAGCGGGAAATATTGAGAAGTAGCGTTATAAATAGTTGCCCCAGTATCCTTAATAGCATCAAGCGAGGAAATTCTGTTTGAAACTTCAGCCAATGATAAAGTCTCGTCGGTTTCTCCTAAGGTAAGATGCAACCCGTTTCCACAGGCCGATTTTGCAGCATCGACAGCTGATCGTGCCCCTGAAAAAGCAAGCGTCACTTCAGTTTCCTCTGGAGAAATAGTACTGGTTGATCCTTCGGGTGGCAACAAGTATAAAGTTACAAGAACTTCCGAAGTGTGTTTCGTATTGCCTGCAGCCCAAAGCCAAACAACAATTGTAAGGAAGGTTATAAATAAAATCGCGAGTGTGTCGTCTTTTCTTTTCATTCGGCATGCTCCGTCGAAGTCGTTGTTGCATTGCTCGTTTCCTCAGTAGAAGTCTGTTCAGGGGTGACTGCCTCTACGGAAGGATTTAAACGATCTGCAAGTTCAGCTTCAACTTCATCGCGTTCGATGAACGTTAATTCGCCATGGTCCGCAAACGAGATTCGACCAGTTTGTTCGCTAATGATAATAATGAGAGCATCGCATCGCATTGACAAGCCAACACCCGCTCTGTGCCTTGAGCCAAGTTCGGCAGAAAGCATGGCAGATTCATCAGCAAGAGGAAATTGCACACTTGCTTTCATAACTCGGTCGCCATTAATAATAAGACCTAGGTCGTGCAACGGATTGTTTGGCCAGAAAATTGATTGAAGTAATGGGGAACTAACTTCTGCATCAAGATGTTGTCCGCCAACAATATGGTCTTCAACTTTGTTTTCGCGCTCGATTGCAATGAGTCCTCCGAATTGATTTCTTCCCAAAAAGACAGAGGCATTTGCTATTGCAGAAATAGTTGTGTTGCCAACCGAAGATGTGTTTCTGAATCTCGCAAACATTCCGGACTGGCTTACTCGCACTGCTGCTTGCCGAAGTTCGGGTTGAAAAATAATAATTAATAGTAAAAATAAACCAGTTAGAAATTGGTCTGCAAAAAAGTCTAATCTATCAAATTGCGCAATTCGTGCTGGCACCATTTGAAGTAACCAGAGAGGCAAAAGCAGGACAATTAGCCCGCGAATGACGACGCCACCGCGAGTTCCTTGAAGAAATCGAAAGGCATAAAAGATAATAATCCAGATAATTGATAGCTCAATTACTGTCTCTAAAACGTTGTACCCATTAATATTCCAACTCATATACTCAAAGTATACGCTTATCCCGTAGGATTCTCATATATGGCACGATTTGGAAATACACAAGGCGTATCTCGACCGACAGGCGAGTGCGCATCTACCGGCGAACCTCTATCCCCAAATGCACCCGCAATGGCAACATTATGCGAGCGTGAGGAGGACGAGGGCTTCGATCGGCTCGATTACAGTATCGGAGCATGGGAGGATGGAGAGCGCCCAGAGCGACTGTTCAGTCATTGGCGATACATCGTTCCAGATGGTGATAAAAAGAAAGAAATAGGCATTGACGATGCCGTACTGGCCGATTTATTTGAACGGCTAGCCGACGACGAACGACCAGCGCGCAA
>DTSO01000100.1:5292-24487 GCA_012965315.1 Phycisphaerales bacterium | reverse complement strand
TGTCATGATTCAGCGATTTCGTGAAGACGAACGGTCAGGAATTTTTGATGAGTACATTGACAAAGCAGGCGAATTAACGACAGGTATTTGTAGTCGATACGAAGGTGGTTCACTTATCGTTCAACTCGATAAGGGCGGGCGTGTTGAAGGTTTTATGCCACGTTCGGAACAAATTCCAGGCGAACAATTCCGACCAGGCGACCGTGTTCGTTGCTTCATCTTAGACGTTCGCGACACAGGAAATCAAGTCAAAATCGTCCTTTCAAGAAGTCATCCGGACTTTATTCGACGATTATTTGACGCAGAAGTTCCTGAGGTTCAAGAGCACGTCATAGAAATTCATGCGATGTCAAGAGAACCCGGCTTTAGAACAAAAATCGCAGTTACTTCAAACGATTCCAAAGTTGACCCAGTTGGGGCGTGCGTCGGTGTTCGCGGAAGCAGAATTAGAAATATCGTTGAAGAACTTGGCGGCGAAAAAATTGATATTGTTCGATGGAACGAATCAAGCCAAGTACTCATTTCAAACGCATTGAAGCCAGCAGAAGTTGATGAGGTCAGTTTGTGCTTTGAACTTGGGCGAGCAACTATTATTGTTCGAGACGATCAATTATCACTCGCCATTGGCAGACGAGGCCAAAACGTTCGACTTGCTGCTCGGCTAACTGGTTGGGATATTGACATCCTTACACCAGAAGAATATCAAAAGGGCTTAGAAATTTTGTGGGAAGCGCTCAAGCCAATTGATGGTGTTACAGAAGAGATGCTTGACCGTATGGCGGCACTTGGAATTATCAGCATATTTGATGTTGAAGAAATCGGCAGAAATGTATTGGAAGAAGATTTGGAATTCACAAAACAAATCGCTGATCGATGCATCGATGTTGCTGTAATTCGTTCTAAGGAAGTTACTTTAGAGCAAGAAGAGGCGAAAGTAGCCGCAGAAGCACAGCGTATTGAAGAGGAAGCAGCAGCTGCCGCAGTTCTTGATGCACAAATAGACGACGAAAGCGCCGCGGTTGCAGCTTCAATTTTAGATATGCCAGCAGAAGAAACAGAATCAACAGAATCAACAGATGTTAACGCTTAATTGCAGTAACGGAGAATACACACGTGGCTAAAAAGGCAACGACAAATCGAGTTCACAAAATAGCGAAGGCACTTGGCGTAAATTCCAAGGATATCGTCGCTAAATGTAAGAGTGAAGGCATTCCAAATATTGCGAATTACCAGTCAGCAGTTTCTGCAGGTCTGGAAGCGACAATAATGGAGTGGTTTAGTGAATCTGGCGAAAAATCTTCAGCTGTTGAAACTGCAGAAAAAGTAGATATCTCTAAAGTTAAAGCTAAGGCGAAAAAGAAACCTAAGAAGAAAGTTCCTACAAAGGTGGCTACCAAGGAGCCCTCTTTTAAAAGCAAAGCACCTGCGGAAGAAGATGGTTCTGGGAAGGTTATTCCTAAAGGTCGCTTGATGGATTCGCCAGTTAAAGCAAAAATGGCTGGTCCTCGAGTGATTAGAATTGAAAAACCAGAACCAGAAGCAAAACCGCGTCAACCAAGACGACGACCTGGTCCAGCACCTCAAGGTGGTTCAGGTGTGCGAACGCCACAACAAGTGCCACCACCACAAGACGAATCAGGCCGTGGTTCAAGGCGAAATAAACGCCGTGATACTGTCGCGCCTCGTCAAAATGAAAGAGGGTCTCGAAGCCAAAATCCTACTCAGGATAAGGGTGAAGCAAATTGGCGTAAACAAGATCTGCTCGAACGAGAAAACCGTCTACGAAGAAGCGGCGGTTTTTTCCGACAAGCTCGTAGGGATAGCCAGAAACGAGACGGAAAATCCATTGTTCGTGCTAAAACGTTAAAACAAACTGGTGGCAAAGTTGTAATTTCAGAACCAATTTCAATTAAAGAATTATCATCAGCAACTGGTATTAAGGCAAATGAAATTTTGCGAAAACTCGATATATCTGGCGTGATACTTACAGTGAATGACAACATTGAAACTGAGCAAGCGATGGAAATGATGATGGAATGGGGAATTGAACTTGAAGTAACAGAACAACAATCTGCGGAAGCTATGATTGTTGAATCATTCACTTCTCGTGAAATGGTAAATGAACAATCACGTTCACCCGTTGTCACTATTCTTGGTCACGTTGACCACGGTAAAACCTCACTTCTCGATAAAATTCGTAAAGCGAATGTTGCAGATGGCGAAGCAGGTGGAATTACACAAGCAACTAGTGCTTTTTGCGTTCCAGTAAAAGCGGGCGAAACAGAACGTCTTGTTACATTTATTGACACTCCTGGTCACGAGGCATTTACTGAAATGCGTTCTCGTGGAGCTAAAGTCACAGACATTGTTGTATTAGTTGTTGCAGCAGATGATGGTGTTATGCCACAAACAATTGAATCTATAAATCACGCAAAGAGCGCTGGAGTTCCAATTGTTGTTGCTTTAAATAAAATTGATAAAGAACAAGCAACGGATGATAATATTCAACGAATTCTTGGTCAGTTAGCTGAACATGATTTGAACTCTGTCGATTGGGGCGGCACAACTGAAGTAATTCGAACAAGTGCGATAAAAGAAACAGGCATTCAAGATCTTTTAGAAATTCTTGATTACCAAGCCGAGCTACTCGAGTTAAAAGCAGATTTTGGTGGTGCAGCAGAAGGCTCAGTCATCGAAGCACATATTGCTGATGGTCGTGGACCTGTTGCGAATATTCTTGTTCAACAAGGTAAATTGAAAAAGGGCGACTTCGTTGTTGCTGGCAAAGGGTACGGACGAATTCGTGCGCTCATAGATGAGAACGGCAAACAGGTAAACGAAGCTGGTCCATCTACACCACTAGCGATATTGGGATTGAATGAAGTTCCTGATGCAGGTGATAAAATTTACGTTGTTAAATCCTTGAAGGAAGCAGAATCAGCCGCCAAGGAACGCACGCAACAAGTAAGAGAAGCGGCACTTTATCGCGAGAAAGTTACGCTAGATAATATTTTCGATCAAATGAAAACTGCAGACATTCGCGAACTGCCAGTTATCGTGAAGGGCGACGTTCAAGGTTCTATCGAAACGCTTCGTTCGACTATTGGAAAAATCGGAAATGATGAAGCCAAAATTGCAATTAAGCACTCTGCTGTTGGTGGAATAAACGAATCTGATGTGAATCTAGCTGAAGCATGTAGCGGAATTATTGTCGGTTTTAACGTTACAAGTTCCGCTAAGGCACGTCGCCTTGCGGAGGAAAAAGGTGTAGAAATTCGCTATTATGAAGTCATCTACAACTTGATTGATGATCTTAAGAGTGCTCTTGAAGGCCTACTTGATCCAGAAATCAAACTTGAAGTACTCGGACACGCTGAAGTCCGCGAAGTATTTACAGTATCGAAAATCGGCATGATTGCTGGTTGTTATGTGACAGATGGCATGATTGAACGAAATGCACAAATACGTGTAACTCGTGATGGAATTGTTGTTGAATCTGACCGCAAACTTACGCAACTTAAACGCTTTAAAGACGATGCTAAAGAAGTTAAATCTGGCCAAGAATGTGGCATGAAAATTGAAGCATACGACGACATTAAAGTTGGTGATGTAATCGAATGTTATAAATCACTTGAGGTTAAGCGTACGCTTTAATGTAGTGCTATGACACAGAGAACTGAACAAGTAGCATCAACATTAAAACGCGCAGTGCAAGAAGTATTGTCTCGCGGGATTGCAGATCCACGCGTGCACGGGTTAATAACAATTACTCGAGTAGAGGTTTCACCAGACCTCGCAAATGCAACAGTGTATTGCACGGTTACTCCACATAAACATGAAGAGTTATCATTGCACGGTTTACAATCGGCTTCAAGGTGGATTAGAAGGCAGGTGGCGGACAAGGTTCGCTTTCGTCGAATGCCACAATTTAGATTTAGAATTGATGAGCAATTGCTCAAACAACAAGAAGTCCTCGCAAGTATCGCAGAGGCAACTCGAGAAGATGAGCGCAGAGCAAATCTAAAAAACAAGAAGGAAAATTGAGTGAAAAACGCTACTGAATTTGCAAAGAAATTTAAAACGTTCCGGAAAAAATTGCCTAAAGAGGAAGTGGTTTACAGGAACCACGGTCCAATTGGCGAAGTGATTTATTCTCACCTGCTCTGGAACGCTACAGCAAAACAAGCAAATACTGCATACGAAAAATTGATGCATGCCGCAGTTGACATGAATGATTTACGAATGAACCATGTTTTCGAGATAGTGGAAATCATTGGTGTGTCCTACCCGCAAGCGGAAGAACGTGCAAAGCGATTGAAGTCAGTCTTGAACGCAATATATAAGCGCGAGCACAATGTGACTCTTGACAGTTTAGAAGGCGTTGGCAAACGTGATGTTCGAGAATATTTTGAAACACTAAATGGAATAACTCCATTTGTGTGCAACCGCGTTATTTCAATGAGTTTTGAAGTTGCTGCAGTGCCAGTAGATGACAGAACACTTGATGCTTTAATTGCAAATAATATTGTTCATGAAGAAGTAGATGTTGTTGAAACATCTGCATGGATTGGAAGGCAAGTAAAAGCGACAGAAGTTTTAGAAGTGCACGCTTGTTTGCAAGCTTGGGTTGAAGTGCAACCAACTCGTAAACCAGTTGTCAAGAAAGCACCGGCTAAAAAGAAGGCGGCTAAAAAGGTAACCAAAAAGAAAGTTGCAAAGAAAGTCGCTAAAAAGGTAACCAAAAAGAAGGTTGCCAAGAAAGTCTCTAAAAAAGCATCCAAAAAGAAAGTTGCCAAGAAAGTTGCCAAAAAAGCACCCAAAAAGAAAGTTGCTAAAAAGGTAGCCAAGAAAAAAGTGGCCAAGAAAACAACAACTAAGAAGAAAACCAAGAAGTGAATTGGCTCGGCTTAATTGCGAGCATCTCATTGGTTGCTTCTGTTCAGGTTTACGCCGAACCGAACAGTGCACAGGATTACATCGAAGCATTTGCAGGTTCAACTCCAGTGATGCAACCCATGCCAACAATCCGGCAATCAGCAAGGGAATACATCCTCGGTAAGCAGTTTGCTTCTGAAGGTAAGCATGGATTTGCGGTCAAGCATTTTAAAAAATCGATTGAATATGACAATAATTCTGCTGCGCCGTGGGTAGGGCTTGCGCTTTCTTTGTCAGAAATTGGTCGTGAAGAAAGCATTTTAGACGCATGGCGCGGAGTATTGCGCCGTGACCCAACAAATGGCGACGCGCTTCTCGTTGTAGGTCTTGCGTCAGCACGGCTTGGCGATTTTGAATCTGCACTGCGGTATCTATCACAGAAATGGTTGCAACAGAACGATGATTCAGTTGAAGCATTACTCCGAGATTCAGCATTAAATTCAGTCTTAAGGCAATTGAGTTATTACGATGCATCGACAGCACTGATGGGTGAGTTTCAGCAGACTTTTGATTCTGCTGTAACGACATTAATCAATAATAGCGATCGAGGTGCATGGCTTGGGGTATTACAACAATTAGTTGATGTTGGTGCAGCGAAGATTGCTTCGCAAGTAGTCGCAGCCGGTGCGCCACATGTTGGGGCAAAGGAATTAGGTTCACTATTAACGGTGTTACCTCTTTTAGAGGCGGCAAGAAATGGCGATGGTTCATTAACCGAGAGTGTTTATGCAACACTCGCTTCTACGAATGACCTACTTCCGCTTGCACCAAAATGGGATGAACCTGTAACACACGCTGAAGCTCTATCTACTGCTGCGCAAACAATGTCATTGGTCGGAGCAACAGACGGTGCTATTAATTTGAATATCGCATCTTTGGCGCTTAACCCAGATAATGCTCTCACAGTAAATAACATTGCTTGGATGAAATTAATTAGAGATGGTGCGACAGATGAAGTGGTTACGCTTTGTACATATGCGTATGAATTAGCACCAGAAGAACCATATATTATGGATACCGTTGGGTGGATGTTTGCTCTACATGGTGAACCAGACAAAGCAGTGCCACTACTCGTTAGCGCTTTGCGAAATTCACGTCAGCCAAGCCCCGAAACATATGATCATCTTGGAGATGCTTATTGGATGCTTGGCAAATCTGACAATGCAGTCCGAGCGTGGCAGACGGCGGCATCGTTGTTAAACACAACTGAATCTCGACAAGCGTACCTTGAAGGATATCGCTCGATGGTTCGTTCTGTGTGGGGTATTTCTGTCGCAACACCCGAGGCAATGTATGATTTAGAGTTAGGCGAGATGGCTCGCAATGTATTGAAAAAATTAGCTGCAATTAAAAATGGCGAAGAGCCAGTAATTGCAATCAGTTCAAGTATGAATGGAGAGCAGTGAAATGGCTGGTCATAGTAAATGGGCAAATATAAAGCATCGAAAAGCAAGACAAGATGCAGTTAAAGGTAAAGCTTGGTCGAAATGCAGCCGTGCAATTATGGTTGCAGTTAAGAATGGAGGAGCTGATCCTGACATCAACTTAACCCTTCGTTACGCAATTGTTGATGCTAAGGCTGTCAACATGGCAAAGGACACAATTGAAAAAGCAATTAAAAAAGCTAGTGGCGAAGGAGATGAAGGCGTTCGTTATGAAGAAGTTCGCTACGAGGGCTATGGTCCAAATGGAATTGCAATTATCGTAGATGTCCTTACCGACAACGTAAAACGTACCGCGCCAGAAATGAGAAAATTGTTTGAAAAAGGAAATGGTAGTCTTGCAAAACCAGGTTCCGTTGCGTTTAGTTTTACAAGCACAGGCGTTTTCTTAATTGAAGAATCTGAAACAACGGAAGAACAAATAATGGAAGTGGCACTAGATGTAGGTGCAAACGATATTACACAAAGCGACGGTGGCTGGGAAGTAACATGTGAACCGCAAGACTTTTTGAATGTTCGGCAAGCGATTGAAAAGGCTGAAATAAAACTCATGTCAGCAGAAGTAACTATGGTTCCTGCAAACACAATTGCTTGTGATGTGAGCACCGGTACAAAAATGCTTAATTTTATTGATGCCCTAGAAGAACATGAAGATGTACAAAATGTGTACACAAATGCAGACATTCCAGAAGAAGCGATGGAAGAATAAATGAATAGAATCGCGTTGTTTGTTTTGTTATTGTTTGTTGCTGGCTGTTCTACGCCACAACATTCATGGCCGGGCAATTCACGCGATACGGTTTGGAGTGCAATGGTGGCTGCTGCAAATACGCCAGATTATGATTCAAATGACCCTAGAAAGCGTTGGATACTAGTTGAAAATGTAGTAGATGCAAATGCAACGATTAGTCAAATTATTATTAATCGAAAATTAAGACGTTCATTGAAATTGCCACTTCAGAACGAACAAAAAGATACGAGGGACTGGTTCTTTAAAATTCAATTGTTGCCAAACAATCCACCTACTGCAACATTCGATACAGTCTACAAAACTTTAGTTCCTTCCCGCACTATTGATGAAGCGGAACGGTACTTCCACTTAGTAGATTTGCTTTTAGAAAAACCTACCAATTAAAGTAGTACTTCAGACGACATTATTTTGATAGTCGCTAAACGCCTCTAAGTAATTGAACGATTGTCCAATTACTTAGAGGGTATTATTAGCCAGCTTCAGCACGAGGATGTGCTTGGTCGTATGTTTCACGCATACGTTTGGTTGTTAAGTGTGTATAAATTTGTGTTGTGGATAAGGATTGATGTCCAAGTAATTCCTGAACACTTCGTAAATCCGCTCCATTATCAAGAAGGTGCGTTGCAAAACTGTGGCGCAGCGTATGTGGGCTAATTGCTGGGTCAAGTCCAACTTGATCAAGATACTTACTTACTTTTCTTCGAACGGAACGCGTTGAAAGACGAGTAGTGTGCTTGTTAATAAACAATGGATCAGTAGATTCATTTGGAACAGCGTTTACTTCCATCACGCCGAGATAGTGTGAAATCGCTTTCATTGCGTGGGTGCCGAGAGGAACGATTCGTTCTTTTCGGCCTTTACCGCGAATTACAATCGCTTGTCCAGTTTCATCAATATCGCCAAAGTTAATGCCAACTAATTCACTAACGCGGATTCCAGTCGAATATAAGGTTTCTAAAATTGCACGATCGCGTGCGCCAAGAAGTGTTTTATCGTTCGGGGCAGAAAGAAGTTTTTCAACTTGTTCAACATCAATCGCTTTTGGAAGACGTTTCTTTTGCCTTGGAGTTCTGATTAACGTCATTGGATTGGCATCAATCGCGCTGTTGCGTTCTAGCCAACGGTAAAAACTTCGTAGGGTCGCGATTTTCCTCGCCATGGTGGCAGGGGAGTAATTTGATTCAGCAAGATATGCTAAAAAACTGCGTAAATACTCAGTGTCAGCATTAATGATGTGCTCGCTAATGGTTTCTGGACCAACGTGTCCTGCGATTTCTTTCTCACCGTTGGAGTATCGTTGCCAAGCATCCGTTTCTGCTGGAATATCAAGTGTGAGATTTTGTTCTTCTGTAATCCAGACGAGATATTGTCGAAGATCAACGCCGTAACATCGGCCTGTGTACATGCTAAATGCACGTTCATCTATGAGATAATCTAGGAATGCGGTTACTAGTGGTACATTATGTTCAAAATTCTTTTTCATTGCGTGTTCCAGTCCTTATGCAGCTTTGGAGGTAATTTTTGACATTTCATGACAGACCATTGCGGCATCAAACCAATCAAAATCTGTCTCGCTTGATTTGGCAATATCAGTAATTGCCCTTACAGCGGAAATTTCTTGCCCTGGACTCCATTCAAATCGCCAATGATGTTCGCCTTTTACGAGCACGACGCGATGGGGAATTGTGGTGTTTTTATTGGGCATAGAGTAGTTCTCGGTCTTTGAAGCGGTCAAATTGAGCAAATTTTGACGGTTTGCTTGAAATATCGGTCGTTGGTTTGATGTTGGCAGTTTTCGATCCATAGGTATATTGCTTGTGGTCAAAAACCACATCCACATTGTTCGTTCAACTCGTATCCATGAGTTGTCCGTCGCAGGTTGGAATGTTGGGCTCCGAGTTCCACTCAAAGCCATATCCGGTTAGCACTCTTATCGGACGAGTTCATGGCATTCCTTGAACTTACAAGTGGTACCCATAGAATCAGGGTATGTTCGGAATCCTTTCAAGAATTACCCCCGATAACATCATATTTCTCTTTTGCCTCCCCTCGCAAAATGACGCGGTTGGGTGTAGAATGGACGATTCTCGATCGCGTAGCTCAGTTGGTAGAGCACCTGACTTTTAATCAGGCGGTCTTGGGTTCGAGCCCCAACGCGGTCATTCATGGATGGAGGATTGATGCTTGTTATTCACGCCAACTGGAATGCTGGCCAACTTCACCTATGGGCTGAATCGTTGGACGAGTTTTGCGCATTGCCAAATTCAATTAATGCTTCCACCACTGCAAATGCACCACATGATGAAAACAGTCTCGGTCTTGAGGGTGGCACGAGTGTTTCAATGGCAACCGATAGCACAACGGTACATTCATTTGCAGTTGCGTCAAGTACTTTGTTAGAGGCACTCGTGGGTGCTGGAATTGAACTTGGACGATTTGAAGAATCCAACTTACAGTTGAAATTGCCGCATGATTTGCTAGGCCCTTGGCCAAGCGACAGATTGATAAGCATCATGGGCGAATATGACCAAGCAAGCGAACCGATGCTCGGCGAATTTTCTGTTCCTACAGTTGCGGTGCATCCAGCAGAAGCACACAAGATTGTAAATATCCTTTCACATCATGCCTGTGACGAAAAATTTGAAGTCGGCCAATCAGTTCACTTTTGGTCAAGCGCAGGCCAATTAATTATCGACTTACTTATTGACCAGCGGTTTATTCCAACTCTATTACAAGTCGACCGCAAGCATTTGTCCGCAAAATGGACGCCTTGGCTGCACGATGAAGAAGTTGTCGAACGTTTTGGATTACTTCTTCGTGCTATGCCTCCAATTGCAAGATGCACAGCAGACAACGGTCGAATTCTTCTTGAATCGGCTTTGGAGGATATGACAAACGGCATTGTTAGAGACATTCTTATCGAAGATGATTTTGTAGACGCTGTTGAAGATTGGGACCCATCAGACGATGCGCATGTGGCATGGCTTTCCGCATTGTTGCACGAGCAAAGTTCCGTTATTGGAAGCCCCGATCGATTATTAAGCATATTCACCGATGCCCGAAGGTGGCTTGGAAGACTGTGCGATGTTGGGGAAGATTTGTCTTGGCGTTTACTTTTGGAACTTCACGAACCAGACACAGCAGCAGGCGAATGGAAACTTACCTATGCGTTGCAATCCGCAGAGGATGCTTCACGTGAAGTTTCTGCAGTTGAAGTTTGGGGCGAGTCAGGAAGCGAAGGTGGAAGTGATGACCGACTTCCAGAACTATTCTTAAATGAACTTGATCGTGCTGCAATGTTGTACCCAAAACTTGAAGTATCACTGGAAGAATCAACACCGTGCGAAATTATGCTTACGACCGTCGAAGCACACCGTTTTTTAGTTGAATATCTTCCATTACTAGAGGAATCTGGCTTTAGAACTTCCGTACCGCTTTGGTGGGGAAGTGAACAAAGCACACTAAATGCTAATTTGCATATTGAATCTCCATCACTCGAAGTCGCACTTGCAGAACGCGCTGAAGGTACGTTTGGTTCAACATCCGTGCTTGGTCTTAATGCAATCGTTGAGTGTAATTGGCAAGTAGCAGTTGGCGACCATTTGCTGTCGCAAGAAGAATTTGAAGAATTACTAAAACAAAAACAACCTCTTGTACAAGTGCAAGGCAAATGGGTGCATTTACATAAGGGTGCTATTGAAGAAGCAAAACGTTTGTTCGCAGACGGTGCCCAATCTGAAATGCAACTTCTTGAGGCACTTCGTTTGGCGCAAGGGGATGGCGAAACATTGCACGCTCTTTCAATTGGCGGATTGACCGCGACGGGTTGGGTGCATGAGTTACTTGAATCAACAACAGACAGTGAATCCCTTCCAGAAATCCAACAGCCACCAAAATTTGAAGGCCAATTACGCCCTTACCAATTGACGGGCTTACGTTGGATGGCATTCCTCTCTAAATTCGGCATTGGCACTTGTCTTGCGGATGACATGGGTCTTGGTAAAACAATTCAATTGATTGCTCTTCTGCAACATGAGCGAATCGAAGAAGGCGCAGGAGTTGGCCCAACACTTTTGGTTGTGCCTACTTCAGTAATTGGTAACTGGGAACGTGAACTTGATAAATTCTCTCCAGAAATAAAAGTGCATGTTCATCACGGAATCGACCGACCACTCGAGGGTGAGTTCAGAGATATTGTTTCTGAAACAGATATCATAATTACGACGTATGGTTTGGTACACCGTGACCGCGAAACGTTAAATTCAATTTCGTGGCATCGGGTCGCTCTAGATGAAGCGCAATACATCAAAAACCCACCAACGAAACAAGCGCAATCTATTAGAGCATTGAAAGCGTGGCACCGCGTAGCTTTGACAGGTACCCCTGTTGAAAACAGACTCATTGAACTTTGGTCAATCATGGAGTTTTTAAACCCCGGTTATCTTGGACCTGCTGCAACATTTAAACGAACGATTGCAAGGCCAATTGAACAGCGCCGTGATCCGAAACGTTCTGAACAATTACGAAGAATGGTTCAACCATTCGTACTTCGCCGACTTAAGACGGACGCGACGGTTATTGACGACTTGCCAGATTGCGTACAGACAAAAGAATATGCAAACCTAACAGCCGAACAAGCGGGCATCTACGAACAAGTAGTTAATAAAATGGTAAGCGAAGTCGAGCGTTCTGAAGGAATTCAACGCAGAGGTCTCGTGTTATCAACACTCGTTAAACTGAAACAAGTCTGCAACCACCCAGGGCATTACTCACAAGCGGGTCATCGCGATGGAGTCATATTGAATGGTTCATCTGCCCCCGGCTTACAATCTGCACGTTCTGGAAAATCAAAACGATTGATGACGCTTCTTGAAGAAGTTGTTGCAACTGGTGAAAAAGCATTGGTCTTTACGCAATTTAGAGAAATGGGTCGCCTTCTTTCCGCGATGATTCAACACGACTTAGAGTGCGAAACATTATTTTTACACGGTGGAACACCTCCAAAAAGAAGACAACAATTTATCGATCGATTCCAAGCAGACGATGGTAATGTTCCCATCTTTATTCTGTCACTCAAGGCCGGTGGTGTTGGTTTAAACCTTACAGCGGCAAATCACGTTTTCCATTACGACCGTTGGTGGAATCCTGCTATTGAAAACCAAGCTACTGACCGTGCGTTTAGAATCGGGCAGACTAAAACAGTGCATGTTCACAAATTCGTTTGTACAGGAACACTTGAAGAACGCATCGATCAAATGATTGAACAAAAAATGGAACTCGCAGAGAATATCGTTGGCTCTGGCGAACAGTGGTTATCTGAACTTTCAGCAGGACAATTACGAGATATGCTCGTATTGCGTGAATCTGCATTGGATCAAGAGTAATGAATAAGCCAACTACTACGCGAAAAGGTAAGCCAAGTATGAAACTCAAAACTTCGTTAGAAGATTTGCGGATTCACACGCCATCAGTTTGGGTAATAGATACCATTGAGAAGAATTTTTCGATGGACCGTTTGGTTGCAGGTCAAAATTATGCAATGGATGGTCAGATTCGTTTACTAAAAATGACGAAGGGTTTGATTACATCAAAGGTGCAGTGCACAGAAGAAAAACCATTTCGCTTGGAAATTGATATTCCAGTTTTATCTTCAGACGAATGGACGAAAGTTTCCCAGCGAATGGCAGGGGAAGCGCGAATTGCTGCACGTTTGTCTGCCGGAAAAATTCCATCAAGTCTTGCAATGATGATGCAAGACTGTGGACAATCATCTTTTGCAGACGTAATTACTGTTCGGTGCGGTTGTCGGGATAAAAATCCATGCAAACATGCAGCAGCCGCATTGTTTTTAACAGCGCAGCGTTTGCTCGCTTTCCCTTTGTCTTATTTTGAATTGAAGGGTACGGATAAAGACGATTTGCTAATCAAACTTCGGCAAGCGAGAACGCTTGAAGCAAAGGGTGAAGCAAGAGCACACGCGAGTATTCGCGAAGATGATTTGCCAGATTTACCACCGCTCGAAGAGTGCTTAGAAGATTTTTGGCGTTCACCGCATTCGACCAAAGATGCGGATAGAGCACCAATGCCAACGCACCTTCCTCACACCTTATTGCGGCGTTTAGGAATTTCGCCAATGGATGGGAAATTTCCAATGGCAGGGCTGTTAGAGACAATTTATGACGATGTTTCAACTTCAGCTCGGGAACAACGGCGAGATTCTTGAAGCGACGGATCTGGTCTTATTCTAAAGTTGTAAATAAGCTGAAGAGTACAAAAAGACCTGAATTGAGCGTCTCTACATAGTTTCTTGAAAGAAATGCTATCGGGGGTGCTTATCTTTGCATGTCAAATAGCGTTCAAGTTATTGGACGTACAATTTTTTATTGTTGTGGCAAAAGTAGGGTCAAAAACCCGCCGATAGGTTCACAGCCCCAAGTATATGAAGGCACGGAAAAAACACTATGAATAACAGAAACAAATCATCCGAACATGTCCGCCCAATGCTAGAAGCAATGGCTCGATCTATCGATGCTGCCAGGGCGAAGCGTACAGCACCAGAGAAAAGCGCATGGTCTGGGTCGTCGGAGGGGACGACCTCGGCAAGTGCTAATTTTATGATTGGTTCGCCAGTTGCAGACAATGGTAAAGCAAAAGCGCAACCAAATTCTCCTGCGAGTTCCTTCTTTAGAGATAGGAACGATTATCGCAAGGCGGGGTAATCCGTGGATATTAGTTTGACCCATTCCTGACAAGAAAACGGCTCCCCAAATTAAATGGGGAGCCGTTTTTTTGTGTAGTTTTTTTCTTTTGTATTACGATTTTAAACCGCGACGGCGGTCACGTAATCGTCTTGACTTACCGATTCGGTCACGCAAGAAGTACAACTTAGCACGACGCGCATCGCCTTGTCGCACGATTTCAATTTTTGCAATTCGAGGTGAGTGAAGTGGGAAAATTCTTTCTACTCCCTCATTCGCAACGATACGGCGAACGGTAATTGTTGTGTTTACGCCGCGACCTTTTCTACCGATGAGAACGCCTTGGAAAATTTGAACGCGTTCTTTATCACCTTCTACAATGGTGTAATGCACATTGATTGTGTCACCTACGCTGAAGTCAGGGAAAAAATCATCTGCACGAAGTTGATCTGCGGTTACTGATTCGACTGTTTGTTGTTGGCCCATGGTGGGACTTCCTTTCATGTTTAGTATGCTTTATGGAACAGCACACTTGTGACTTGAGTCTTGCTCAGGGGTCAACTTCCTCTTGTTCGAGAAGATCAGGACGACGCGATTTTGTTCGCGAAACCATTTGCTCTTCTCGCCACTTGTCAACGGCACTGTGGTCGCCACTAAGCAGCACTTCTGGCACTTCCTTTTCGTTCCATACACGGGGACGTGTGTAATGAGGGCAGTCGAGAAGGCGTTTACCTTCGCTGCCCCGTTTCGAAAAGGAGTCTTGGTCTGCCGAATCGCAGTTGCCAAGAGCACCAGGGAGAAGCCGAACTACTGCATCAACAAGAAGCAGCGCTGGGATTTCTCCGCCACTGAGCACATAGTCTCCTGTACTCAGTTCGAGGGGATCTAGAGTTTCAATAACTCGTTCGTCGATCCCTTCATAATGGCCTGCGATTAACAACAAGTGTTGTTCAGAGGCCAGTTGTTCGACTCGCTCTTGTTTCAACACTTCACCTTGTGGGGTAAAGTGAATTCGAACGGGCGAACTTTCAATATTCGATTGTCGCTCAACCTCTTGCACTGCGTCGTGCAATGGCTGGCACATCATCACCATTCCGGGTCCACCGCCGTACGGTCGGTGATCCACCTTGCGGTGTTTGTTGTCGGACCAATTGCGAATGTCATGCACATGTATTTCAACATGTCCGCAATCTTGCGCTCGTTTAACGATACTTGTTGCAAGCGTTGCTTCAAGCATCTCTGGGAAGAGTGTAAGGATATCAATCCGCACAATATTCTCCTTGTTAAACCATGGTCCTTGGAATTAGCTAAGCTTTTTGCCAGGAGTTGGATCAATTTCAACTCGTTTGAGCAAACTAGTTACAGTTCGTGATGGTTGTGCACCAACACTTAACCAATAGTCAATTCGGTCAGCTTTAAAACTTAGTTGTTTATCTTCTGGCGCTAATGGATCGAACCAACCTAGTTGTTCAATTACTCGGCCGTCGCGGGGTGCGCGTTTATCCATTGCGTTAAGTCGGTAGAATGGACGATGTCGTCGTCCCATGCGTTTGAGGCGTAATACCACCATTGGGCATATCTCCTTACTTTGGCTTCGTTCGTTCTAATGAACTGTGGACCGTGGAGCATCGACTGGACCATCCAACTGATGCTGTGCGAACCACTTCACGAAGCGATTACTCGAGCCACGTATTGTAGCATTTAATTAACCCACGGTTTATTAATCCTTGTAAATCGCTTAATTAGCAGAGGGCTAATTAATGGGTGAGTGACCAAATGAAACCTGCATAATTTGCTGCTCCAATTTGTGCCCATGTAAAGACAACACTGAACATATTTGTCCAAATAAGGAGGAAAAAGAGCAACAAACCCGACATTTGGGCTTGTGGGTGGCGATACCACCCTGCAATAGTATTTGAAAGGTTTGCAAGAATGTTGGAGCCATCGAGTGGGGGCACGGGCAACATATTCAACGCAAACAAGATGAGGTTTAAAAAGCCACCAGTGAGTAAGAAAATTTCTACGTTGAATCCATTCGAGGCAGAAGTAGCAGTCTGTGGATCAATAATACATCCTAGAATTGTAAGCACTACAGCAGCGATGAAAAGATTCATCAAAGGTCCCGCTGCCGAGACGAAAATTCGACCCCATTTTCCATGCCGAAATCGATATGGATTTACTGGCATCATGCCCCAGGCGATTCCAAGAATAAGAAAAATGAGCATCGAAGGAACGCCCATGTGAACAACAGGGTTCGCGGTCATATGCCCAGTAACGCGTGGTGTATCGTCACCTTCCCACATCGCAGCCCAGCCATGCGCTAATTCGTGAAGCGTAATTGAGGCAATCACCCAAAAAATCCAAGCGATTAGTTCGGTTCCTCTTCCTGCATTCCACAATTCATGTACCCACCATCCACCCATTTACGGCGTTCTCCTAATTGCTTTTCGAATGTCCTCAACACTTGGCAAACCACCGCTCCAATTTCGGCAGCTCGCATTGCCATTCTTAGCTGGTTGAACTCCAAACAAGTCCTCATTATCAACCAAAATAGTTGGCGCTCCCCAACCAAGCCGATAGTCGCTGCTTTCGAGGGAGAGCAAGTCAACATCATGGATTTGTAGTGAGGGCTCAGCTTCGACTAGACGTTTTCTCAGTTCGGGCGTGTTTGGACAGCCATCGAAACCGAGGAATGCAATATGTTTTGAAGTTGTACAAGATGTAACCATGAGTAATAGGGCGGGTATCGTAGTACGAAGTGATTGCGGTAGCATCTTATATAGCGTACGCTGTTCATCAAATGTCTGCAGAATTAGATAATAGAACCGACGAAGAGCTATTAACGGCGCATATTGAAGGAGATGTTGGCGCTTTTCCAGAATTAATGGATCGATATAAAAATGATTTGTTGCACTTTCTAATCCGCTTTGTCGGCTCTAGAGCAGCCGCAGAAGACGTTTTTCAGGATTCTTTTCTCCAAATTCACATTTCTGCCGATACATTCGACCCATCAAGGCGATTTAAACCGTGGCTTTTTACAATTGCTGCGAACAAAGGTAGGGATTGGCACCGTAAGCATTCAAAGCGAACAGTATTGTCACTGTCGCAAAATATTGGTGGGGACGGTGAAGGCACGCGCTTCATCGACCTTATGGAAGCGGACCAGGAATTGCCAGATGCAAAACTTCTCGACATTGAACAAACAAACAGCATACGCAACGCAGTCGATCAATTGCCAAGCCACCTGCGGGAGATTCTCTTGCTGAGTTATTTCCAACAAATGAGTTATGTGCAAATTGCAGATTCACTGCAAATTCCGCTAGGCACCGTCAAGAGTCGGCTCCATGCCGCTGTCGCTGCATTTAGCCAATCGTGGCAATCTATCATTAGTGAGGACGACGAATGAGTAACGGCTTCGACCATCTTAAACTTTGTAAGGCAGATGCAGAAATGCTCGACCGCCTTGTTGATGTTGGTTTTGAACTTGACCAACTGGAATATCTAACTCCTGAAGATAAACAACGAGCAACGAGCATTCTAAAAATGTTCGGCTTCCTCGATGCTTATCCAGTCGAAGACGCATCTGATTCACTCATAGATGCAACGCTCGTACGCATCGATCAATATGAATCGCAAAGAACAGCCCGTATGCAAATTCACACACCAGAGTTGGAAACGACTAAGCGTGGTTTTCGAATTCGTATGCCAGACCTAATTACTGTTGCAGCAATGATTCTTGTTACGGTTTCGGTTTTTACAATGATAAGCAACAGCACGCGAAATCAATCTTTAACAAATCAGTGCGCAAGCAATATGGCAATGGTGGGAAGAGGTCTTGTGAATTATGCACTTGACCATAACGGGGAAACTCCTACAGAATCTGCTCCAGCAGTGGCATCACTTTTTGGTGGTCTTGCACCCGAGCGCACGAACGCACAACTTCTTGCTAAGAAAGGGTATTGCGACCATAACCATCTCAATTGTCCAGGTCATAGTGGCGAAAGTAGTGGGTTTAGTTACCAAACACAACCCGCTGCAATGTGGGATGCAATTCGAAATCAAGGTAAGTTGTTCATTATTATGAGTGACCAGAATCCAATTTTGAAACAACTTCTCGCTAACCAAAAATATGACCAACTCACGCCTTCCCCAGCGCATGGTTCGCTTGGACAGAACCATCTTCGAGATGATGGCTCTATCAATTCAGTAGCAGCGCCAATCTTCAAAGGCGACTTAATTTGGGTATTAGATGCTCAAAACAAGGGCATCGACATCTTTTTGACGCATTGATTATAGTTCCGCTAGATTGCATTTCTGCTACACTATGTGGCTCGATTGGAGCAATTAGAAATGCCAAAGTTAAAGTCACATAAAGCACTATTGAAACGCATACGTATCACAGCCAAAGGCAAGGTGAAAATTCGCCGTGCATTTGGAGGTCACTTACGTAGTCACAAATCTGGAAAGTTGATGCGTTCATACAGTTCACCAAATTATGTTGGCAAGGCAGACATTAAGCGTATTTCAGCAATGTTAAAAATACGGTTAAAGCCAAGCAAGTAAAAGATTCAACGAGAAACGTAATCGTTTGGCGGGACGAAGTGTGTAGCACAAAGCGACACCTCCGACCAAACAAAGATAAAGGAGGCAACACATGCCACGCGTACGAAAAGGTGCCGCTCGAAACAAGGCACGAAAAAAATTATTGAAAGCCGCTCGCGGTTATTGGGGAACAAAAAGCCGTCATAAACAACAAGCAAAAGTTGCGTTAACACGCGCTGGTCAATTTGCATATCGTGATCGTCGTGCTCGCCGTCGAGATTTCCGCCGAATTTGGATTACTCGAATTACCGCTGCGTGTCGTATGCGTGGTACTCGGTACAGCCGGTTTATCAATGGTTTGTCAAACGCCGGCATTTTACTTAACCGTAAAATGTTAAGCCAAATGGCAATTGAAGATCCAAAAGCTTTTGATCAACTTGTAAAAATGGCTGAAGAAAAGACCACTGCACAAGCGAGTGCGTGATTCGCTTTTTTACTCAAGCATTTAAAAACTATCGCTCAACAGGCGCGTTAGCACCATCGTCTCGTTTTTTAGCGAGAACGATTGTTCAATCTATTCCAGAACACTCACCCAAAAGAATGCTCGAAGTCGGCTGTGGCACAGGCGCGTTTACAAAAGAGATTCTCAATACATTGCGTGATGGCGATTCGTTTCATATTGTTGAGTTGAATCCAGAGTTTTGCAAAACGGTTGAGGCAACAGTGTTGAAAAAGTTTCGGGAAGGGCATCCAGATATCGAAGTCATTATGCACAATGCACCAATTGAAGAAGCAAACCTTGAAGGCAAATTTGACGCAATTATTTG
>DTSO01000100.1:0-5282 GCA_012965315.1 Phycisphaerales bacterium | reverse complement strand
AATTTTCCAGTTGAATTTGTACAACATCTATTTCAAGTAATGCTTTCATTCTTAAAGAAAGATTGCGAACTTGCATATTTTGAGTACCTTGGAATGCGAGGATTCAAGAGTATCTTTGGCTTTCCAAGAGTTCGTCGGGGAACAAAAATTCGAACGACCGACATCGACACACGATATGAAAAACAAGCTGGATCGCAGCAAATTGTTTGGCGCAATTTCCCTTCTTGCAGAGTAGTACGCCTGAAGAAATGTTAATTGAACGGGTTATCGCTGAAGATTGTTATGCATTGCGTGAATCAATTTTACGCCCTGGTCAACCAAAAGAAAATTGGACGTTTGAAGCGGATGATGATCCTCGAACTATTCATTTAGCGATGAAAGACGGCGAAGATATTGTTGCGATTGTTTCATTGTTACCAGAAGTAAAAGAAGGATGCTCATGGCGTTTGCGGGGGATGGCAGTCAAAGAGCAATTGCAAGGACAGGGGATCGGTCAGCAATTGCTTGTTACGTTAGTTGCCATGGTTAAAGACGACCTATGGTGTACAGCGCGTAAAGATGTGCATGACTTTTATTTGAAAAACGGCTTCGAAGTTTTCGGCGACGAGTTTGTGATGAACAATCTCGAACACGTGTTGATGCGACGGGTTAGGTCTTAAACTGAAGCGTCGTTACCCTTTCGCGGAACGGCGTCGCTTTAATTCAGCATCCACAAAATCTTCGAGTGCACCATCCAACACAGTTTGCGGGTTTCCGACTTCGTGATTTGTGCGGTGATCTTTGACGCGGTTGTCATAAATCACGTAACTGCGAATTTGTGTTCCCCATCCTTGATCAACTTTGCCACCAGTTGCCTTATCAAGTTCGGCTTGCCTTCGTTCTTCTTCGAGTTGTTCTAACTTCGCCTGCAAAATACGCAACGCTTGTTTGCGATTTTGTAGCGCCGCCTTGTGCGTTGAACTGACGACCATAATTCCAGTTGGCTTATGCACAATTCGAACAGCAGATGCAACTTTATTCACGTTTTGACCACCTGGCCCAGATGACCGAGCAAAGAAAGTAAAGTCCACTTCTTTTTCATCAATCTCTACATCGTTCTCATCAAACTCTGGAATGACATCAACCGTCGCAAAACTTGTTTGCCGTTTGCCTTGCGCGTTGAATGGGCTCACTCTCGCTAACCGGTGCGTGCCTCGTTCACAACTCATGTAGCCATATGCCATTAGGCCCTTAATGAGATACGTCACTTCGCTAATGCCAACTTCCGTACCGTGGGTCGTGCTGACTTCTTCCACTTTGAAGTGCATGGTTTCCCAATAACTTTTGTACATGCGGTCGAGCATCGAAGCCCAGTCGTCTGCTTCGGTTCCACCATCACGGCTTTGAATGGAAACAAAACAATTACGATAATCGTGCTTTCCATTCAACAATGATTGCGTTTCAACTTTGTTCATTCGCTTTTGCATTGTAAAAAGTTGTTCATCGACTTCAGCAAGCAAGTCAGCGTCATCCGCTTCCTTTGCAAGTTCATAGCCCACAAGAGAATCTTCAAAGTCAGTAATAACTTCTTCTAAGTCACCAGTTTGTGCTTTAAGTACTTTGTATTCGTCAATGACTTTTTGTGCGGCGCTTTGGGTGTCCCAAAATCCAGCCACATTCATATCTTCTTGAAGTTGGTCTCTTTTTTCTATTTTTGTATCGTAGTCAAAGAGAATCACGAATCGTTAAAATTCGCGCCTCAAGGTCGTCAATAATTGGTTGATGTGCGTCAAAATGCATGGGTGGCATAGTATCAGAAGGGACTTGGTTGTACCCTACCTACTATGCAAACATCGACTATCCTTCCCACTATGGAACTATCAGACCGAGCACTCTCAATTCCACCATCTATTACGCTTGCAATCAGCGCGAAAGTAAAAGAAATGAAAGCGCAAGGCAAAGAAATCATTGCTTTTGGTGCCGGCGAGCCCGACTTCGACACTCCCGATAAAATCTCGCAAGTTGCAATCGAATCATTGCTCGCGGGGAACACACACTATATGCCTTCTTCAGGAACACCTGAAGCACGCGAAGCAATCGCAAACAAACTGCGAGCCGAAAACAATATCGATTGTACAGAGAAAAATATTTCGATCAATTCGGGGGCGAAGATGTCAATCAACTTGGCGCTGATGTCAATTCTTGATCCAGGGAAAAATCAAGAAGTCGTTGTGCCAACGCCAGCGTGGGTCAGCTACAAACCAATGATCGAACTTGCAGGTGGCACTATGGTCGAAGTGCCAACAACTGTTGATTCTAGTTTTAAGTGTACGCCAGAAGAAATTGAAGGAGCGATTACACCGAACACAAAAGCGATTATGTTGAATACACCGAGCAACCCTTGTGGCACGATGTACACACCAGAAGAATTACGAGCAATTGCAAAGATGTTGGAACGACATCCAGAAATTTACATTCTTAGCGATGAAATATACGAACGCTTAATTTACAGCGATATTGAACATCTTTCACTTGGTTCAATTCCAGAGATAGCACACCAAGTCATCACAATTAACGGTTTGTCAAAAGCATACGCAATGACTGGTTGGCGAATTGGCTACGCGTGTGCTCCTGAAAATGTTGCCAAAGCGATGAATACATTGCAAAGCCAAATTAATACTTCGATTACAAGTTTTTGTTACGCAACGATTCCAGTTGCACTTGGAATGAAAGAAGAAGTCGAAGAGATGCGACAAGTTTTTGCGGCACGGGCTTCGTTGATGTTCGAGTTGATTCAAACGTGGCCAAACACCCAATGTGCAGAACCAACTGGCGCGTTCTATGCGTTCCCGAAAATTTCACATTACTTTGGCAAGACATCACCCGCAGGAACTGAAATTACTGATGCTGTGAATTTCACAAAGGCTTTGCTTGAAGAAACTGGCGTTGCTGTTGTTCCAGGTAATGACTTTGGTGGTTGTGGTCCTGAACACATTCGACTTTCATTTGCGTGTAGCGAAGACCAAATCGAAGAAGGCGTGAATAAAGTTGGTGCGTGGCTAGGGCAGTTTTAAAAGTCAATTGATTTCGTAGGAATATTAGTTGTGAAATGCCAGACAGTGGCTACGCTTGCAACGAGCCAGGCACATCACTATTTAAATCACAGCGCTTGCGACTTTGGAGACGCCATCAATTGCAGAAAGTTGTGAGAGCAAATCTTCAGTGGGGACCGTGTTCGTTTTAATAATCATCATCGCAACACCATCATCGTCACCATGACCAATAACCATTTCGTCGATGTTTACTTTGGCGCCGCCAAGCACTTCGCCAACTTTGCCCACCATGCCTGGCGTATCGTCATTAAAGAGTGCAATCATGTGCCCAATTGGAACCATGTCAAACTGGCGACCCTCGATGTTTGTAATTCGCGGTAATCCATCTGCATGAACAGTGCCTTCAATTGTGTGTTCATGTTCACCAACTGTTTTAATAATTAACGAATCGACTGCGTCAATTGCACCGACTATAGTAGATGCAGTTACGCCAAGTTCTCGAGCCATTGCAGTAACATTGATGATTGAAACAGGTTCGTCTGTACAGTGTTGTAAAAGTGCAACAAGTGCATACCTTGCAATGGTGTCGGCTTTACCTTTTGTCGCGTTGCCACGAAGTTCGACGGTAACTTCTTTTGTATTGGAAATTGTTGCAACAGTCCCAAGTAACGTAATCATTCGTTGCGCAAGTTCTACAAACGTTCGTTGCCTGTTACTGAGTTCAAGATCTAAACCGCCTGCGTTTACAGCACTGTCTAATCCTTCGCCTTTTAAATAACGAAGAAGTGAAGCGCATGCATTAACGGCGACTGCTTCTTGGGCTTCAACAGTGGAAGCACCAAGGTGTGGTGTGCATAATACTTTTGCGTGGGATCGGAATGGGTGATTTTCCGCTGGGGGCTCAGTCATATATACATCAATCGCCGCGCCACCACATTTGCCTGCGTCAAGCGCCTCAATCAATGCTTCTTCATCAACAATTCCACCGCGTGCAGCATTCACTACAAGTAAACCGTTTTTACAAATCGCAAATTGTTCCTTGCCTAACATGCCAGTTGTTTCTTCAGTACGAGGAACATGGAATGTGACAATGTCGACTTGTTTAATTAAATCGTTAAACGATTGCATCATTTGAACATTTCCGTCGAGCGCAGTTGTTTCTTTCATGAATGGGTCAAAGCCGAGGACCTCCATGCCGAAAGCGAGAGCCCTGCGAGCGATCGCTTGCCCAATTCGTCCCATTCCTACGATTCCAAGTGTTCGGCCTGCAAGTTGCACACCGACAAAATTAGCCCTGTCCCATCCGCCATCTCGAAAAACAGCGTTGGAATTGGAAATATTTCTTGCAAGTGAGATAAGCAGTGCAAATGCGTGCTCGGCAGTTGTAATGGTGCTTGCTGAGGCAGAGTTCATTACAGCAATGCCATATTTTGTCGCTGTGGGTAAATCGATGTTATCGACTCCAACGCCGGCTCTGGCAATGCCACGAAGCCTGCAAACACTGTTTTTGAATGCTTTATCGAGGATTTCTTCAGGTAATTTAACTTCTGAACGCACAATAACGCCGTCAGCGGCTGAGATTGCCTCTACGAGCGCGCCACCCGTAAGTCCTGTGTTTTCAATCACTTCCACATTTGGTTGTGCTTTTAGGAATGTTGCGCCTTCAGGGGCAAGTTTGTCTGCTATAAGTATGGTAATGGGCATCTGTTATGGACCTGCTGAGGTAGAAAAAGGGTTCAAATTCTGGTAGACTAGTCGATTCAAATAAGTTGAGGAAAAAAATGACAACAATGACGACAACAATGAAAATTGATACGAATGATTTTAAACGACATGATAGTGATTGTGGCTCACCAGAGGTACAAATTGCTGC
The DNA here is from genome assembly GCA_012965315.1 of Phycisphaerales bacterium. Classification (GTDB taxonomy): domain Bacteria; phylum Planctomycetota; class Phycisphaerae; order Phycisphaerales; family SM1A02. The sequence goes on along the minus strand of DTSO01000100.1, from coordinate 377 downwards.
ACTGACTGTTCGGATTACTGAATTAAACGAACATCTAAAAGAACATAAGCATGATAGGCACTCACGAAGAGGTCTTATCATGATGGTTGGTAAACGTAACCGATTGCTTAAATATATTTCGCGAACAAATCGTGAATCATATTTGGCAACAATTGAGAAATTAGGCCTTCGTAAATAGACGGCCGCATTAACGACCCGCAGTTTCTACTTGCTGGCCTGCATCTAAGAGTGGCAGTGGACAAGCGGCAGCCCTACCGAATTAATTGGTCTGTCTTTTGTCTTCTGCCTCTTGAATTGCAGAACCCAGTACTCGCAAGGAAATTGCCAAACAAGAGGAGTACTTACAATGAGTACAAAAATAATTGTCGAACGGGAAA
>DTSO01000099.1 GCA_012965315.1 Phycisphaerales bacterium | reverse complement strand
CATGAGGAAAATTGTTGATAATCTGCGTAAAATTAGGTGATACCGGGATCAAGTACGCCTCGAGAAGCGAATAATTTTATTGACTTGGTACGATTATTAGGACATACTGGGGCTATTCAGGTGAATATCTACCCTGTGATTTACTAGGAGACCTTTATGCGAACGAACACATTTTTTATTGGCGCTGTAACCCTTGTGTGTACGGCAACTTCATTCTCAGAGACAATCAATGTTCCAAATGATTTTCCATCAATTCAAGATGCAATTTCTGCTGCTGAATCGGGCGATGTGATCCAGGTCGAAGCTGGAACGTACTCTGAGTCGATTGATTTTCTCGGGAAGACTATAACTGTAACGAGTGTGAGCGGATCTTCAAACACAATTATTGATGGCGGAGGAACGGGGGTTGTTGTTTCATTTATCACTGGTGAAACAAACAAATCATTGCTTGATGGATTCACCCTTCAGTTTGGATCAGCACTGCGTGGTGCTGGTGTATACATTAGTGAAGCTAGTCCCTATATCAAAAATTGCTTACTTAAGAGTAATCAAGCAACTCTAAGTGGCGGCGCAATGTATGTTATTGCTAGCAATGTAAAGTTGGAAAATATCGTTTTTGAAGGAAATGTTGCTGGTGATGCAGGCGGTGCAATCTACTTACGAGACAGTAGTGCAACAATCTCAGGTGGTTCGATGTTGTCAAACTCTTCTACTAATGGTGGTGCAATGTATGTCAAAGACCGCACGGGTCTTGTTTTGATGGATGGCGTGACATTTCGCCAAAACTCCGCAACCGTAAACGGTGGAGGAATCTATGTTAAAAATAGTGAAGTGATCGCTACGGATTGCATCTTTGATTTGAATAGCGCCAACGATGGTGGTGCGTGGTTTAGTTATTACGGTGGTGATGCGACGATTACGAACGGAGTATTCAACGACAATATCGCCTTAGGTCTTGGCGGAGCAGCAAATGTACGTTCAAACAGTACTGTCTCTTTTTTACAGTGCACCTTCGAGTCGAATGTCGCCGATAGTGATTGCGATACAATCGGTGGTGGTGCAGTCTTAAATATTGTTAATAGTATTGTTACGTTAGAAGATCCTTCTGTTTGCTACAACTTACTTTGTGATTCTGAGGATTTGTTTTCCGGTGATGCTCCAATCATCGTGGGAGAAATTTTAGATTGCAGTTCAAGCGATGATCCCGGGGCGTGTTGTGGCGGATCAGCATGTTGGGAGATGGTAGAAGCAGATTGCATTGATGGCGGAGGAGCATGGAATGGTAATGGCAGTGTATGCGGTGGTGTGACATGTGATGGAGGCACAGGCTCAGAGACTGGTGCATGTTGTGTTGAAGATAACTGCGTGCAAGCAACCGAACTCTCTTGTGTTGATGCAGAAGGTGTGTTCTACGGAACTACTGTAACTTGCGTGGCAACAGAATGTCCAGCAACTTGCGATGCAGATGTCAACGGCGATGGTATTGTCAATGTTAGTGATTTACTTGCCCTGATTTCTGTCTGGGGTATGTGTCCGTAACTCACTGTAGAAACTTGCATTAAAAAAACCCAATAGGCATTTTTACATGTTGGAAGTTGCTAAAGCCGGTAGTTTTACCTCTCCTCTGAGAGTACTTGACCAACACGCTCCAAAAACGGACAATATCAACTATGTCTATGACAGTTGACCTTCCAACGCTTTGGTTCCTCTGTGCCCGAACTATGGCAGTGGCAGGCGAAGATTTGCCTACAGTTCAAGAAGCAGCGACTGGTTTATATGCCCAAGCGATCTTGGGATTTACTGAAGAGGAGTGCCGGAAGGCTAAAGACGCTGAACATATATCCAACAAAACGTTAATCGATTGCCTTGCGGGCGTACGTGCATTACCAAGTGAAGAAGCGGAAAAGTTATTAACTGGTGTCATGATGATCGCATATGCAGATCGTTCTATGAAACCACTTGAAGTTCGGTGGGCTTCGATGCTTGCTTCTGCAGTGAATGTCACACCTGATGTATTCCAACGATGTTGCGTGAATGCGAGAATTATTGCTTCTATGCTCAGACCAAGCGGTGGTGATTCATCATGAGTGACACGAATTTTGATTTTCTAGACAGGTTTGATAAACGTGTTGCACGCCTAGCTAAGCAAGCAGAAAAGTATGTACATACAGATCCAGATTCATGCATGTTTAAACTTCGTTTGATGGTTGAGACGATGGCAAAAAAATTAACTTCGTTGCAAATGCGAGGAGACATTTCG
>DTSO01000098.1 GCA_012965315.1 Phycisphaerales bacterium | reverse complement strand
AGGTATGAGTTTAGAAGGCAGTGACAACCTCACGCATATGCTTGTTGGTGGTTTGACTGCTCTCCTTAATACTGACCTTGATGTTGGTGACGATGGAATTTTAGATGCAATTTTCTGGACTGAACTTGTTGACGAAGTTGGTTTAGTTGAAGTTGGATTTGACGGCGAAGTCGTCGACCTTCTTTACACCGATGTATTACTAGGACCTGTTGGTATTTACCCACCAGCGCACGTATTCCGTTGCCCTGATGGTGATATTTGGCAATTAGGTGTGTTTGGAAACCTCGCCATGGATACTCCTGGCGCTTCAAACATGTGCGATGTCCCTGACCTCGATGGCGATGGCATCTTTGACCTTGTTGATAACTGTTATCTAGCAAACCCAGATCAAACAGATTGCAATAGCAATGGTATTGGTGATGTTTGTGATATTGCAGAAATGACTTCACAAGATTGCAACGGCAACGGTATTCCAGATGAATGCGAAGTTGACTGTAACTTAAATGGTATTCCAGATGATTGTGACATTGCTAATGGCGCAGCTGACTGTGATGCAAACGGAATTCTTGACTCTTGCGAAGCTGACTGTAATGCTAACGGTATAGTGGATGCTTGTGATATTTCAAGTGGAACTTCCGCAGATGCAAACGGCAACGGCGTTCCAGACGAATGCGAAGTTGGAAACTTAATGTATACCAGTTTCGAAGAACCGTTAATCGGCGCCAAATACTTCGATCTTGGCAACCCGTTACTTGATCACCAACTCGTCAATAATATTGGTGAAGCTGATGTTGAGTATGTTGCAACTGGTGCTGAAATGGGATTCACTGCTTGGTACTTCAATACTCGTGCGAGTGTTGGCCTGACAGACGGTGACTATGTTGGTGTAACTAATTACACAGGAAATGGCGTTGGCGCATATCCAGATGGCGTAAACGGTTACCAAATGAGCGACACCGACGGCAAAATGCAAGTCGTATTTGATGCTGCAACTGCTACTGGCAGTTGGAATGTAAGTATCGATCTCTTTGTTCAAGCAACCGGTTGGGAACTTGATGATGTCATTATTGTTGAAATCGTAGTTGACGGTGGTGCTGTTCTTTCATTATTGAACACTACTGGACAAGACATCGACGCTCTTGGCATTGAAGGCGCATGGTTTAACTTAATTCAAGATTTGACAGGATTCACTACTGCAACACTTCGTGTTTCACTAGATTCAAACGCAGCAACTGAAGCTGTGTTTATGGACAACGTAGTCTTCAGTTCAAATGCGATTGTTGATTCAGACGGCGACGGTATTCCTGATACGCAGGACAACTGTAATCTTCCAAACCCTGACCAACTCGATTGCAACGGCAACGGAATTGGCGATGTTTGCGACCTTGCTGATGGAACTTCTTTCGATTGCAACCTGAACTCGATTCCAGATGAATGCGAAGCAGATTGCAACACAAATGGGGTACCAGATGATTGCGATATCGCAAACGGTACTTCGATTGATGCAGACGGTAATGGTATTCCAGACGAATGTGAAATTCCTAACACCTTTTTAATTATTACAGGTGTTTACGATGCGCAATTCGTTCTTGGTGCTGGGCCTAAAGGTGTTGAACTGTATGTGATAAATGACATTGCAGATCTTAGTTTGTATGGCATAGGTGGTGCAAACAATGGTGGCGGTTCTGACGGCGTTGAATTTACATTCCCTGCTGGCCCAGTTGCTGCTGGAACATTTATCTATATTGCAGACAGTGCTACTTCGTTCCAAAGTTTCTTTGGTTTCCCTGCCAATCACCAAAGTGGTGCAATGTCCATCAATGGAGATGACGCAATCGAGCTCTTTGAGAATGGAATTGTCATTGATACGTTCGGTGACATTAACATGGACGGTACAGGAACCCCATGGGATTACCTAGACGGTTGGGCGAAGCGTGCTTCAATGACTGGACCTGATGGTGCAATTTTCTCAATTGCTTCTTGGACTTTTAGCGGTATTAATATGCTTGAAGGTGATACAAATGCGGCTACATTGAGCCCATTTGTTATAGGTGGTTTTACTCCATAACTGAGTTTTACTTGTTTTTTAATGAAAGGGACCCGCAATCGCGGGTCCCTTTTTTTACCTAATTTACCATTTTATTTTTTTCAATTAGACAGGATTCAACTTCAAATAGCCCCGATGAGGATTTTGTCCTTCTTATGGCTCTATATAGAAAATTTCAAACAAGTTCCAATAACAAGATTTCATCTAAAAAACTTGATGAAATGCTTGACACGGACGCAATATT
>DTSO01000097.1 GCA_012965315.1 Phycisphaerales bacterium | reverse complement strand
CTGATTGATACGTTAATTTGAGGTAGGTTTGTCATGTCTGCTTCGCAGATAAGCCCGTAATCAAGCAGAGTTTTCAATAAAATTCATAGTTTTGGGACAGTCCCACATAGGGTCTGTCCTAAAACGCGATTATTGAAGAGGGCGAATGAAAACGTTTGTAAAACTAGCGTCATCACCACCTATGCCGATGGTTTTACCTTCGCCTTGGATTGTAAAACGAGACCATTTGCCCATTTCACCTTCCGGTAATGTTGTTTTAATGCCATCGATTTCTAAAAAAGCAAAACTCGTTTCAGCGTTGCATTTAAAGTCAAACATGAGTTCGTACGCCTGGAGTGCGGTTGAAGTTGTAAGCGTGCCGCTACCTTTGCTGCAATGCAGAATATTTCCTCCAGCGTTCCAATTTGTTTCATCGCTCGTTGCCCAACCCTGCAGGTTGATACCGTTAAAAAGTGTGGCAAAGCCAATAGATTCGTTTGCGATTTCGCCTTCTGGTATTTCAGGCGTTGAATTTGGCAACACTTTGATTATTATATTTTTGAATTGGGCTGGCGTTCCTTCTGCTTCAAAGCAGATGTATCCTTTGCGAGGTGTAATATCAAAGCCGCCAGAAACCACTTTACCGTTCACGCTGAGTTTTATAGTTCCATCAATACAAGTAACAATGTAATGATTCCATTCGGGTGCGGGGTTGGACCGACGTTCGCTCGGTAGACATCGTTGCACATGTGCGCCAAGTGGATGAGGCCTGTCAGGAGTCATTTGTGCTCCCCAGATCGAAAAAATATCACCATGTGTTGTATACCAGTCGAGTTCTTTACCGTCCATTATTTGAACTTCTATACTTCTTGTGAACGGGACTCCAATTGCCGGAATTGGGTCTGACCAAACAAAGAGTCCAGCGTTGCCATTGGTAACCATGTGTCGCCAGTCGAGTTCAAGGATAAAATTTTCGTACATTTCATTTGTACGCATAATGCCCGTAGGATTTCCTGTAGTGACAATCATGTTGTTTTGCGCTACCCATGTTGTTTTGTCTCCGTTGACAATAGTCCAGCCTTCTAAACTCTCGCCATTAAAGAGAGGAGCAAATTGAGTACTCATGGAACTAGAACATCCAGTAATCAATGTAATGATCCCTAAAGTAGCGATAGTAGTTATCGATTTAGTCATTTGATGAATCCTTTAAATTTGCTACGAAGAATCGCCGAATAGAAAGTTCAATATCTTGTACGGCTATGCGAATCGAGTCGCCTAGAATGGTTGGCGCTTCACCATCAATGATAGTAACGCCGTTGAGTCGAACAACAGTTGTGCTGGATTGCTGAATTTCAATTGTGCACCATTCATTTTGATCAACAAGATTTGTGGTGATTGGGTAGCCAGTAATCCCGCCAGTTTTTCTGTTGCCAACCGTTGCTAAATCAATAGCAAGTTCGCCAATAGTAATGGTCGCAGTTCCGAGTCCGTTCACTTTTGCATCAAACTTAATGCTGGTATTTGTTTTTAAATTTGAAACAGTCGCTTCGCCATTTCCGCTAACGACAAGGTCGCCCGCACTTGCTTCATGCCAACTCGCATCTCCTTGAACCGAAATAGAACTTTTGTCAAATGCGATGGCATTCCAGTCTGAAGAAATGTGGGCTTCTTTTTCGGTTCGGAATCGAACATCACCAAAAGCGAAGTGACCTTTTGTGCATGTAATCTTGATTGGAGCGGGTCGAATCATGCCGGTATTTTGTTTGATGTTGACAGCAGTATTAACACTGTTGATTCCAACATATGAAACCATCGTAGGATCATCTTTGAATTTAATGACCAAGTCGTGCCAAATGCCAGCGCCTAGGTAGCCGCCTTCTTGGTCATTAGAAAGCGTGATGGTTGCGCCAATTGGCAACCGAATTTCTGCTTCACTATTTTCAGCAAGCATGTACGCCATTTTGATTTCGCCGTTTGTCGTTTTTATTTTTGTCTGCATTGACTCGCCAGTTGTTGCAACAAGCGCAGACATTCCCTCTGAAGTTTTAAAAGTGCTTGGGTTGTTGATATCGAGTTCTGCATTACATAATGTGACACCATCGTTGGACCACATTGCAAAAGCATCTGCCCATGTAAGGTAGAGCCAGCCATCTACTTCTTCGCCGCGTTCAATTGGAGGTGTAACTTCTTTTGCAACGTATGCAATTGTTTTGCCAGGCATTTTGTTGATGGTGTATGAAACTTCATTGTGAAGTAAGGTAGAACCATCGTCGCTTTTAGCATCTTGTACTTTCAACATCACGCATTTACCAGATTCAAGGTTGTCAATAGTGACTTTTGCGGACAATCCATTTTCTGAAAGTTCAACGTTTGAAAAC
>DTSO01000096.1 GCA_012965315.1 Phycisphaerales bacterium | reverse complement strand
TAGGTACTTCTTCCAATGTTGAAGCAGTTTTCGCAAGGGAAATTGCATGCTTCATCATCGCTTCATCAGTCATCATCTTGTTCACTCACAAATCGTGACATTGGTACCCAAACGATTAATTGGATTCCAAGTTCGTACAGCAAGTACAACGGAGTTAACATCATTAACATTGAAATAATATCTTGAGGAGTAATGATCGCAGAGATGATTGCAAGAATTAGTAAAGCAATTCGTCGGTTCTTTCGAAGCCAACTTGGGTTTACAACGCCAAGCCAACCGAGCAGCAGCATCACCATTGGTAATTGGAAGGCTATTGCGATTGCAAACATCATCATGATTACAAATCCGAGATAACTACTTAGTTGAAATTGTTGTGAGATGAGCGAACCATGGCTCATCGGTGCGGTGAGCGTTTGCAACGCGCCTTCTTCAGTTGCTGGTATTGCAATTGTCAGAACACCCTCAGGGATTTTCACCCAAGCATCACCTATTGCTGCAATTTCTGGTTGCAATTCAACAATTGGGAAAGAGATATTGGAAATTGATTCGCCAAGTGTAATTGCGCTTGTGTGTAATTCAATATTCCCTGCCATTGTTACCATGAAATCGAGGATCACAGGGAGCATAAAGAAATACATCAGCGCTAATCCAGCAGCACCAAGCAGCGTGCTAAGGGGAATTAAAAAATAAACAAACCGACGTTCATGTCGATGCAAACCGGGTGAGATAAATTTCCAAAACTGAAATAGAATCCATGGTCCAGCAGTCAAAATGGATGCACCGATTGCAATTTTCATTTCCGCAATAATAAATTCCGGTGGGCTTAAAACTTGAACCTGCGTCGGCAATCCATGCTCTTTTAGAACGGCATATAAAGGAATTAAAAACCACCGCACAATTGAGTCTGCCACAAAGAAATACAAAATCGCGAGTGGTATTGGCGGAATAACGCACCAAATAATTCTCGTGCGGAGCTCTTCTAAGTGGTCGCCAATCGACATGGGCTCTTGATGATTGAAGTTATTTTTTGCCATGGTGTAAGTGGTACAGGATACCCGTTACAAGGCAAGTTATACTGTCCACTGAACAACGAGATTTATATGGCAACAACAGACGATTATTACAAATTACTTGGGGTCAGCAGGACAGCCACGGCGGATGAGATACGCAAAGCGTATCGGAAACTTGCTCGTAAGTACCATCCAGACGTGAATAAGGCGAAGGATGCTGCTACTAAATTTGCGGAGGTGCAGGAAGCGTACGACACACTTTCTGACGCTGAAAAGCGTAAAATGTATGACACATACGGTTCTTCAGGACCAAGCCCAGGCGGTTTTAGGGGAAATTCTCAGTGGCAACCAGCAGGTGGAGGCTATGGTCAGTCTGTTGATTTCTCAGATATTTTTGGTTCAGCATTCGGAGGTGGTGGTTCACCGTTTGGCGGAGGGGGAAGAAGCGCACAACCCAGTAAAGGCCAAAACCGTGAAGCTGAAATCACAGTGACATTTATGACAGCTCTCAAAGGCGGTGTTGAAGAAATTAACACTGGCGATTCAATTTCAAAAGTAAAAATTCCAGCAGGGATTGAAAATGGAAATAAACTTCGTTTGAAGGGCAAGGGTCACCCTGGAGCCATGGGCGGTGAAGCTGGCGACATGATTGTGGCAGTCTCAATTGGCGGGCACTTTATGTACCAACGTCATGGCCTTGATGTCGAGATGGATGTTGATGTAAATATCGCTGAAGCGGCACTTGGCATCAAAGTAACATTACCACTACCACTTGGTGGAAGTGTGGACATGACGATTCCACCAGGAGTTTCAAGTAGCAGCCGGCTTCGCGTTAAAGGAAAGGGCTGTGAAACTTCAGATGGTAAAACAGGCGATTTTTACGCAGTTATTCATATCGTCGCACCAACTGAGTTGGATGATGAAACGAAGAAACTTTTAGAAGAAGTGAAAGATAGATTGCCAAACCCTCGAGATGACGAATCTTCAGATGAGTAAGTCCGCTGTTATTTTATTGTCGGGCGGGTTAGATTCAGCAACAGTTTTAGCAATGGCAAACGCACAGGGCTACAATTGTCACGCATTAAGTTTTGCTTACGGTCAACGACATAACAGCGAATTGAAATGTGCTGAAAAAGTTGCAAAAACTCTTGGTGTTGTGTCGCACGTTGTCACGGACATCGACTTGAGTACTTGGGGTGGCTCAGCATTGACAGATTCTATTGACGTTCCTAAAAAAGGAATTGACAATGGGATTCCAATTACATATGTTCCAGCAAGAAACACAATCTTTTTAAGTCTCGCACTCGGATATGCAGAAGCAATTGGGGCGAGAGCTATTTTTATTGGCGTAAATGCTGTCGACTATTCTGGGTACCCAGATTGTCGCGGTGAATTTATTGAAGCGTTTCAATCAATGGCAAATCTTGCAACAAAAGCAGGTGTAGAAGGTGACCCATTTACGATACATGCACCGTTGCTAGAAATGTCAAAAGTTCAAATAATTAAACGCGGGTTAGAACTTGGTGTTGATTTTTCAATGACACAAAGTTGCTACGATCCAGAAGAGGGCGGAAGAGCATGTGGCAAATGTGATGCTTGTCGACTTCGGGATGCCGCATTTGCTGAAGTGAATGTATAAGATTCCGGGAAGTACTGAACTACGAATTAAATATCGAGGTTCTTAACTTCGAGTGCGTGGTCTTCGATGTATTTTCGACGGCATTCAACTTGTTCGCCCATGAGCGTAGTAAACAGTTGATCTGCATCAGATGCAGCATCCCAAGTAACACGAAGCATTGTTCGTTGCTCTGGGTCCATAGTTGTATCCCACAATTCCTCTGGGTTCATTTCACCAAGACCCTTGAAGCGTTTGATTTCAATTCCTCGACGACCAATTTGTCGAAGAGAATCGAGAATGTCTGGAATATTCGGAACGTTGACGGCTTCTTGTTTGCCGCTGCTTGAATCAACAATCCAAGCATATTTAGTAGTTAGTAATTCGCCGCTAACCGTTTCTTGTTGCGTTAAGAAATAGTCTTTAATGTCGATTTCAAAGGTATGTAAAGTTTCGATAACTGCATCAATTTCTCGGTTTTCGTGAAGTTCGCGCAGTGCCGCAATCCTTGCCGCATTTCCGTTGGATTCTTCCACAGTCAGGTCATCGAGTAGGAGGTCGTTTTCGCCTACAACTTTTCTTGCGTCTTCTTCGTTCCAGCAAACAACTTCATTGTTTAGCCAAACTACACGGAAGCGAGGCAATCTGTTTTTACCCTCGGGATCATTAGCACGCATTTCTAACAATTTTACAAAAGGAGTACCGCGTCGTTCTGCAATATTAATTAACTCAGCCAATCGTGACAATTGTTTTGTGACTCGGTTAAGTTCATCGCCGGAAATTCGACGTATTTCTTTGTCTTCATCATCGCGAATAATTAGTGACGCAGAATTGATAACCATCTCCATCAAGAGAGAGGTCATTTCGTTTTCATTGTTGACATAAAAACTTTTCTTGTTTCTCGTTACTTGGTAAAGCGGCGGTTGGGCTATGTACACCTTTCCTTGCCTTACTAGTTCGCTCATTTGACGGAAGAAAAACGTAAGCAAAAGCGTACGAATGTGCGAACCGTCAACGTCGGCGTCAGTCATGATAATAATGCGTCCATAACGCAATTTTGAAATATCAAAGTCCTCGCCGATGCCACACTGCAATGCTTGAATGAGAATGCGGATTTCTTCAAAGCCCAAAACTTTGTCAATTCGAGCTTTTTCAACATTGAGGATTTTACCTTTGAGGGGCAATATCGCCTGTGTGTCGTGATCGCGTCCACCTTTTGCAGAACCGCCCGCAGAATCGCCTTCCACAATAAATAATTCAGAGCGGTCGACATCATTTGTAACGCAATCTGCCAATTTTTGAGGCATGCCGCCAGATTCAAGAGCGCCTTTGCGCTTAATTAGGTCTCGAGCTTTACGTGCCGCCTCACGCGCTTGCGCTGCAAGGATTGCCTTCAAGCAAATTTTCTTTGACTCTGATGGATGTTCTTCAAGCCATGAACCTAAAAGTTTAGAAACAAGAGAGGAAACAATTGACTCAACTTCTGGGTTAAGTAGTTTCTCTTTTGTTTGGTTATTAAATTGAGGTTCAGAGAGTTTTACCGAAATAATTGAAGTAAGACCTTCGCGAAGGTCGTCACCAGTAGGTGTTAATCCCTTGATGAGGTTATATCGTTTTGCATATGCGTTAACCGTTCGTGTTAGCGAAGTTTTGAAACCTGAAACATGTGTACCCCCGTCTGGGTTAACAATGTTATTACCAAAAGCTAGTAAGACCTCGCTTGTCGCATCTGTGTATTGCATCGCAACGTCGCAAACAGTTCCGGTTTTTTCATCTGTGTATGAGAGTGAAATGGGTGAACTGTATTCATTTTTGCCACGGTTAATGTAACCGACATAATCAGAGAGCCCGTTTTCGCTGTAAAACGTTTCTTCGCGAATTTTCCCTTCTTTATCAACTCGTTCATCGATGTATCGAATTGGAACTTTTGGATTTAAAAACGAGAGTTCACGTAATCGGTGTTCGAGTGATTCGTAACGGAATTCTGTATCTGGAAAAATGTCTGGATCAGGCAAAAACGAAATTCGAGTCCCTGTTTTTCGTGGTTCACCTTTGTAATCTTCAATTTTATGAAGTGGTTTTTGGACTTCACCTCTTGAAAAACTAATCATCCAAGTTTCTGTTTCTTTGATGACTTCCACAGTAGTCCAAATTGAAAGTGCATTCACACATTTAACGCCAACTCCGTGCAAACCACCTGAAACCTTATACGCGTTGTCGTCAAATTTGCCGCCAGCGTGTAATTGGGTCAAGATGACTTCAACAGCAGGTCGGCCGTCAATAAGCGGGTTGTCGCTTTTCATCTCGTCGATGGGCATTCCGCGACCGTCATCAATTACTGTGCAAGATCCATCAACACCAATTCGAACGGTAATCGTTGTGGCAAATTCTGCCATAACTTCATCGATTGAATTGTCAACGCATTCGTACACGAGGTGGTGTAATGCGCTGAGACCCGTACCGCCAACATACATTCCTGGGCGTTTGCGAATTGCTTCAAGACCCTCTAATACTTGAATTTGTTCGGAGGTATATGTGTCGGGAGTTTGTGTCATGGAATTGGATTTTGCCTACGTAATAAAAGTCGTTTTTATGTGGGCGAAACCGTATCTAGCGAAGGTCTTCCACAGGACGTTTATTATACCTTTTAACAGCCGATAATGCCCTCATTTAACTCATTTTGAAGCACCGATTTCAACTGTTTTTGGAGGCAAAAGTCTATTGCTGTCGATACACTAATAGCTACTTAACTGATGGTCTATTCGAACAACGAAAATCTAAATTCTGAACGAGCAAAAGGCACGACAGCACGGCGTACTTTTATGCTTGCGTCAGCATTATTTATAGTTGGTTGTGGTACGAAAAAAGTCACATCAACGTTGCCGAGTCCAATTTGGTCTGGGCTACCTGATCCGCAGTTAGCAGAAGTGCCTGTAATTCTTCCAGAGCCCACAATTTCACTCGGTGCAATTTCACGTGGCTCTTGGGCACAAGGTCAGCCAATTCCACGAAATATGAATCGTATGTTGCCAACACGGTACATCACAATTCACCACGATGGAATGACGAAGTTTATATCGACATCTAAAAATAAAGCCGCAAATCGCTTGGAAACTATACGAAAATCACACCTCCGCCGAGATGGTGGGCGGTGGGGTGATATTGGTTACCACTTTGCAATTGACCCAGCAGGGCGATTGTGGCAAGCTCGACCACTCACATGGCAGGGTGCACACGTTCGAGCAAAAAACGAAGGTAATATTGGAGTGGTAGTGCTTGGAAACTATGAACGCCAATCCGTAAATCGCGCGCAACTTGCAGCCGTTACCTCAACATTACAATTGTTGATGAATAAATATAAAGTTCCAGTTTCAAAAGTTAGAACACACCAAGAATGGGCAGCAACAGCGTGCCCTGGCAAATCATTGCAGCAAGCGATGGTTGGTATTCGCGGTCGCGCATTAATTTAGTTGAACAAAAAAAGTATTTTTTTGCCGAAAACGATTTTTTGTCGCGTATGATTAGAAGCTATGAGTGAACAAGTTGCAGTTCAATTTAAACAAGAGTTTCCAGTGTTTACGCTGCCAGAAACGATGCTTTTGCCACATACGGTGATGCCGATTACCGTTACCGAACCACGGTATTGCCAATTAACAAATCAAGCCCTTGACCAGAGTGGGCAAATTGCGCTTGCATCTGTTGTAGACAAGGGGATCAATGAAGCATGTGCAGATTTACGGAAAGTAGTTTGTCTTGGTCAAATTGTGCAACATGAAAAAATAGAGAATGGGTATAACATTTTAGTTTATGGCTTGTGTCGAGCAGAGATAACACATGAAATTCCAGCAAAAGCAGAGTGTCTGTATCGAACGGTGAAACTAAGACCTATCGAAAGCAAAGAAGAACAAGCGCAAGATTTAGAAATATATAGAGTTGATTTACTGCACTACATGTTTCGTCCAAATATGGAACGACTTGAAAATCACGATTTGATAACAAGTTGGATTTCAGGCCCAGAGTTAACCACATCCGCGTTGTTCGAACTTATTGCGTGCACCATTTTTGATGACTCGGAGTTCAAATATACACTTCTCGCTGAGCCATCAAGTGAGGCACGTTGTTTACTTGTGTTGAATGAGTTGCAGAAATTGGATACATCCATTTCATTGATAAATAAACAGTCGAAAAACCGTTGGGAAAACGGTACATCATTAAATTAACTCTTGCGTTTGATTTTTGAACATCCTTGGCTTACGTCGATTTCAGTTGGCACGCTCGGCTTTGCATTACTGTGGGTTGGACTCCGTGAACAATTAATTACACGAATAAAAATCGGCATTGCGCTACTTATAGTTGCGATAGTTTTATTTGTAACAGGAACGCTAGTTCAAACACCGACAGAAAATGCCAAAAGGGTTGTATATGGCTTTCTTGACGCAGTTGAAGAAGGCAAAGTTGGTGCAGCAACTTCTTTTTTGCATAAAGACGTAATCTTAAAAGACTCTTGGAATGGAAGAGCGCAAAATGGGCGTGCGGGCGTCCGTGCAAGTTTAGAAGAACTGTATCGTAGGCATTCGTTGCAATACAACACAATTTTGAAAACTCGCATAGTTGAGAAAGTTTCAGAAGTTCATGTTGAATTGTATTTATTTACCCGTGTTTCTGGCATCGGTTCAGTTCCATCTCAATGGCGGATATTGGTCCATGAGAGCCAAAATGGAGTTTGGGAGATTTTTTCAATTGATGCAATCGAAATTGCTTACCGCTCTTTTAGATGAGCGTACTTAGCCTATTCCCTCTGGCTGATACAATAGTCAAATGTCAAAAATATGGAAAGATGGCCAATTTATAGAATCCACTGATGCAACTGTGAGCGTTTTCGATCACGGCTTATTGTATGGCGACGGATGTTTTGAAGGAATTCGAATTTACAACGGGCGAATTTTAAAATTGCGTTCGCACATTGTTCGAATGTTTGAATCTGCATCTGCGATTCGTTTGCAGCCTGGGTATTCCATCGACGAAATCGAAGAAAAAGTTAGAGAAACAGTAAAAATCAATAACCAGAAAGACGGATATATTCGTTTGGTGTTTACTCGTGGAAAAGGGACACTTGGATTAAATCCATTTTTATGTCCTGAAGCAACGGTCTTTGTGATTGTTGAAAGTATTAAGTTGTATCCAGAGGAAATGTACGAAGACGGCATGTCTATTATTGTCGCGAAACGTCCACGAGTTCCTGCGGAGTGCCTTGATCCCAAAGTGAAAAGTTTAAACTACTTAAATAATATTCTTGCGAAGATTGAAGCGATTGATGCGGGTGTTTTAGAAGCACTCATGCTGAATATAGATGGCGAAGTTGCGGAATGTACTGGCGATAATATTTTTATTATTAAAGATGGTGTAATCTCAACACCTCCGACATCCTCCGGCATCCTCCATGGGATTACCCGCCGATTAGTGATGGAGGACATTGCTCCTGCAATCGGGCTAACTGTTCAAGAACGAACGATTAAACTTGACGAAGTGCTTGGCGCGGATGAAGTATTTTTGACAGGTACTGCTGCGGAAATTATTGGAGTAAGTCATATTGACGATATAGTAATTGGTGCAGGAAAAGTGGGCAAAATTACACATGCACTTGAAGACCAATTTCGAAAAATGGTTTCGGAAAACGCGCCAGAAGATTAAACTTACTGGTTAATTGTTAGCGGGACACTGTTGTTGCAGGCAGTGTTATTTGAGGAAGTGTGTGCTATTAACGCACCCTGCTCTTGGGATGACCAGTCAGTAACCATTTTGTCAGGTGCGTTTTCACCATCATGAATCTGTAATAAATCGTATTTGTTATCGCGCTTTGCAGGAGTGAATCCAGCACCACGAATCATATGGCAAAGTTTCGCTTCATTCAGACACCAAGTTGTTCCTGCTGCACTTACTACATTTTCTTCAAGCATGACTGAACCTAAATCGTTCGCGCCGTAAAACAAAGCCGTCTGGCCGATTGCAGGTCCCATTGTGACCCAACTTGAACCGATGGAATAAATGTTATCGAGAAAAAGCCGGCTAATCGCTTGGGTTCGTAAGTATGAGCTTGAACCTGCAAGGCAAATTCTACGTCCGAACTCAGGGTGCTCAGATTTAACTCCTGTTCCGTCAAGTTTTGCAACTACATCTCCTGGGAAGGGTTCTGCTTCAGAAGTATTCCACTCCTTCACTCTCCCAAGTGGAGAATTGTCTGGCTGGAATGGCCAAGAAATAAACGCTTTATATCGCCCACCACCATTTAGTCCAAAGTCTTCGATGGAACGGTCTTGCCACGTACGAACGAGGTCCATGTGGTGAATACGATCCGCAATCCCTTCAATATGTCCAAACATCATTGTTGCACTTGTGTTCATTCCAAGTTCGTGTGCAATTCTCATGACGGTCAACCAAACTTCTGCGTTGCATTTTCCAAGACCAATTTTTTCTCTGACTGCGTGAGCAAAAATTTCGCCACCGCCTCCTGGAATCGATTTCAGACCAGCTTCTTGCAATTTTGTAAGTACCCAACGGATTTGTTCTTCAAGAGAATTGCCAGGCGTGTTAAAAAAGTGAACAAATTCAATAATTTCAGGTGGGCTAAAAGCATGCACATGCACTTGCGGGAATTTTTCGCCAAGTAATTGAAGCAAGTCGATGTACCATTCCAAAGGCAACTCTGGATTCATTCCACCTTGCATTAGAATTTGCGTGCCGCCGATGTCTACGATTTCTTGTACTTTTTGTAGCAAAACATCGTAATTTAGTGTGTACGCATCGTCTTCATGACCGTCTCGACGGAATGCGCAGAAGGTACATTTTGCAGTACAGATATTTGTATAGTTGATATTTCGATCGACAATATACGTACGAATGAAATCGCCGTGCAATGTTCGACACCGCTTGTCTGCCCATCGCCCTAATTCTGGAAGTGGCATTTCGTGATACAAACACATCGCTTGTTCGGAAGTTAATCGGAGGTTTCCATCAACTACATCCTGCAAGATAGTTGAATCTAATATTTCAGCAGTGGGTGCAGTGGAAATAGCCATTTCAGAATTATACCTTAGACAGCATCTTCAATGGAAGTGCAGATGGCTTTGCACGAAGCACATAATGCAGAAGTTTCCTCTTGGAGTGCAGTTCGGTGCTCGCCCTTTGCCATTTGGCTTACATTAATTTCAACATTTAGCCGAGCGGAACGTGCTGAAGCGTCTGCAAGAATGGCAGCGATTACCAAATCGCTAGAAAGAAAGACATTTGTTTTATCAGAAAGAATTTCTAGAGTTTCAAGAATTCGTTTACTGAGTTTTATTGTCTGTAATGGAACGTTAATTGCGGTTGCTAATGTGTTGTCCCAATCAGAGATTCGTTTAGGGTCATTTGTTTCTAATTTCCAAAGCGCATTTAACGCTTCGTACGCGTCAGCATCTGCGTTTCCAAGAGCGAGAGACTCTGCAGACGCAGACTCCAAAAAAGTCATGCAGTCATGGTGGATCGCCTCATGTTCAGCGTATTTTTTTTTGTCTTGTGAATAGACAACTACCATTTGTCCAAGAGCCGTGGAAAGGGCGGCAAGGAGACCTGCAACTGCGCCACCACCGGGAGTGGGTTGTTTCGCTGATAGAGAGGAAAGAAACGCACTAATTGTTTGGTTGCCCATATCCATCAGGAACGAATCTCGGCAGAGAATGTGTCGACGAGCATTTGAATTGCGCTTGAAGCAGGGTCGTTTACTTCCTCATGCGTAAGCGTACGATCAGCATCACGGAAACGAAGTTTAAGCGTGAGCGATTTTTTGCCTTGTTCAATATTTTTCCCTCTGAAGGTTGTTACAAACAAAATGTCAACAAGATGTTCAAGGTTTAACGCTTCTATTGAATTATGCAATGCAACCCACTGTACATTTTCATCTACAAGAATTGAAATGTCACGTTCGATAGCAGGTTGTTTTGGAAGCGCATGCGATTGAACTTCTGGTGGAAACGAAGCAAGTAAATCACCCAGATACAACTGGGCAACATGCACTGTACTTGGAAGATCCCACTCTTTTTGAATGGTTGAAGACAAGCGACCAACACGACCCAGTACGGAACCTTGATACGAAATATCTCCCCCAGGCTCAAGCCACGTTGCGACATCAGAAAGAGTTATTGAAATATCGTTATTTGCTGTCAAAATGTTGCAAACCCGATTGATTACTCCTCTAATTTCACCAATTCCATCTTCTTCTTTTGTGTCAAGAACAATTGCCAATTCTATTCGTTCCGTGTGTGTATTTCCATTGAGAACAAACACCGAACCAAGTTCGACAAGCCCCAAATGTTTGACACCATTGTCATCGTTATGTTTTCTTACGGTTAGTAAACTTGGAATGATTGAAGGGCGAAGCGCTGGTTCTGCAGTAGCTCTGTCATCATCAATCGTAAGTGGTAATTCACCCTCGAGTAGAAAATGTCCAGCGGCTTTTAAAGAAACAAGAGAATGCGTCACGCACTCGATGAATCCCATTCCCGCTAGAGCATCTAGGATTGCCTGTCTGCCCGAAGCTTCGCCGCCAGAATCTGGAACTCGCACTTCGATTGCTTCTTCGATTGCAATTTTCTCATACCCATGTATACGACAAACTTCTTCAAGGAGGTCAATCTCGCGATGAATATCACCGCGGAAGTACGGAACAATTGCTGTGACTATTCCGTTATCACAACTTGTTTCAAAGCCGATGGATTGCAGATGACTAACGATGGTTTCGTCAGAAATTTCGATTCCCAACCGCTCTCTGCAATACGCGGTTCGCATCGTGACAGTAAGGAGTTCTGGAAGTTCGTTACCATCCGAAAGCATTCCTTTACACAGCGTTCCGCCACCGAGTTCAAGCAATAATCCCGCAAGTCTGTTTGCGCTTGATTCCACTTGTCGTGGGCTTACACCGCGTTCAAAACGAAAACTAGAATCGCTGGAAAGATTATGTCGTCTACTCATTTCACGAACAACGACAGGATTGAAAGTGGCGGATTCAATCAATATGTTTTTTGTTTCCGCTGTAACAGAAGTTTCAGCACCGCCTTTTACACCTGCAAGTGCAACTGGTTTTTCAGCGTCTGCGATTACAAGGTCGTCGGTCGTTAATTTAATAAGAGTTGCATCTTCACCAAGGGGTAAAAAAGTTTCTCCATCTTTTGCTTTACGAACGATAATTTGGTTACCTGCAAGTTTGTCAAGGTCAAAAACATGTGTGGGTTGGCCTTGTTCGAATAAAACAAAATTTGTAGCGTCGACAATTGAATTTCGAGGGATATCCCCTCGATTTGTTATTTTGGTTGCGAGCCAATCTGGCGAATCTTTTACGGCAATGTCTCGGATTACTCGTGCTGTATAAAGAGGGCAGAGTGCATGTTCATTATTTTGTATGGACGCGAAGTCTTCAATCGGTGCTCCACAATCTTCGACAGCATTCTCAGGGACGAGAAGTTCGTTGTCAGTTCGAGCGGCAATTTCTCTCGCTAAACCGATGTGGCAGGTGCAATCTCCACGATTTGATGTCATTTCAAAGTCTTGTCGAACATCGCCATCTGGCAATTCATCCTGCCCTTCAAGTGGAAATCCAGCTTCTGTGAGCAAATCGGCTTGCTCCTGCGTAGAAACATTATTCTTCAAATAGTCATTGATCCAGTTTGTAGTTACCAACATCCACGCAGAATAGCTATTCTGCGTGGAATGAGACGGCTTCAAACTATCGTGCTTTCACTTTTTTCCATAATACTTCTTGCTGGGTGCTCTGCGAGTAGCCCAGTCGTGGACCCTTTATCGATTGCGCCTAACGATTTTTCATTAGACGTGACCGTTGTCACCACTGAACCGCACTCGTTGGCACACATGAAGTCATCTCGATTTGTCGTTTTTCCAAACGGTGCACTGCACCACGGCGACGAACCAGGCTGGGGGCCAAATACGTTGCCCGGAAGAGTTAGAGTTCTATCTAGGGAACAAATTTCAACTATTTGGAATCGTTTAGATCAGATGGGAATGTCAACACCTGCAAGGGCGGATAAAACTGTAAATTTCCAAATGTTACCGAGACCAAATAACGGTTCTGTGTACATGATTGCTGTTCACGGTAATAGTGCGTATTGGAATTATGTTCGATACATTTCAGAAGACCAAGTGGCAGACCCAGCATTTAAAAATTTAATTCGATTGCTATCGGTGTACGCATGGGCAACCGACTTACCAAACATTGAAGGGTACGAAGAACCAATTCGTTACAACCTTGGCGGTAATCCGTATGAGAAATATTTAGAAGGCGATGTTCAGTGAATATTTTTTTCAGCCTTTGTTCCATTTTTTTGGTTGGTTGCGCAAATACATTTACTGGAAGTAGTTTGAAATTAGAAATGATTGCTCCGCAACAAGCAGTCTTGCTTACTGTTGTGGATAACGAAACACTTTCATACGCTGGCGGATTGAATGCAATCAAAGGTGTAAATACATGGCAGGGCAAGATGAACGGCACTCAACGAGCACGGTATGAATCGTTACTTGTTGCAACGCGTTGGACGACGAACATTCCAGTAAAAAGTACCAATCTTGTTTCTGGCAAATACAAAATACGAATCCAAGAAGAGGGCGTTGATGTTGCATTAACACTTCCGCTAACCGATGTAAACGCAACAAATCTATATGACTTTTTGCAAGAAGTAGCAACGACTCGTCTTGAAAGACATTTGAAAACATTGCCAAAACCAAACGCAGATGTAATTATTGATAGGAACAAGAAAGAATGAAATTGACCGCTGAAAATGCTTTGCGTGAATTAGTAGCAGGAAACCTACGATTTGTTGAGGGTTGTCAAACTTCCCAAAATGTTGCTATCAACCGTGCTGAACTTTCAAAAGGGCAATCTCCAATTGCGGCGGTTATTCGTTGTGCAGATTCACGCGTTGCCCCCGAATTAGTCTTTGATCAACCACTTGGCAGTTTGTTTGTTTGTGGTGTTGCTGGAAATATTCCAACGCTAGAAATAATTGAGAGTATTGAATTTTCAATGCAACATCTTGGAACATTGTTGATTGTTGTAATGGGACATTCAGATTGTGGAGCCGTATCCGCCGCTCTTCATAACGAAGTTGTCGAGGGGGTATTTGCACGAGTTGCACTTGCTCCGGTTCCAGATTTGGATGAATGTATTGCGTACAATGCAGAACAGGGGATTAATACAATTTTGGGTACTTCAAGAATGATTGAAGATGCAGTAAAAAAAGGCATCGTTCAATTGGTTGCTGGTGTTTTAAATATCGAAACAGGCGTGTTCGAATTAGTTGCTCAAACAAAACTGAGTAATTGAGATGGACTACTACTAATTATTTATGTTAAGTAATAATTCTATACGGTCAGTGATGTCTTCAGATAACGGTTCAATCATCGAACCAAAAAAAGCAATCGGAGTTCCGTCTTTATTGACCAAGTACTTGCCGAAATTCCATTCTGGCAATGCACCAGTTACTTTTTGTAGGTCGCGGTAAATGTCGCATTGGTCTTCGCCGGCAAGAACGCTTACTTTGTCCATAATGGGAAACGACGCACCATATTCAGCAGCACATTTTGTAATATCGTCGGCGTTGCCAGGTTCTTGACCACCAAAGTCATTACACGGGAAACCAACGACTGCAAAACCCTTGTCTATGTAACGGTCGTGCAATACTTGTAGGTCTTTGTATTGTGGAGTGAGCCCACATTTACTTGCGAGGTTGACGATGAGTGTCACTTTGCCACTAAAAGTATTTTTTTCGATTGAGTTTCCATGCACATCGTTGAGCGGGTTGATGTAAATATTCATCGCATTTTCCTTTTTGACGGGTACTTCAATAATTCTAGAATCACATGACATGAGCAAGGCAACAATAGATGCTAGTAGTGCACGTAATTTATTCATCATTTTTCTCTTTCTTTTTAAGCGGCTGGAGGAGCGTGTCGATGGCTCGATCAAGCAATTGGAAATCGTTATTTTCTTTCGCAAAATCTTTATCATCGCTTGGGAAAAGTACAGGACCTGGATGGACAAACCGAACAATGCCATCGTTGTCAACAAGAATAGAAACCGATGTTGCAGAGCGCTGCCCAGATTCCAACCACCATTTTTTTAATTGCGACCAATCACCGTCAATGACAACTTCGCCATTGAATTTTCTAGAAACCGCACTAACATGGACTTCTTGTTCATTAATAGTTTTCGAAGGCGGTTTTGGATGATATACCCCAACAACTTTTAGCCCTCGGTCTTTATATTTTTCACGGAGTGAATCAAGCGCTGGCAAACTCGCTTCGCAGTGAGGGCACGTATCAGTCCACCAACGATAGAGCGTCAGTGGAGCGGAAAAATTCCCAAAAATAGGTTCAGACAGTTTCGTTCCAATCATTTCTTGACCTCCGCGGTGAATAGGTAAAATTTCATAGTCTTTTTCTGCTTGTAACGTTGTGAGTATTTCGTTACCAAGTTTTGGAGTTAATCGGAAGTCATTAAATCGGACAAAGTTATTTTTATCAATGATGACTGTCCAGGGTGTGCCACCGCTTCTATACCGTCGCATCAGTGGGGATGGATTTCCATAAGAGCCATCGTGCCCAACAGAAATGTTGAGCCCAAATGTTTTGACATCCGCGAGTGCGCGCTCTTTTGTATTCGAACTAAATCCTTCAAAGACAGTTTGTATTGCGATGAAGTTCACCTTAGGAAACTCCTTCACCATTTTTTGTAGTGTTGGAAAACCATGGCTGTGACACCCAGGGCACCACGATTGAAAGAAAAATAAATAGTTAACCTTCCCTTTTTCAATGGATGGAATGAAGTCACCACCAGACTGTACCCACGCAACACCTTGAAGCGAAGGAGCTTGTTGGCCCACAATACCTCTGGGGGACGATTGTAAGGCTATGGCAACACAAAGCGCTTGAAGAAACATGAATGCATTGTAGCTTTAGTATGAGGGGTGGAATCAGAAACTAGAACATACATCTTGCTCTGGGTTGACGAAGAAAAATGTGCTAGCTGCACCATCCCATGTCCAGCATCCATTGCCACGCAATTCAGCACTTTGAGCATCGGTGTGTGCTTGTCAGGGTAAAACTGAAGTGATCTCTTGACAACTAGGTGTGGCACTTAAATTCTCAAGTGCACTGAGAATGTGGGCTATGGGAATCTATCGATTATTCTTACGATCCCCAGTTCGCAACCACGATAAGAAGGTCAACCACATCAACCGTACCATTATCATTGAGATCTTCACTGCAGCCTGGGCACGGCCCCCACGCTGAAATTAGTGCTAAAACATCAATGATATTGACAATCCCATCACCATTGAGATCACCTTCAATTTCTGCATTTAGCACAGCAAAGGGATACTCGATGATTTGAATTTCAATTGTCCCATTGAAATTTAATGATTTAAATTCCTGAGTTGTTGTACCCAAAACTCCTACTGGGATAGAGATTGGTGTCGTACCTAGAGCATTCCCCTCTCCATCAAGTGGTTCAAACACGTCGTACTTTTCACTCCAGTCAATTTCAAAACAACCAAGATTGATGTTCAAAGAAGTCTCACCTTCTCCTATAAAGTCATCAAAAACGACGTGGTTGAGCAATTGTTCTTCACCATCATTGTTGAATTCATAAATTGGTGAGGAGGTGCCCGCGATACCACGAGTACATACTGGCTCCAGAATTCCCCATTTCGTTTCACCAAGAGGGGAGAAAACATCGCTTTCAATCACAATTTCTGCAGGCATCCAGTCCCACCAAAAATCACCCGGTTCCTCGGTATTAGTTACTTGCAATCGAGTTATTGTTGCAATAACTCGCCTACGCTGAGTAAGGAAGTTTGCAATTTGCATCATTGCCGGAGCATGTTCTCTCAACTCATAATGATTGACATGCATCCAACTTGAAGTTGTCGGCAAGTTATAAAATTTGGACTGTGGTGTCATGGAGTGGAAGTGCCCATCATCGATTGTCACCACGCCATCGTTGGCGTAAAAACTGCCTTCAAGCAACATAATATCTGACAGTGCTCCATCTCCTGCAGTATCGCGAGATGACATTTCCATACCAATGAGCACGTCACCATAAAAAGGACTATCTGCTTCTATCCTAGGTGCATGCAGGTTCGCCTCAACCCAGTCATAGTGCATCTGCTCCAAATCAACGCTTGGAGTACCAAATTGATTCCACAAATCTATCACAAGATTATTACTTGCAGCCCAATTGCCACAAAGTACACCTTCAAGGGATAGCCATCTTGCTATATTTCCACCTGCCGCAAGTCCATCGCTGTTCTTTTCAATTAACCAACGAGCAACAAAAGTGCCCATGCTTGCACTGACAATATTTACTTGATTTGCACCAGTACGATCCATGATGTGGCGGGCGTATTTTGCAATGATTAATGCGTAACGGGGAATGCCTCCGCCATACTGCGTTGTTATTGCATTGAGTTCAGCAATGTCTTGTGATGTGTAATAACTGGGTGGAGTTGAGCCATAATAGGTGGTCGTTGCAATCACGTTCATTGGTAGCGTAGAACTACCATCATTGACAGGCAGACCAGCGTAATCAGCAACCTGCACCAGTAGCACTTCACCTAAATCGTCTTCACCAAACACACCCTGATGATCTACACCACTTGGATCAAATCCATGGATTATGATTGTCGGTGTTCTGTTGGGATTATGAGTTAGTAGTTCGCCCATACCCCAAGCAGTTGGAGTGGACAATAATACTATGAGTGCAATATATTTCATGAACTTTCTGTTCATATTAAAATTATACCAAGTGACATACATTTGTTTTTCGAAGTTTCACTCTTCTATAAGCGAACTTATACTCAATTCTATCGATTATTAACAGTAAAGCACGTAAAATGTAAAATTGCCGATTTTGAAATAATAACGCGGCTCGTTCTCATGCCCCGATGACACCGAACACTCAAGAGGGTTGTCTATGGTTTGGTTATCAACGAGTTGCACGGGCATAGAGTCCTATAATCCCCGTTGAGTCTGTTTTTCATTGGTACTACCACCAACTCATGACAAATTCATTGGTATTAAAACCAACACATGATATATTGAGGGGTGTCTACGGACACTGCTTGGGAAGAATATGAAGATGAACAACCTAATTACTTTTTTAGTTTTATGTGTGCTGAGTGGTGCAGTCAATGCTAATACATGGACTGTCGACGATGATGGCGTGGCAGACTTTGACAACATTCAGACAGCGGTAGATGCTGCTCTTGATGGTGATGAGATTTTAGTGATGCCAGGAACATATACGAGTATCGGTGGCGAAGTAATCAACATGAACGGCAAGACCGTGTGGTTGCATAGTAGTAATGGACAAGCAGTAACGATCATCGATGGCGAAGGTGTGCGGAGAGGCATACGCTGCGATAGTGGGGAATCCAATATGACTATCGTCGAGGATTTTACGATCACCGCGTGTATGACTGGTGATGGTGGTGGAATCTATATTCGCAATAGCAGTCCTACAATTATCAACTGTACAATCACCGGTAACACCGCCATCGGCGGAGGTGGCGGGCTTTTCATTCGCGATGGTAGTCCCACGATCACCAACTGTTTAATCACCGGTAACACGGCCAACGTCGATGGTGGCGGGCTTTTCATTCGCGATGGTAGTCCCACGATTACCAATTGTATGATTACCGATAACACTGCCAACGCCGATGGTGGTGGGCTCTCTATCAGAACAGGCGCCCCCGCAATTAATCAATGCACAATCAAGGGCAATGTAGCCAATCTGAACGGCGGCGGGATCTTCTGTCGTGACAAGGGTAACGCTACGATTATGAACAGCATGATTGAGGATAATTTTGCTGGCAAGATCGGTGGCGGACTTGCCTCGGATATCAGTATTCCTGCAATTGGAGGTACTAGGTTCTGTGGGAACGTACCGAATCACATCGTCGGTACTTGGAGCAACGCCGGTGGAAACGAATTTCTCGACTTGTGTTCAGCGGGCTGTCCCGAGGACATCGATGGAAACGGTGTCGTAGATGTCGTCGATCTCCTAGCAATCATCAGTGCCTGGGGTCAGTGCGTAGGTCAGAAAGTCCACATCGTGAACCAGATTGGTTTCACTTTTTTCCCCCGTGAAATCATGGTCACGCAGGGAGATACAATCAGGTGGGTTTGGGGTAGTGGCTCTCACACGGTCACCTCTGGCACGCTTCCGTGTGGGGCAGATGGTCTGTTTGACGGTCAACTTGAAGAAAATGCACCGGTTTTCGAATGGATTGTTCCCTCCGCTACACCTGACTTTATTGAATACTTTTGCAACCCACATTGCGTTCTAGACATGAACGGTAGCATCAGTGTGACGGGCATCGGCAATAACCCAAGCGGCGGATGCCCAGAGGATATTGATAACAGTGGCGCCGTAGATGTCACCGATTTACTCGGGCTCATATCCGCTTGGGGACCATGCGGGTGAGAAACACTAATAGCAAATGTGTTAGCACCTAGCCCACTAAATTCACTTTAAAAACGCTCCGAGCAGGACTCGAACCTGCGACCTACGGTTTAGAAGACCGTTGCTCTATCCAGCTGAGCTATCGGAGCATGGAATGAGCATTGTACGCTAGTCAGGGTATCATGCCCACTCTTAGCCAATGTTTTACGTTGACTACAGGGCCGGTAGCTCAGCGGTTAGAGCTAACGACTCATAATCGTTCGGTCCCCGGTTCGAATCCGGGCCGGCCCATTTGGCGAACTGCAAGTTAGCTTGCGTTCGCTTTTTTGTTGTTCAATTAATCAAACCTCGTGTATTCAATTTGCTTTTTGGTGCCAAATTATCTACGATGAAAGTAAAGGAGAATGCAGATGGCAAATAATACAATGGCAGTAGCGGTGGGCATAGTGGGAATTGGATTGTTATCAATTGGATTTCAAACCGATGTCGGAACATCAGTTGCACAAGCGACAAATCTTGTAACTTCAGAGCGTGGATTAGACCCGAACATTGTTTGGTTTGGCGTGACTTCTGAACAAGGGGGTGGAATAAGTGCTCCCGATCGCCACATTGTCTACCATCGAATGTGGTCAGATGGAAAAATCGAAATGCGTTATGCAGGCACAGTCAACGGCTGTCAAATTATTACAGAGTATTGTGATTGGTTTGTGGTGCCCGCCGAACCAACTAGTGTCGCATGTAGATCTGACCTTAATGGCGATCAACAAGTTGGGGTAGAAGACCTATTGATTGTCGTAAGTGAGTGGAATGATAATGCCGTTTGCGCCCCTTCATTTGGCTGTATTGACCTTGGAGATGTTGCAGGTATTCCTGCGATGTAGAATAAGGTGATGCAATTAGAAACAAAACCCGGTTTTTCCCTCATTGGCATTTTAGTTTCACTTGCTTGCATGGCTGTATTGATGTCGATTTATATGACATCTCTTGACAAAGCAGTTACTGGTGGAAAAGGAAAATCGACTCAAGGTTCTGTCTGGGGAATGCAAGACCAAATTCAATTGCAATTACTTGGGCAAGCGATGACTATTGATGCGATGTCAAATAAGCACAATCAGTTTTTAACACCAAGTGTTCTCGCAAGCACAAATGATATTTACGACAACACCTCTGCGAATTTTTGGTCAGCGATGCTTGTGCAAAATTTAGCTAAAGCAGAACAATTAATTTCCCCCAGTGATCGTGGCTGGGTTGAAAAAGCAATTGTTGATTATCAATCTTCTGATTGGGATCCAAATTTTTCTGCAAATTTAAATGAGACTGCAAATGTTTCGTACGCACATATGCCACTTTGGGGAGAGCGGTTGAAGCGCAGATGGAACGTGCAGTCTGGAAGATTTCCAATTTTGGGAAACCGTGGACCAGTTGATGGTGACGAGAGTGCAAACTCTGTAACGGTCGATGACGATGGAGTATGGCGCGGCTGGGTATTGCATTCTGACAATTCAATTAAATGGGTTGAAGGTACTTCCCTTGTTTCAAAATGGCGACGTCGAGATGGTGTTTCAGATGACAACATCTTTTTGATTGAGAGCGAAGATTCCGCAGATGACGCAATACTAGGGTACACCTTAGAAATGGATGATTACGGTCCGACTCTCGTCTGGGATTAATTAGCTGAGGGTTAATTAATTTTTAGAGTTTATTGAGGTTAGAAGTAGCATCTTCTATTAATTGAGAAGCAGAAATTGGGCTTCCAACAGCATTTTTCATCCACTGGTCTGGAGTAAGTCGACCAATTGAACAAATGCGTTTCGTTTCTGCTGCTAAATCTTTACCTCGCATGTGTGATTTGATTTGGTGACTAATGACATGCCCAATTGTGTAGTCAGGCAGATACAACGGATATCCAATCATGTGTTGGTATGCAGCGAGTATGTGATAGTGGTCTTCCCCAAAATATTCTTTGAAATATGTATCCCAAACATCTTTTGCAATGGATAACATTTCATCGCGTAGTTTTTCGGGCGTTGCCTTTGGATTTTTGTACAGCCATCGCCATGTATACAGTTCAACAAGCGATGGTCCAGCGATTTGACATGCCGCGAGCAACCCTTCAACAGAAGCAAAAGCAAAAGCCTTTGCTTCATCTTCTTCAGGTAATCCGACAACTTCTTTTGCTTTGTTTTGATATAAAAATGCAAACGCTTCAGTACACGCAGTGTTTGGAACATTGCGAAGTAACGGTCGTGGAACAAAATGCGTTGAAATTAATTGTTCAAGATTATGTCCAAGTTCATGCATTGCTGTGTCAAAACCGTCCCAGCCAAGCCGGTCATCTAAACGATTGGTACGAAGCCATGCGTTGTATTCTGGAATTCCAGGACGCATAGCATGGCCAGCACCGCGAGCAATTTCAACATTAACGCGCGAACCTAGAAAATCTGCATCTTCATCCGAGAATCCAAGCCCACGAAGCACATCAGGAATTTTCGATTGGAATTCGAGTTCATCCTTGAACATTGCCGTTACTTTTTCATCTAATTCTTTTGAACTTGCGCCCTCGCTTATGTCTTCAAGATAAATATCAAACGCTTCGAGCGGTCTGCCAAGTTTTTCTTCCATGAACGTAGCAATATCTTTTCTCACTGGCGCCTTAAGCAATTCAATCATTAATGCTTCGACAGTTTCTTCAGGAATTTCACGTTCCAAATCGAACTTACGTGCGATTGCCGATGGGTGTTCTTCGTAGTATTTGTCGTAATCAACGGCGATAGAACGCTGTGTTGCAAGTTGTTCATAGCGAACAGGTCCAAGCAATTCGCCAGGATCGTTACCGTCAATAGTATTGGCTTTTGGGTCCCACAGGCCTTGGCAAGTGCTGTCCATAATTTGTTTTGGAATCGTGCCATCAATGTGTCTACGCATAACACTCGCAAGCGCACGTTGTTTTTCGATGCCGCCGTCTTGTGTATACCCTGCTTTTATTTCTTCCCGAATAAGCCAGTGCGCGATAAGTTTTCGATCTTTTTCAAACCATGCTTTGCCATTGGAATCGACCATGCATCCAACCGGCACATGAAATTCGCTAACAAACATGTTTGCTTCGTGTTCAAGTTCTCGTGCTCGGTCATTGACTTCCGAAGGAATACGTGGTCCAAATGCTCTGCCAATTCGCGCTTCAGCCCATTCGTCGGTTGTCCAATTACAGCCATCTTGCAACATGGTTTCTAAGTCAGGTCTTGTAAAGTTTAACAAGGCAATGAATGCAATTTTTTGTTTGTAAAATTGATCAGATAAATCAGGGCATGGATCAAACATAGCCATCGCGTTATCTACTGAGTGCATCTCATCCCCACGCAAATCAGTCCATCTTCGTAAGTGCCTTCCAATTTCATACAGGTGACCTCCGATGCTCCCCATTGCACTTTCGAATCTACTTAGTAGCCGAGTTCTGTCCTCTTCGCTTTTAATAAAGTTCTCTTCGCAGAACGATTTAAATTGATCGCCCCCACCGTCGGAATCGTGCCAGCGGTTTGCGACTCGGTTAACACCCTGAGTTGCTCGTTCGCAACTTCCGAGTGATTGAATAGTTTCGTCAATTGGTAATGTTGTCATGTGGTGCATGATAAAGCATGACAAAGATGGTCGTGCAGGGGTGCGTTTGATGCAATTCCGCCTTGGACAATTGTGGAATATTTTCCGCCAGCTTCTTTCAGAATCGGGAGCCACGGAATGATGTCCCATGGGTAAAGAAGGGGTTCGACAACAGCATCAATTTTGCCTGTACATAACAATAGATAGGCAAAACAATCGCTCCATCCTCGAAGTGAGCTTCCAGTTTCAAGGAGCCCGGAGTAGAGCGTTTCGCTATTTGTTTCTTTGAAATAATCGTAGGATGTGGTGCAGATTAATGCGTCCTTCAATGTTGAAACCGTGGACATCTCGACACCATTGTTAGAGTTATAAACAACACCTTCACCAATCACTGCGGAAATAGTTTCGTTCAGTGCCGGTAGGGAGGCAATTCCTGCAATTGGCTCACCATGGTATTCAAGACCGATGAGGGTTCCGAATAGTGGAACGCCTCTGGCAAACGAAGCAGTACCATCAATTGGGTCAACAACCCACCGATATCCGCTTGTCCCAACCACTTCGCCACCTTCTTCCCCCAAAAAACTATCTTCAGAAAATACAGTTAGCAATGTATTTTTTGCGAGTATCTCTGCCTCTATATCCACTGTAGTAACTGTTGAACCGTCTTTTTTTGTCGAACTACTGAAGTTTTGGTCTAAAAAGTGAGATAAAACGAACGAGGAAACATTGCAACACGTATCGTTTAAGGTCTTTAGTCGCATCAATTTAGAGTTCATAAGAGGAGTATCCTACCACCCAAACACCAGTCCTATAACAACGTAACTAGCCCGCACAAACAGTATTTTCAAGTAAGTAATCGGGTTTTTACGAATAAACCCCCTAAGTTAACAGGCAAATTCCTGAAAGTTAATTCTTCTAAAGTCTTTGTATGTGCGGGTTTAGACAATGGTGGTACAGTATAAGGCTTGCCTTGGTGGGCACGCTACAAAAGTAGACATGAGCATGAAAAAGAAACCAGTCAACGCACTCAAACGATTTGCAGCAATCTTCCCGATTGTTGGAATTGTTCTATTTGCGCCTGCTGAAACTATTCATGTTCCAAGCGAAGTTGCGACCATCCAAGAGGGTATTGATTTAGCGCAAGGTGATGACGTTGTTTTAGTCGCTCCTGGCAGATATAACGAAGCGATCAATTTTAAGGGCAAGGCGATTTCCGTCAAGAGCACTAAAGGTGCCGCCCAAACCACCATCGATGGCTGGAATTTGAACGACAGCGTTGTGAAGTTCATCAGTGGTGAGGGACCAAGCACGATACTTGAAGGATTTACAATTACTGGCGGGACCGGGAACGAAGAATATTACAGCAAACATGAACCAGTTGGCGGCGGGATTCTTTGCCTCCACTCTAGCCCAACAATTTTGAATTGCATTATTGTCAGTAACACGGCAAGGTATCAAGGAGGTGCTGTTTTTAACGGCGATCGATCAAATACCGTACTTAAAAATTGCATCATCAAAGAAAACTCCGCAGAACGTGGTGGGGGTTTCTACAACAGTCGCGGTCGACCTGAAATTATCGACTGCGAAATTTCATCCAACAGCGCTCGCTATGGTGGTGGTGGAATGTACAACTTTGGCTCTGATGTGCGAGTTGTATCTTGTATGTTTAAACACAATCGTGCGGAATATAACGGTGGCGGTATTTACGATTACGACAGTGGTGGACGACTTATCGATACAGTCTTTAGAGATAATGTTGCATTGTTTACAGGCAACGCAGTCTACCGAGGTTATAAAAGTGACACCGTAATCGAAGCAAGTTGTTCATTTATTATGGAACACGACACAGTTTCAGGTACAGGTGGATACATGGTTGCGCAAGGAAAGAAAACAGGAGCGTGTTGTGTAGGCACTGGCTGTTTAATAGTTGACGAGCGGTCGTGTGTAAAAGCAGGCGGGTCTTGGCTTGGACCAAACACTTCTTGCGAAGATCAATTACTTACTTGCCCAGAACCGAATACAGGCGACATTAACACAGACGGTGTCGTCGACATGATGGACCTCGTGCTTGTAATGACAAGCATGGATACTAGATCTAAGAATTAACCCAATCTATAATTAGTTTTATAAGTGCCGCAGAAGGAAGAGACTGCGGCACTTTTTTTGTATTTGCTGGGATAATTAAAATAGGTGCCGGCGCTCCCATCTCTACCGTTCTGCCATGAGAACCCTTGACTTTTGTTACATCAAGAGAAATAACATCAAGCAGTGTACGGAAACCAATTTTTTTCAGTAGAAGTTTAAATGCAATTCTCGCTTTGGACCCTCGCCAACCACCAGCAAGAAAAAGTTCCCTTGGGTCATAGCCAGGCTTATTGTGGATGTCGACGGTAGTTTGATAATCAGGCGCTTTACTCGTATCTTCCCACCAGTCGTGCGAAAACCATTTATCACTATTTGAAACAGCAATAATGTCTCCGCTTCGGTCGTGAATGAGTTGCGGACGATCGTCTCCAACAAAAACAAATTCAATTCCATCTTGGTCTTGTAGCAACTTCGCAACCGTCCCGATGTTGTTTTTATTTTTCACATAAACGTGCGCAATTTGGTGATCTGGAACTGCAAAACACTCGCTTGCGCCAGCGTCTAAGTATTCCCGACTTAATTCTTCTCGAACGCACAGCAACCCATTTTTGCGAAGGAGTCGATTAATTGCAACCGCATCATTAACTTCTTCGATTCCATATTCACTAACAACACACACTTCGATTTGTTGAGAATGGAAGTGGTCAATTAACTTGCCAACTTCTTTGTCGACGGCTTGTAGTTCTTTATTGATGTCGGGGTGGTTTGGTCCAAGTTTTTGCAGTGGATAATCAAGATGGGGAATGTACACAAGCGTAAGCGTAGGGTTGTGTGTTTTTTCTACTTCAATGGTTGCATCGACAATCCATTTTGTTGAAGTAATATTTGCCATCGGTCCCCAGAAATTAAACAAAGGGAATTGTCCAAGTTTATTTTGTAACGAACTTCTTAACTTGGACGGCATTGTCCAAATGTCAGGAATTTTCTTCCCGTTTGCACAGTAAATGGGTCGTGGTGTCACTGCAAAATCAGCTGAGGAATACATATTGAACCACCAAAACATATTTGCAACCGTAAACGTATTATCAATTTTACG
>DTSO01000095.1 GCA_012965315.1 Phycisphaerales bacterium | reverse complement strand
CAATTAAGTCAGCGTCTTCGTGGATGATTTTTAATGGGATGTCTTCCGCTGGAATATCCGATGAAGGCGGAGGTGGCAAAATCACATTGACAACGTCGTGTTTTTTTAATTTAGTAGACCCTTTTGGTGTTTTGCCATTCACTAAAACCATTTTTTCCTCAATGAGGCGTTTTAAACTAGTTCGAGAAAGGAATGGGATTCGTGTTGCAAGGTAACTATCAAGACGCCGGTTTAAATCGCGGGAAATTGTAAATGTCGCCTCGACAACAGATTCATCTTCTGAGTTTTGGTTTTCGTATGCACGAAACAGTGCATCGCTATCGATGTTGCCTCCGCCGTCAAGTATTTCTTTTGACTGATCACTAGGCGTACACATTATTGCACATTACTGCACATTATTCACTGTCAGTAGTGGGTACGTTGGTGATGGAATCGATTGCAGTGTTGACTGGAACTTCATCACGAGGTGTAATTTGATTACTTCTTGCAATTACTTCTGCATCGCTTGGTAAAACAATAGTTTCAGAAAGTGATGCAAGCGTTTCAATTCTACTTCTCGCTTGGTCCGCAAGGGCAGGGTACTGTGTGCCCGTTCGAGTTATTACGTTAGCGTAATATTCTTCAGCCGTTTCTAAGTCGCCACTTGCTTCTGCAACAGCAGCACGACCATTTAATGCACTAATTGTTAGAAGTGTTGACGCGCCCGATTTGTCGTCAAGACCAATTACTATTGAGTATAAATTATCAGCTTTTTCAAGGTAGAAAGTTCTGTCTTCTGCGGCGAGTGGTGTCACAATTTCAACAGTACTTCCAATGGCATTTCCTGAAATGATGGATTGTAAATAAGCATCTGCCGCACTGAGAAGTCCGAGTTGTTGTATTGAATCGACATCAGCATATGATTTTGCTACATCTTCATGGGATGCAGGAAGGCCTGATGCTTGGGCTTCAAGAAAAGCGATCCATGCTTCTGCGCGGTGCGCAATTGTGCCTTGTTGGTATCGAACGAAGAACAAGTAGCCAGCAATGACAAGCATGACAATTAGGAGGTAACTTGGCCCCTTTGTTTTTAGCCACAACACGAAATCTTCATTTACTTGGCTATCGGATAGGTCTGCTGTTTGTATATCTTTTAAACGGTCTTTGTCCATGTCGTAATTCCTTTAAGAATCTAACATTCTAGCATAGAACTGCGTGTGAGGCTGATGCTCACTTCGTGACAGCACGGCCTTCAAAACCGTAAAGTTCTTGGAATGCATTAAATGCTTCACACATTTTTGGTGGTAGAAGCACAGGATTACCTTTGTTTTTTCGTGCTGAATCAAGTTTCGCACAACTGTCAGCCATCCACTGTCCTTCCGGCTGAATTCCAAAATGGGCACAAATAGTTGCAAGTTGAATATTCGGCTCGCTTGTTAGTTTGTCGTAGCGCACTTCGAGCAGCGCATCCCCAAGGGCATCTTTATTTGTATTGATTTCGCTCAGACTGACAAGCCATTCCAGTGCGCCAACTTCAATATCTGTTTCAAGTTGGTCGACCTCGTCAGCAAACCATTGATTTTCTTTTGCATCAGCTAAAAGAGCTTTCCATTTGCAGTGGCTTCTTCCCCACCATTGATTCCAATCTCCCTTGCCACTAAGTTGGTACGTGTTTGAACTTGCGAGTATGTTGATAGACCGGACAACATCTATGCCGTCTCGAACTAGATGAAGTATTGGGGATTGTGGGCTAACTTTTTTTAACATAGGAATGCGCATTGCATTGATTGGAGTTTTTTCAATTATTTTTTTGCTTTGATTATCAGAGCGTTGGAGTTCGCCTTGCATACACGCATTAAATCGTTGGATCTCGTTGTCTCCAATTAGTCCATCTCCTAAAATGCAATGCGTTTCACTGCCATCTTTCGTGTAAAGTTGAATCATATCGGTTTGCGGGCAAACAACTTTCCAGATGTGGTAAGGCTCAAACAGATAGAGAACTTCAGGGTGTGCGGCAAGAAGTTTCCCCATAATCGTTGTTCCTGATCTTCCACAACCGACGACGAATGAAACTGGTGGCGAGAGTTCCTCTACGTTATTTGTTGAATCCTTCGCGGCTCTTTTTAGAAGCCGACTATATTTGATCGATCTTGCAATGGGTCGAATTTTTTGAAGCACGAAGTTAAACATGAGGAACTATATCTTCGTCATTTTAGATGCAACCGGTCAAGCGCATTCTGCATTTGAAGCAGGCAAGATGCTAAATATCTTGGGTCGCCTTCAGATTGCATGAATGCAGGAGCTGTTGCAGCAAGTAACAACCTGCGAACATCAACAAGATTGTTGTAGTCGTCATCCACACGCATACCAAGTTTTTTTCTCGCAGTAGCCATCGTCGGAACTGGTTTTGTAGATTTAAGACGAGATTTATGACCCCAAAGCTGGCGTTCAAGGTAGACAGCATCTTCTATCCAATGCCCTGCATGAACTTCAGCTAAGTCAATTAGAGACACCTTTGCACTTGGCGTGTTGTCTCGACACATTGCATTTGCAAAATGCAAATCACCGTGAAGCCACTGGTCAATTCGTCTACCACGCCAAATTTCCAAGAGCGAGTCCAGTTTTTTTGTAAGAAGCGAATGGGATTTTTTCCAGGAAGATTCATTTGCAATGTGATTTTCTTTAACGCTTTTCTTGGCTAGTGTTAAAAGAGAACTCCAATCTTCGCGTCTTCCTGTTTGGTCAACCTCAAATTTGGAAGCAGAAAGAGTGAATTGCGCAGCTGCATTGGCAATACGTTCGATATTAGAGTTTTCCCAATGTTTGCCGAGTGGTCCTATTGGGAAGCGTTCAATTATCATCCAAGTTAAATCATATCCATTGAGTTGCTCGCCACTGGCAAAAAGAGTTGGAACAACGCTTTCTGGCATTTGCATTTTTCGTGTCCACTGTAATTCGCATTGGTTCACCGGAAGTTTTAAGACGACTTCTAAAGAAACACCATTGTCAGTCCACGTTGCAAAACCTGTTGCAGCTCCTCCTCGTTGCCAGTCCGTGCGAAACCAATGTATTTTGTCAATGCGATTATTTGTTTGTTTTCTAAGTGCTGGTTCAAGAGAACTAGCAAGAGAAGATGGAATACTGCTCGTGGCAGATTCGATCATGCTTGATTCTCCAATAGATCCTTCACGCAATTAGAGTAATGTAAAACAGAGAATGAGGCAAGTCTTTCCGTCTAGGGGTTGCCTTAATTGCCCTTAGAACATAGTTTACGGCGGTGAATAAACTGCAATGGGATGTTTTAGTACTCGATTTAGATGGCACGCTATTGTGCAGCCAAGGAGCAGTCTCAGACCAAAACCTGCATGCACTGGATGTTGTTCGTGACCATGGTGTTGAAGTGGTTGTGGCTACTGGTCGTTGTTTTGCAGAAAGCAAACATATTTTGGAAACCATAAACCATACTGGCGTTTGCATTTCTGCTGGCGGTTCACAACTGACAGATCATCATGGAAATGTAATTGCGAGAGATGGTGTCGATGTTTCAATTGTAAGCGAAGTAACAAAAAAAGTAGTGGAGTGCGGTCATCGTTCGTTGCTTTTAAAAGATGCATCAACTTGTGACGCGCAATATGTATTAGTTGGCGATGCGGCATTGCATGAGGCATCAACGTGGTGGTTTGATTCGCACGAAATTTCAATTGTCGAAGTGAATACTTTTGAAGAGGATCCTTGGCCTGAGCACACGATGCGTGTTGGTGCAGTCGCAAGTGAATCTTGTTTAATTCCAATTGCAAATGAGCTTAAAATTTCACTCGAAGGTCGAGCAAAAATGCAACACTGGTCGGCTGTGACTTGTTCAGAAGCGATTGGTTCTTCGACACATTTACTTGAAGTGTTTGGAAGTCAAGTTAATAAATGGACGATGTTGAAGCGCCACCTAGGCGATGTGATTGACAATGTACGGATAGCGGCAATTGGCGATGGCTTGAATGATGTCGAGGTTCTGCAAGAGGCAGGATTGTCAATAGTTATGGAAAATGCAAATGAGCATGTTCAACAACATGCTGATGTTCTTGCTGGGCATCATGATGAGCACGGGTTTGCCGAGGCAATGCGTCGATGGATTATTCCAGTGGAATCTAAGCGATGAAATCTGATATGAAAAAACGAATAGGTGTACATGAAGTCTGGCCAATCCAGGCAATTTTGAATGGCGTTAAAGGGATACACGACAAGTGGTTACTGTTTGCACCTGATTGCGAACCATTTTATGCTGGTGTTTCAACCAATTCGTCGTTTAGAAAAGTGCCAACAGCCCAGCGCGGGTTAGCGCTTGCAATTGAGTCTGGGAAACCATCGTTGGTTTTCGTACCCAATCGACAACTAGCTTCAGTAGTGTCTCTTGCTAGAGATTTAACACTACGTTCGCCAGTAGTGTTGGTCGTAGAAGATCATCCAGTACTTGCGCCACAATTATTGCCAAGAGAATGCGCGAAGTTGGCGGACTTGGCAATCATAGAGCCATGCGATTCGACCGAAGTTTCATTTTGCACGAATGCTGCAGCTTTATTTTCAGTTTCAACGAATAAACCAATCGTGTTATTGATGCACCACGGACTATTAGCAAGCGCAGCATCTGAAGAACAATTTGAAGATTCTATTCTTCAGCCA
The DNA here is from genome assembly GCA_012965315.1 of Phycisphaerales bacterium. Classification (GTDB taxonomy): domain Bacteria; phylum Planctomycetota; class Phycisphaerae; order Phycisphaerales; family SM1A02. The sequence goes on along the minus strand of DTSO01000095.1, from coordinate 4,386 downwards.
AGAACTCCAAATGTTGAAACTTCTACACCGTTGCATTTAGGAAGACGATTAGAATTAAATAGGCAAAGAACGCTACCAAGCCCAGGCGAGCAAGTTGAAGTTGGTTTCGTAACTGTAGGCGGTTCTGATTTGTCTCTCAAATATCTCGTGAGTGAATTGCAACTTCTAGGCAGAGTTCCAATGTTAAATATTCGCCTCGTTCACCCAATAGATGCGGTTCCTGTAGAGCGCTTGTTAGCTAGGTGTAGACATGTTGTTGTACTAGAGCCTCGTCCTGGCGAGATTGAACAAGAAATTATTAGCATCGCGCAATCGATGCGTCGAGAGGGTCGTGAAGTAGCATCCATTTGGGGCAAGGAATTGCCACCCTCTAATCCAGAACAATTACCGGTTCACGTTCCTGTGAATTCGATTCACCCCTCAGTGGTTGCGCGGCTTACCCAACATTTGTTGCATGAAGTTTCACCTTCAGCAAATATCAGCGAGCAACTGCAGCAAGGATATTCCTTAGTTGATTTAGAACCAAAGAAGCGAAGCTCTTTTGGCACAAATGGCGCTTTGGAATTGTTGCGCGAAATGGCTCTTCGTGTGCTTTGTACTAGCGATTCAACGAAACGAATTGTGCTTGATGGCAAAATTAAAAAAGATGGTGATGGCGAAACAATTTTGGTCGAAACTTGGGGCGAGAATCGCTTTTTGGAAGATGGCATTAATGTAATCCGAGATGCGGTACTTCAAAAAGAAACGAGAATCATTCTCCTCTGGCGAAATTTTGAAATTGGAAATGCCTTACTTACGTTAATTGATGCAGTGTTGCCTACAAAAAATGATGATGGCAAACATGTTATTGAAGTAACGATTGATCAGGGCGAAGAAGTTGACAATGCAATCGAACTGGCAAGTACACGAGAAGGCGTAAGTGTCATTATCGTTAAAGATGGAGAAGAACCACGGTTTGACCTGCAAAGATTAGAACATGTAACCCGAACCATTGACAAAATTGGTTTTCGGCAACAACATGCAATTGTTATTCCTATGGAGCAATTAACCCCTGTAAGAATAGTTCCATTCGACCCTTGGAAATCTAAAAATACGACTACTGCGATGCCGCTTGAAACTTCAATTTCGACTCGATGGCTTAAGCCAGAGTATCGTAGATGGAGAATTTCACTTCGCCCAATTTTAGAACGAGTGGAAGTAACACGAAGTAAACCACCTGTGCGAGTTGTTTTAAATAGTTCTGTTGGTCTTACACCGCCGAAAGTAATTCATGGTTCCGCGTCATCGTGGCGAGTTCATATCGCTGGCTCGCGTGGTGATCAGCCGGGTGTCGTAGGTGGCATTCTTATTAATGCAGGGATTGAAATGGGGTATGAAATACGGGTGCAATGCAACAATCGATTCGTTGGCCCAGGCAGAAGAGCGTGGTCGCAACTCTTGTTTACAAGAAAGCAAAATGCAAATGCATACAAGCCCTTGCTCGGGTCAATTCCATGGGGCGAGGCGGATGTTTTACTTGGATGGGATAGAGAAGAAGTTATTCGTTCGCTTGACCACGAAGGGAGTTTGCGAATTGGTTCACGAGATAGAACATATGCTGTTGTAAATGCAGATCCTCTTGAACACCAATCAGAACTCATTGACGACAATGGGAATACTACTTCGTTAGATATTGATTTTCTCGAACAAAGTTGCAAAAGTGATTCGATAAACATTCAGGGCTTCGCTTCCCTAGCGAGGTACAGATTTCACAATGAACGATTAGGTGATGTCGTACAACTCGGAGTTGCATTTCAGCTTGGTTATATTCCAGTTACTGTGGATGCAATTAATGTGGCTGTTCTCAAAGCTGAACATACTGGATTTGCTCGTAGTATCGAAGCATTTGAATTTGGAAGGCAGATCGCTGGTGATTCGCAACCAACAAGGAAAGCAAAAGAAGAATCACAATTTGACTTGGAACGACTTGAGAAAAGGTGTGTTCGCGACTTAATAAAAGAAGGTCGTCGGGGTATTAGTAAGTCGATTGTTGTAAGTCGGCTTTTACGCCAATGCAGACAATCACTGCCTGGTCTTTATGAAAGTATCGATGGTCGTCAATCAGCAATTGATTTAATTAACGGTATACGCCGCTGTATGCTTTGGGGCGGCGAGGAAGTTGCAATTCGATATGTGACGTTGTTGTGCCAAGTGTATATAGTTGATTCTGCAGAAAACAGAAGGGCGTTAACAAGGAATGTTATTTTGCCTTTGGCTGAAGCAATCTTGATTCGAGAACCTATCTATCTTGCTCGATTAGCAAGAAGCCCAGAGATTGTCAGGCGGATTCGAAAACGTCTAAATGTTCAGAACTCACGTGGTGATGTTTTGAAACGTCGCTTTTTATCTAGAATTAGGTTGCGTCTATGGAATTGGTCTTTGCAAATTGATTTACGAACGAGTGATTGGTCTTCTTTTGTCGTAACAACAGTTGGTATTTTTTTCCCAAGTCGTTGGAGAGGGCACCGTCGTGACAGGGCAGTTCGAGAATTGCTTGTCCATGCAGTTACAAGCGCGGTGAATTCAAAAGAACAATACGATGTGTGGGTAGAGAAATTTGAATTGCTAAATCAATTAGCGTTAGATAGCAAAATGCATTCAACATCAATTGATGAAATCCAACAGATTATTCAGTCGTAATCTGGTTGTATTCTCTTTTGAGTTGTCCGCAAGCAGCTGAAATATCTCTTCCACGGCTTGCGCGAATGTGTGTGTTTACACCTGCCTTTACAAGAACTTCTTGAAACCGTCTTACTTGTTCAGTTTTTGGTCGTACGTAATCTAACTCTGCAACTTCGTTGTATCTAATTAAATTCACATTGCATCGCAACGTTTTGCAAAGGCCTACTAGCTCTTTTGCTTGAGCCGTTCGGTCATTGACTCCGCCTAGAAGCAAATACTCAAGCGTAATTTCGCGCCCAGTTGCATCAAAGTAATTACTGCATGCTTTTAAAATATCTTCTATTGGTGAGAAGCGAGCCCAAGGGATTAACTCTTTACGAAGTTCGTCATTGGGTGCGTGTAAACTTAATGCAAGGGTTACGGGAATGTCAAAGTTTGCAAGTTTTTCAATTGCAACAGGTAGTCCAACAGTTGAAACTGTGATTTTTCTTGCGCCTATTCCTAGTCCCCAAGGTGCGTTGAGAATGCGAATGGCTCGCGTCACGGCAGTATAATTAGAGAGTGGCTCACCCATTCCCATGAAGACAATATTTGTAATATCGTTCGCGCCAAGTGCCATGACTTGTTCGACGATTTGCCCAACATCTAGACTGCCTTCTAATCCGCCTATTCCCGAAGCGCAAAACGTACATTTAACTGGGCAACCAACTTGGCTTGAAACACAAGCAGTGTATCTGCCTTTTGCAGGAATCATTACAGCTTCTGTCTGCTTCTCGCCTGTATCCCACGAAAGTAGTTTTTTAATTGTCCCATCGGAAGCTTTTTGCGTTTTAAGGCATTTTGATCTGCGGAAAAACAGTCGCTCTTCTAGCAAAAGCCGTTTCTCTTTTGAAATATTTGTCATCTCGTCTACTGAAGTTACTTGTTTCTTGTAAATCCAATCAATAACTTGCTTACCGGCAAATGCCGGTAGTCCTATCTCTGCAATAAGAGCGTCGACATCGCGTGGAAACAATTCTAAAGCATGTTCTTTTGAAGTATTCAAAGTTGATATCCTTCAACGGTTAAGTTTTTCGTTTTTAGAAATGTGTTGAGGGATGCTGGCATTGAAAATGTCATTGCCTCGTCAAAGTCATAATCGCCTTCGAGTTTGCCATCGTATTTTTCAGTGAGATGTGTTATGAGTTCCGCAACTAAATGGTCAGGAGCACTCGCCCCAGCTGTGATAAGAACTGACTCTACGCCTTCAAGCCATGATGGATTTATTTCTGTTACATCGTCGAGCAAATATGCTTTCGTACCGACTGTTTCTGATATTTCTGTCAGGCGAAGTGAGTTAGAACTATTTCGACTTCCAACAACTAATACCAAATCTGCATCTGTTGCATCTTCCCTGACGGCATTTTGTCGATTTGTCGTTGCATAACAAATATCGTCTGTTGGAGGTGCGTGGATTTCAGGGAAGGCAATGCGTAGAGCAGAAATAATAGTTTCGGCATCGTCGGTGCTTAAAGTGGTTTGAGTGAGATAAACTAATTTAGTTGCATCTTCAATTTTCAGAGTAGGGATATCCTCTATGGATTCAACAATTTGAATTGCATCTGGTGCTTCGCCCTGTGTTCCAACAACCTCTTGGTGGTTCTTGTGGCCAATTAATAAAATTTGCCAGCCTCGTTTTGCATATCGAATTGCTTCAGCATGCACTTTAGTTACCAAAGGGCATGT
>DTSO01000094.1 GCA_012965315.1 Phycisphaerales bacterium | reverse complement strand
TTCGGAGGGTGCTTCGTGAAACATACCATCTCTATATCTCGGATCATGTCTGTTTTCCGTAGAGATTTATGGTCTTTGTTGGTTATTCCTACGGGCCCAATAGTCGCAGGGCTTTTTGCACTTGCTTGTGCAATTGTTTTTGTTGCACAGGTGATGTATCCAAATGGAATTGCAAACATGCGACCGGTTTTTGATTTTGCTTCCTGGTTACTTCTGCTTCTTTGCCCAGCTATTACGATGCGACTTGTTGCAGAGGAAAGACGAATAGGAACATGGGAATTACTTTTAGCATCGCCCGCCTCATCTTTTGAAATGGTCAAAGGCAAGTTTTTCGCTGCATGGGTATTTCTACTTTTTGTACTTGTATCAACTTTTCCATTAATTGCCGCTTTAGAACTCTATGCTTCAGTGGACTACGGTGCGGTTGCGAGTGGGTATCTAGGATTATTTTTACTTGGCGGCGCAGTCATTGCAACTGGGCTACTTGTATCTGCAACAACAACATCGCAGACAGTCGCGTACCTCGGGACGACTTTTTTCTGGTTAACAATTTCCTTGTCAATGAAAGTTTTGCCAAGTTATGTGCCCACTCGCTTTGCAGATAGTATTTTTGCATTAGACCCTGACCTGCGTTCTGGTGCGTTTTCTATTGGGTTAATTGACACTGCAAACATTGTGTATTTTGTTTCTATTATCATTGCAGTTAGCTGGCTCTCGATAATTGTCTTTGAAAGAACAAGGCAATCACGAACATCTATATTGAAAAATATAATTTCTGTATTCTTACTAGCGGTTGCAATTGTGGCGGTGAATAATGTTGCAATGCAAGAGGTTGTTCGTAAGCGGTTTGATGCTACCGGAAGTAGGGCGTACACATTAAGTGAGCAAACTAGTAATTTGCTCAATTCTTTGGAAAAACCTTGGAAAATCGTTGTCTTGCTCGATGAAAATGCAATTTCTAAGCCCGTCGTTCAACAAGTCGATGAAGTATTGCGTCGGTATAAAGATGGATCTTCACATATACAAGTAGATAGGATTAATCCTGCTGACCCGAACTCGATTACGAAATATGAAGAGTTGCTCAGGTCGTTAATTGAACTGTATGGAGAGGAATTAGCAAGCGCAGAAGAGGCAATTTCTAAAGCAACAGATTCATTTAACGAGTTGATGATTTTTGCGTCTAGCACTTCAGCTTGGGCTGAGCAACTTGCAGCACTTGCAACAACCAAGCAAGAACAGGACACACTCAAAGCTCTCGCTAGTTCACTTGCACTTCTTGGAAATGATGGCGACTTAATTTTGAATGAAGTTTCAAAAGCGTTGCGAATTGATTCTGGGCAACCATTGCCGCAAATTACTATTGCACGAGATATTCTAGTCGCCGCTTCCGGTCAGTGGTCAAAAGAGTTGGCTGAAGTTGCATGGTGGTTAGATAGCGGAAGAAGTCAAGACATAGCTTCGATTTGTAAATCTCAATCACCTGCTTTTGAAAAAATGGCAATACAACTTGCACAAGCAGATGATGAGCTTAGGCGTTTAGGTGACCTTGAGTTAGGTCATATATCAACCCAACTTGCAACGGGTGAGGGTGCAATAATCTTTTCGCCAACTCGCGCGACTATGATTCCTGCGAGTTTGATTTTTCCAAAAAGTGGAATTGTGCAGGAAACCACTGCAATGGATCAACGGTTTCGTGGTGAGCAAATTATCTCATCTGCGATGCGTTCGCTTAAATCGAGTGTTCAGCCGACAGTTGTATTCGTGCACGCTGAGGAAGGGTCACTGCTGGGAAGAAGGCGAAACAATGTTGACCTATGGGCTGCTAAAGGATTGTTAGAAACAAGTCGATTTCGAGTTGCGCAATGGATTCCATTCGCTGGGCCAAGACCGAATTTACCTGATGGGCCAATTGTTTGGGTAGTTATTCCGCCATCGAGCCGAGCAGGTCTTACGCCATCGCCTCGAGAGCAAGCACTCATAGACGCAACCATCGGTTTGCTTGCTGGTAACGAAGCAGTCATGATTAATTTACAGCCAAGTTTATTACCGAGGTACGGTCAAAAAGACCCTTGGGCGGTTCTTGTTAAAGATATTGGCATTGAAGTGGATACCGAACGAGTGCTTGTCGAACAAGTTGCAGTTGGTCCGAATCAAATTGAAGTACAACGGTCTCAAATGATTAGCGACATGCACAGTGAACACATAATTGCAAAGGGTGTAAGTGGACGACAAATCTTTTTGCCATTTCCAATTCAAGTTGAAGGTGGCGAAAAACTCATAGTAATTGAGCCGACAGAAGACCATTGGCTTGATGCAAAATGGGAAATGGAGTTGTTAGAAACCACCGGAAAAATCAGCGTAATGGAGCCAATTCAAGTCGCGGCAGCTGTTGAACATCACGGAGGTGCTCGAGCAATTGTTATTGGTTCAGGTGGTTGGCTTCTTACTTGGGCAGCTGACCGAGCGTTGCCACTTGGCGGTAATCAAGTTGCGCTGGTAAATCCGGGCAATAGCGAATTGTTGTTAGCATCTGTCGAGTGGCTGTCAGGATTGGATGATTGGATTGCTGCAAGCCCGATTGGACAGCAAGCACAAAGGATAAATGGGTTATCGAAGACAGCGTATTTTGTTTGGACGTTAGTTTTAGTTTTGGGAATCCCGTCACTTCTCGTTTTCGCTTCAGTGCTTACTTGGGCACGGAGGAATTCTAGATGATTAAGAATCGTGACATAGCCATTTTGTTTGTAATTGCAACGGTCTTCGTGGTTGTTTCTGTATTACTACGCACTGCTGGCTTCGAAACTTCACAACAACAAGTAGTAACACTTGTAAATAATTCAATGTTGCAGTTTGATGCAGTTGCTAAAATCGAAATTAAGCGAGATGGCGAAGAATTTGTATTTGAAAAACAGAATGGTGTTTGGAATCAAGTAAAACCGTTTTCGATTCAAATGGATGCAGCATCGATGATTGCACTCATTGGTGCAGTGCAGGGCGTGCAAGTTCTCGGTCAATTAGAGGGTGAAGCGTCCATCGAATTACTTGGAGTTGGCAAAGATGCAAACATGATTACACTTTTTGATCATGATAAAAACATATCGGTAAGACTTGGCAGAAAAACACTTGGGGGCAGGGCATACGCCACGGTGAACGAAAGCGCTGTTGTATTAGTTGATCAATCTTTGCATATACGAGCAGTTGATATGGATTACCGACTTTGGAGAGATATTCGTCTTTTTCCAAACTTCGCTATTGATGGCACATCGATAGAACGAACTATAGATGGTGATACTTTGGTGATTGAACGCGAGAAAGGACGTTGGGAAATGCGTGAACCAGTTTCTGCTCGTGTCGACCAAGCAATGTTCGCGGAGTGGGTGGGGCGGTTAGCAGCAGCACGAGTTGGTAGTTTTGTCATTGACGAACCTGATGATTTTGAAATGTTTGGACTTGCTATGCCGGCTGCTGTGTTTACAACTACAGATGGTGCAGGAACTACGCGTTCGTTGTTGATAGGCGGGAGAGTTTCTGCAGGTTCACAAGACCGGTATGTCTCATTGCAGGGGCAACCTGTTGTCTTCAGAATGACATGGACTGCACTTTCAGGATTATTCCCAATGCCTGAAATGTTTGTTGACGCAACTGGTAGTGGTGTGTCAAAATTTGACGTGAAACGAATTGTGATTAGATCAGAAGACAAAGAGCAGTTTTTTAGCCGAGAACTTGACCGTTGGGTTGATGGAAAAGGTGTGCAAGCAGAGAATGAAGATATCGAAGCATTACTTACATTATTGTTAGATACGAAGCCACCCTCAGTTGCATTTGGTAGTTACCCAAGAGATGATGAAGTTGCAACTGTTACTTTTGAAGGTTATGACTTAGCACCTCTTGATACAGTTAGGATTGCATTGAATCAAGAAGGGCAATGGATTTTTGAGAATGGAGATAATGTTCTTCGTTTTCATCCCGCTGAAGTCAGCGAAGTATTTGCTAAGTTCCTAAATTAAACTGTATTGTTCACAGCGTAGCGCGAGACAATATCATCCCCTGAGATTTGTTCATCTAAGAGTGTGACATTAAGCGATTGTACGATGTGGTTCATATTGCAGAATGCAGTTGTAGCCGATAATTTTGGCGATGTAAAAATCCACAATTCATTTGCAAGTTGTTGTTGAAAAATATGTTTGAAAAGCGTTGCTCCGCCTTCAACAATAACATTCGTAACATCAAATTCTGAAACGAGATGTTTGAACAAGGGCTTTAAATTGAGTACACCATCAACACTTGGAAGATGAAATAAGTTTACGCCGTTCATTCTACTTGTGTCTGCATGATCAGCATGAACGAGTAGCGTTGGAGCTTTCTCGTTAAGAATTGCTGACGTGAGAGGGGTTCTTACGTTTGGGTCAATTACAATTCGAAGAGGGACTCGGTGTTTTGTTGCTCCGCGAACGGTTAGTTGCGGGTTGTCTTTAACGACGGTTCCAACTCCAACAACAATTGCATCAATGCATCCACGTTCTTCATGTACAAGTTGCTGACTTTCTTTGCAACTAATCCAAGGCGTGTCACCTGTGGGTGTTTCGATGCATCCGTCTTTTGTTTGTGCCCATTTACACGTAATCCATGGCAATCCTGTTTTGATTTTATGTGCAAACGGTGCAATGATTTCCTTGCAAATCTCATCTTCTGCAACTTCGACTTCGATGCCGTTGGTACGCAAAAATTCTGCGCCACCGCTTGCTTCGTCGTGTGGATCGCTTGCACCAATTACAACTCTAGTTATTTTTGCCTCAAGTAATGCTATTGAACAGGGCGGTGTTTTTCCAGTGTGGTTGCAGGGCTCAAGTGAAACATACGCAGTACCGCCGTGTGCTTTTTCGCCTGCAATTGCAAGAGCGTTAATTTCTGCATGTGCTTCACCGCATTTTTCATGAAAACCCTCGCCTACAATGTTGCCTTGTACATCTGTAATGATGCAACCGACCATAGGGTTTGGCTCGGCTGTTCCGTGCCCCATCGTGGCGAGTCGACTCGCTTGATGCAACATTGAAATATCAAACTCAGTAATCATGAGACGCACAGAGTACAAAAAAAGGAAGCCCAATGGTTAGACCATTGGGCTTCCTGAAGGTTAATACGTAATAACTAGCAAGTTATGCCTTGAGAACTTCTTTCTTGAGGTTTTCTGGCATCAATCGATACTCTGATGGTTCCATTGTGCTTGAAGCGCGACCCTGAGTCATGCCACGAAGTACAGTTGTGTAACCGAACATTTCAGAGAGTGGAACTTCAGCATTAATAATACGAACTACACCACGAAGTTCAGAGTCATTGATTTGTCCTCGACGACTTGCAAGGTCACCACTGACTGGACCGAAGAATTCGTCTGGTGTAGTAATAATCACTTTCATAATTGGCTCGAGCAGAGCAAGCCCAGCTTTTGTACATGCTTCTCTGAAACCAAGAGCTCCAGCTTGCTCAAATGCAACTTGGCTTGAGTCAACTTCGTGATAAGAACCATCAACAAGTTCACAACAAACGTTAACCATTGGGTATCCACCAAGGATGCCGGATGACGATGCATTCCGAACACCGTGCTGCACAGATGGAACATATTCACGAGGAATTGAACCGTGTGTAATTTTATCAATGAAGACAACGCCATTTTTCATGACGAGTTCTTGCTCTTCTGCTTCAGCAGCAGTCATTGGGCGAACGTTCATGACAACATCACCGAACTGACCACGACCACCTGATTGTTTAACAAATTTACCACGAACATTTTCAGCAACACCGGTAATGGTTTCGCGATATGAAACGCGAGGGGTACCAACGTTGACGCCGATTTTTAGATCGCGTGTAAGTTTATTCTTGACGATTTCAAGGTGAAGTTCACCCATACCGGAAATAATAGTTTCACCGGTTTCTTCGTTGTAGTGCGCGTGGAAAGAAGGGTCTTCGCGACGAATAGTCGTAAGTGCTTCACCAAGTTTTTTCTTGTCGTCATTTGTGATTGGTTCAATTGACATTGAAATAACGGGATCAGGAAAGTGCATTCGTTCAAGAATAATTGGGTCGTTTATGTCGCAAAGTGTGTCACCAGTAATTGAATTTTTCAAACCGATGACTGCAACGATTGATCCTGCACCTGCAAAATCTAGTGCTTCGCGATCTTTTGCGTGCATTTCATAAATACGTGATACGTTTTCTTTACGGCCGTTGCCTGGGTTTAAAACTCGGCTGCCTTTTGCAAGTCGGCCAGAGTAAACGCGAACGTATGTAAGATCGCCGTGTGAGTCGCTAACAACTTTAAATACTAAACCTGAAAACGGTGCGTCTTCGCTATTTGGACGAGATAATTTTTCATCTTTGTTTTTCGGGTTTGTACCTTGAACTTCTGGAACTTCAGTTGGGTTCGGCAAGTACTCGATAACACCGTTCAGTACTCTTTGAACACCGATGTTCTTTAGAGCAGAGCCACAATAGGTTGGGAACGCTCGAAGGTCGATAGTTGCACGTCGAAGCGCTGCTTTTAGCTGGGCTTCAGTAATTGCAGTTTCGTCTTCAAGGTAGAGTTCTGTTAATTCATCATCAAGTTCAGCGATTCGTTCGATAATATCGTGTCGCCAAATTTCAGCCATATCTTGCATGTCTTCAGGGATTTCGCGTTGTTCAACAACTGCACCCATGTCACTTTGGTCGAAGTAGTACGCCTTCATTTCAATGAGATCAACGATGCCTTCAAATGTGTCACCAGCGCCAATTGGAAGTTGAACAGCAATGGCGTTTGCGCCAAGGCGCTCTCGAAGTGTGCCGTAACTGAATTCAAAATCAGCACCGATTTTATCCATTTTGTTAATTAAACAAAGACGAGGAACATTGTAGCGGTCTGCTTGTCGCCAAACAGTTTCAGATTGTGCTTCCACACCTTCCTTGCCATCAAAAACTGCAACTGCGCCGTCAAGTATTCGCATTGAACGTTCAACTTCAATAGTGAAGTCAACGTGACCTGGAGTATCGATTAGGTTTATAGTATATTCATCACCATTGAATTCCCAAGGGCAAGTTGTCGCTGCAGACTGAATAGTAATACCGCGCTCTTGTTCCTCTTCGAGGAAATCCATTGTTGCAGTGCCTTCGTGCACTTCACCAATTTTGTAACTCTTGCCTGTGTAATAAAGGACGCGTTCTGTAACGGTCGTTTTGCCCGCGTCAATGTGAGCGCAGATGCCGATGTTTCGTACGAAATTTAAATCTCTAGCCATAGTTCTTTACCATTCAGACAAATTGTCTTATCTTTGATATCCCTATATCCAACACACGCGTGTTGGATACTAATTTACATTTATTTTTTACTAACACTTAATTTGCCCAAGCTTTCCTGAGCGCTCCCATGTGGGGTCAATCAGTGCAGTCGGGCCTCTTCTTCATCTTCTTGCAACGGTAATCTCCTTCCGCTGCGCCATAGCACGCTATGACTGAGGCCAAGTTACGCCATCTTCAGGTTGCGACATTCGCAAAAGAGTGGCAAGCCCCTCATTTTATACGAATAAAAAGCCTCGTCAATACATATTTAGGAAGAACGGACGAGTAGTTCCCGGTTTATGCCTTTATCAGCTAAAAACGGCTCTATTTCCTTCAGAAATCGTCGTCCATCTTTTACATATCCTGCAGTTGGTTCCAGTTCAGGAATTTCATTTTGAAAGTAGCGGTTGAGGCGAATCATCTTTAGTTCGCGAGTGTATTTTGCAATCATAGAAGCGAGCGCAACCGGAAGGTGTTTCTCGTCACTTTTAGAAGCAAACGTAACGGTGGCAAGAGATTTTTCAAGTTGCATTCTATATCTGCTCATCTCGCTATCTTCACAGAGTATTTGTATTTCCGCATCTGGCCAACATAGTTGTAAATCGTTTCTGTAATTGGTTCGACCACCATGTCGGTCAACCATTATCCGAGGATGTTGTGTTGAGTACCTTTTCATGATTGTATTTACATGGTTCATTGCCATCGAAAAGTTTAGAGCTGCTTTGGATTCAATGGAAGTTCGCTTGTTGTACATTTGAACATCTACAGAATCACATATTAACCAATCGCATTTAATTTTTGCGTTTTCAAGAGCGCGGTTCAATCGGTTGGAGTTAATTTTTAATTCTTGTGCATCAACTGCTACGGGTACTTTTGTTGAATTTTTAAACCAAGGTTCATCAGGAACTGAACTTCCGACAAGTTTGAAAAAATCAGAGTCATCGTTGATAGGTTTTCGATTGTGCAATGCATCTAAAAATGCAAAAACACCTCGTTCAAGACCGAATAAATCTGCGGGCTTTGAACCAGATTTAAGTTTTTTTGAATCGTTTACAGCAATTCTTCGGTGTTTGTCTTTGCGACTTTTGCACACGATTGTATGCAATAGTGACCAAAGGTCAGGCGCACCATCATCGGGGTTGTACTCTTCTAAAACAAAAACAGAAGCACCAACACAGAGGGGACCGAACATTGGTCCGTATCCAGCTTCATCAATTCCAGCGTACACAAGCATCCCACAATAATAGCTTGAATCCATGAAGGTTACATATTTAATTCGGCTTATCTAATACAAAGTACAATACACTTCTATGGCAAAAATACTCATGGCAATGTCAGGAGGGGTGGATTCTTCAGTAGCTGCTGCTCTTCTTGCAAAAGAGGGGCACGAGGTTGTAGGCTGTTTTATGCGCCTTGGTAGTGTTGGGGATCAACTTGACCAAGAAGTATCAATTGGCCACAAGGGTTGTTGCTCAATAAACGATGCCCATGACGCTAGGCACGTTAGTGCCAAACTTGGAATGAGTTTTTACGCACTTGATTTCAAAGAAGATTTCAGTCGCATCATTGATTACTTTGTTGATGAATACAATGCAGGCAGAACGCCAAACCCTTGCGTCCGTTGCAATGACTGGCTTAAGTTTGGTAAGTTACATGATTACGCAAAGTCAATTGGAGCGCAATTTGTTGCTTCAGGTCACCATGCACAAATAAAACAAGGTGATTCCGGCGCCGAATTACACATGGGTGCTGATGCCGGTAAAGATCAAAGTTATGTATTGTTCGGCGCAAGTCGGGACCGTGTCGGTGAAATGATGTTGCCTATTGGTCACTTGCAAAAAAGTGAAGTGCGAGAACTTGCTAAAGAATTTGACTTGCCAGTTTTTAACAAACCGGATTCCCAAGAAATTTGTTTTGTACCTGACGATAAATATGCAAATTTAATTGCAAAGAAAACTCCAGGTTCAATGAAGCGCGGAGATGTTCTTGATGCAAGTGGAAATGTTATAGGCCAACACGAAGGACAACAAAAATTTACTATTGGCCAGCGAAGAGGCCTTGGAATCGCATTAAGTAAGCCTGCGTATGTTGTTGCTAAAGATCCTGTACTAAATACGGTCACAATTGGTGGCGAAGAATTACTTGATACACACGCAGTGATTGCAAAAGAAACAAATTGGTTAATCGATGAAAGTGAATCGTGGTTGCCATGTCAAGCGAAGATTAGATACAACACAGAGCCAACCCAAGGAAAAGTAAGAGCAGTTGGAGACTTGCTTGAGGTTCAATTCGATGCACCTCAACGCGGAGGAGCACCAGGTCAAGCGGTTGTTTGTTACCAAGGAACAAAAGTCATTTGTGGTGGCTGGATAGATACAGTTTCATGATTGACTGGTCGCTTCCATACGCCTCGAGCCGCGAAGCAGTGCTTGGAAAAAATGTTGTTGCGTGTTCGCAACCGTTAGCAGCTCAAGCTGGCTTGCAAATGATGCGAATAGGCGGTAATGCAGTTGATGCAGCACTCGCTTCTGCAATTGCAAGCACTGTTGTCGAGCCATGTGCAAATGGAATTGGTGGCGATGCCTTTGCAATTGTGCAAGATGAAAATGGTATTCACGGTATAAATGGTTCGGGTAAGTCACCTGCACTTATGCCGACTTCCATTGAAGGTGAAATACCATCAGTCGGATGGCTACCTGTAACAGTTCCAGGCGAAGTTGCCACTTGGGTTATGTTGCACAAAAAATTCTGTAAGTTGCCATTTGCAACATTGTTTGAACCAGCAATTTCGTATGCTCGAAATGGTTTTTTAGTTTCTCCTCAAACAGCAACACGATGGAAGAATGGAACCGATCGTTTTAGAAGTGAGCAAGCATGGTGCGACACATTTTTATTTGATGGTAAGGCGCCAGAGGTCGGTCAATTAATTACGTTGCCAGATCATGCAAACACACTTCAAGAAATTGCAGAAACCAACGGTGAGTCTTTTTACAGGGGAAACCTTGCGAATAAAATGGATGAGGCGTCCAAAGCAGGTGGCGGATTCCTGCGAAAAGAAGATTTAGCAGCGCACGAGAGTGAATGGGTTTCTCCATTAGCAATTGGCGTTGGAGATGCAACGTTTTATGAGTTGCCACCAAATGGACAGGGAATTGCTGCGTTGATTGCTATGAAAATAGTCCAGGAATCAAAAGTCGATTTGTCTGATTGCGATAATCCAAGTGTATTGCATATTCAAATTGAAGCAATGAAAAGAGCATTTTCAGATACACACGCTTTTGTTGCAGACCCAGAAATTTCTGGTGATTGTGGTGATTTGCTCGAAGATGAGCGAATCAAAAAACATTGTGCAACGATACATAATGAGGCGACGGTTATTGATGCGAACGCAATTCCAAGATATGCCTCAACAGTTTATCTTGCAACGGGTGATGAAAATGGGATGCAGTGTTCGTTTATACAAAGTAACTTTGAAGGGTTCGGGTCTGGAATGGTTGTGCCTGGTACAGGCATTGCATTGCAAAATCGCGGTCGAGGTTTTTCGTTAGATCCAAAACATCCAAATTGTATTGGTCCAAACAAGAGACCTTTTCATACGATTATTCCAGCGTTTCTAAAACGTGGCGAGGGCAAATTTAGTGGAACGCCATTTGGTGTAATGGGTGGACCGATGCAACCTCAAGGTCACCTTCAAGTTGTTTGCAGAATGTTGTTTGCAAATCAAAACCCACAATCAGCCCTTGATGCACCTCGTTGGAAATTGATAGGGAATAAAAAAGTTGCCATTGAATCGGGCTTTGCCGAATCTGTGTACGAAGAGCTTAGAAGTCGCGGTCATGAACTTGAAATTGCACAGCAACGCACAGTTGCATTCGGCGGGGGGCAAATTATCCACGGAATTACCGACGGCTACGCTGGAGCGAGCGATTCTCGCCGTGATGGGCAGGCAGTCACCTTCTAACGGGTTTTGGTACAATGGGTTTTTCATTGAAACAAAAAGGAAAATCGCATGACAACAACGGTTGAATATTTAGGTTCTGAAGCAGACGGTCTACTGAATTACAAAGCCAAAGTCTCCTCAGATTTACTTCACCATCCAGGGGGCGATTTTATTGACCGTACTTGGAAAAACAGCGACCGCAATCCCCAAGTATTGCGGAATCTTGCATCCATTTACAATCATGGTCGTTTGAGCGGAACTGGCTATGTTTCAATTCTTCCAGTTGACCAAGGGATTGAACATGCAGGTGGAGCATCTTTTACGCCAAACCCACTTTATTTTGATCCAGCAAATATTTGCGAACTTGCAGTTGAAGGCGGCTGCAATGCAGTAGCAACAACTTTTGGTGTGCTCGGCACAGTTGCAAGAAATTATGCGCATAAAATTCCATTCATCGTTAAAATTAATCACAACGAGTTGTTGACTAGTCCAAATACATTTGACCAAGTTATGTTTGGTTCAGTTGAAGAAGCATGGAACTTAGGCGCAGCAGCAGTTGGAGCAACCATTTACTTTGGTTCTGAAGAGTCAAGCAGACAAATTCAAGAAGTCGCCCAAGCATTTGAAATGGCGCACCAACTTGGCATGGCGACTGTACTTTGGTGCTACTTGCGAAACAGCGACTTCAAAGTGAGCGGTACTGATTACCACGCGTCTGCTGACCTAACTGGTCAAGCGAATCACCTTGGCGTGACTATTCAAGCGGACATTATTAAGCAAAAATTAGCTACCAACAATGGTGGCTATATTGCGATGAACGAGAGTGGAACTGCATTTGGCAAGTTCCACAAGGGCATGTACGAGGACCTTTGTACGGACCACCCAATTGATTTGTGCCGGTATCAAGTTTTGAATTGTTACAGCGGACGATGTGGTTTGATTAACTCAGGTGGAGCGTCAGGCGATGACGATTTCGGTCAAGCAGTACGTACGGCAGTCATTAATAAACGTGCGGGTGGTTGTGGGCTCATTAGTGGACGCAAGTCATTCCAGCGACCAATGAAAGACGGCGTGCAATTGCTCAATGCAATTCAAGACGTTTTCCTTGATGACGCAATTACAATTGCTTGATTGGATTCATGAGTCAATAATTAACTTGTTGCAACGTTACGAATTGGTTTGTGAACTCGTTCATCTTCCAATTTGCGTTGTGATTCAACAACAGACGTGAACTCTTCGCCGAAGCGGATGAGTCGCAAACTATTTGCAATTACAATGACGTAACCTAAAGCGTAATAAAACGGGGTTACCCAAATATTGATATTACCAGTGGCAGCAAGTGCAAGTCCAACAATTGCAAGCACGAGTGATGCGCCAATGTTTTGGCCGATTACACTTTTTGTTTTACGTGCAAGCGAAATCAAAAAAGGGATGTTGCGAAGGTCATCATTCATCAATGCAACACCTGCACTATTTGTTGCGATGTCTGAGCCACTTAAACCCATCGCGACACCGACATCTGCAGTTGCAAGAATTGGACCGTCGTTAATACCGTCACCAACAACAAGAGTGCTGTGACCTCGACCGATTAAATATTTTAACTCTTCATGTTTTTCTTCTGGTAAGCATTCTGCTTCAATGGCATCAACTCCCACTGCTTGGGCAACGCGCTTTGCAACATCTAAACGGTCACCTGTAAAAATGGAAACATGACGGACGCCATGTCGACGCATGTCTTCGACAGCTGTTGCTGCATGTGGGCGTAATTTGTCTTCAAGACCAACAGCACCGAGGTAAGTCGTGCCTTGCATTATGTGAACGCTAGACATTCCTTCAATTTTTTCAGATACGGTTTTTACTTGTGCTGAAATTGCGTTATTTAAACTTTCAAGCCAAGCGCCACGTCCAGCATAAATTTCACCATTGCTGGTGTGTGCGATAACGCCTCTACCATGGACTTCTTCGTATTTTTCAACAGTAGTCGGTGTAATGTTTGCTTGTGTTGCAGTTTCTAAAATAGATTTCGCAAGAGGGTGATTGGAATGTTGCTCAGCATCTGCTGCTGCTTGCAAGAGTGTGGCGCCTTCAATGCCCTGCGCAGGAGCGAGGCGACCAACCGCAAATTTACCGGTTGTGAGTGTTCCTGTTTTGTCCAAGATGACAGTATCAATACCGGCGGCTGCTTCAAGAGTTTGTGTGTGTTTAATCATAATGCCGAGACGTGCAGCAGCTGCAAATGCAGCAACCATCGCTGTAGGGTGTGCAATTAGAAGACCACCAGGGCAGGTAACTACAAGTACAGTAATTGCTCGAACAGCAGCAGCACCACGGATTGCTTCGTCTGCACTTCGGCTTGTGAAGAACCATACAACTGCCGCAACCATTACCACAATGGAGAAATAATACGATGCTAGTTGTTCGATGAGTTCTTGCTTTTGAGTGCGAGTGGATTCGGCCTCACGAATTAGTGATTCCACTTTACCGATAGTAGTTTCCGCAGCAACGGCTGTTACTTTGACATCTATTTGTCCTGTAAGGTTTGTTGTGCCAGCGTACACATCCATGCCGGCTTCAACTTCAATCGGTACTGCTTCACCAGTTAGTGATGCTTGGTTAATGTCAGAGGTTCCTGCAACGATTGTTCCGTCAACAGGCAAGTTTTCGCCGGGACGAATTCGAACGATCATTCCAATTGCAATTTCTTTTAATGCAACCATGCGATCTTTTTCGCCATCGACTAATCGTGCTTGCCCCGGTGTTAAGTCAATGAGGTCTTTGATTGCTCGCTGGGCACCCCACGCAGTACGACTTAATATGAGGTTCGCCATCCAAAGAAAGAGAGCCAAAAAACCCGCTGCTAAAAACATGTCTGCTGACAATGCAGCGACAACTGCAAGTGAAGCGAGAGAATCGCTCGCTGGTTTACCAGTTTTTATTTCATTCCATGCTCCCGCAAGAAGCGGAATCACCAAAATAATTGCACCAAGGGCCGCTGGGATTTGTGCGATGAGGGTGTGTGAACCAAGGAGGTGTCCAATCCACGATACTGCTAATAAAACGCCACCACCGAGTGCGATTAGAAGTCGGCGCTCAAGTTTGCGTGCACCATCCATGGCGCCAGATTGGGTGGATTGATCGATATTTGCTATTTCAGACATGATATTAGTGGTTCCTTGGTGATTCTCTCTACTATAGCCCCATTCAAGGGGTATTGTTCGTGTAGGATTCTTGTAATCTTATGTGATATATGAACAACAGATGAAAGCAGGTTCAGAATGACAAATGTAGCTGTAATTGGCGATGGGCAAATGGGCTTAGTAATGGCTGATGCATTGGTGGAACGGGGTGTAAATGTACGATTATGGGGTCCTTTTCCAACGCATATTGATGATCTTGCTGAGAGGCGAAAATCTGCAAGGTTGCCAGATTTTATGTTGTCCGATGCTGTTCGCGTAACGCCAAATGTTGATGAAGCATTTGCGGATGTGGATGTCGCGATTAACGCCATACCCACGCAGTTCATCCGAGATGTCTGGGGTGGTCTTTCTAAATCCGTTTCGGCCGGTGTTCCTATCGCTTGCGTTGCTAAAGGAATCGAAATTGGTACAAACTTATTACCGACGCAAATTATCGACGAGCAACTTGGTGGATGTAATCCAACTTGTGTTTTGTCTGGTCCAACTATTGCAACGGAGTTAGTCCGAAGGCAACCTGCGGTGATGGTTTCAAGTTCTAAAGATGTAGAAATAGCAAAGCAAGTGCAAGATTTATTTGACGTACCATGGCTTCGTATTTATACACACGGCGACCCACTGGGTGTTGAACTTGCAGGCGCTCTGAAGAATGTAATTGCGATTGCTGCAGGTATTTGCGATGGCATGGAACTTGGTGATAACGCAAAGTCAGCAATGCTTGCTCGTGGTCTTGCAGAAATTTCGCGATTAGGTGTTGCGCTTGGTGCAGAGTTAGAAACTTTTTTTGGGATTGCAGGCGTTGGTGATTTGGCAACAACTTGCTTTAGTCCGCACGGACGAAACCGAACTTGCGGTGAACGACTTGGCAAAGGGGAAGATTTAAAAACAATTACTGAAACTATGGGCTCAGTTGTCGAAGGTGTAGCGACGACGAAAGCAGTCTACGCGTTGGCAAAGAATAAGGGCGTCGATATGCCGATTGCTTCTGCAATGTATAGCGTGCTATTTGAAGATTTAGCAATGAAAGATGCGATTTCTTTGCTCATGTCAAGAGACTTGCGGGCGGAACAACTTCGCCGGTAATTTAATTAACCATCGGTTAACTATATTGGGCATTTTTTTGGAGGGGGGTTATTCGTTAAAGCCAGATGTAACGAGTTCAACGAGTTCAGAAATTGCGTCATTGGCATCGTCACCATCTGCGTTAATGATTAAAGCGGTACCTTCAGTTGCTGCAAGCATCATCAATTGCATAATAGATTTCGCATCAACTTGGTCGCTATCTTTGTGCCCCACTGTAATAGATGCAGAAAACTTGCCAGCAATTTCAGCAAATAACATCGCAGGGCGTGCGTGCATGCCAAGTCGATTTTGTATTTTTACTGTTTTGGTTGCTGTTGCCATAATGTGGAGCGGGGGAGATAGCGGGGGAATTAGTGGGGTAATTTCGGGGGTGATTAGAATGACAATTCGCTAGAGTTGCCATTTGAAAAAAAGTAATGAACGGTCGTTAACGGACTGCGTTATCTGTTTCAGTCAAGAGGGTCAGGACATCGTCAGATGTGTTTGCTTGGCGAAGAAATCGCCTGAATGTATCTTGACTTAATGAACTGAAAATCGCTTCCATTGCATCGAGGTGATTCTCAGGCTGGTCTTCAGGGCTTAAAAGCAATACGATTGAATATACGGGTTCGCGGTCGAGTGCTTTAAAGTCAACACCCTCAACACTATTGCCAATTGCAATGCGCATAGTTTTGATATCAGCGTGTTTTACGTGAGGAACAGCAACGCCATGACCAAAACCTGTTGAGCCCTTGTTTTCACGGCGAATAATTGTCTTTGTAAATTCTTCTCGATGATCTTCGGTAATGCAACCAGCGTTGACGAGTGCGTCAACCATTTCGGTAATCACGCCATCTCGATTTGTTGCTTTTAGTTCAGGAATGATTGCATTTTTTACAACGATGTCCATTAATTTCATCGGTCTTGGCCTCCAGCGGGAGTGTTGTGTTTGTGGTCGCGAAGTTTACTTTTTAGGTCAGTTAATTGACGAACGTTCTTATCAACACAGCTATCAATTGCTGCGTGCAGGTCTTTGTCTTCACTTGTTGAAATGATATTGTCATGGTGCTCAATATCGGTAATTATTTCCGTTGTAAATCCGTGCGTAGTCTTTTCGATTTTTACATCGATTTGTTCGATTCGATCGTAGAATCGGGTAAGTTTTTCTGCCTTTGTTCTTGCGTACTCCTCGATTGTCGGAGTCATTTCAAGAAGCTTACTTGTCACATTGATTTGCATTTTTCTTTCCTTTTAGTCCTTGGTAGGACTTGTTCCTTCCATTTTAGCAGGTTCTGAACCAGACAATGTTTGGTGATCTGGCACTAATACACCGCCACTAACAGCAAATCGTATCGCTTCCTCGACGGTAATTGGCAAATCGATAGTGTCCTTTTTTTGCACGGTGATGGTGTAGCCGGTGAACGGTGTCGGCGAACTGGGGATAAAAATAGTAATCGAATCAGGCAATTGTTTCTCGATTGATTGCAAAGATGTACCCGTCATAAAGCCGACAGACCAAATGCCTTTTCGCGGATATTCGACTGCTACAACTCTGTTGAATTTAGGTTTATCTTCATCGTTGATAAGAAAGTCTACAAGTTGTTTTATGTATGGATACACTTTTCGAATCACTGGGACTGCAACCATGATTTTTTCAATCCGTTTGTAAAACGCTCTACCGATAAAGCCACCCACAAGTCGACCAGAAATATACACGATAATCGCAGCAACAATTAAGCCGAGCAAATTCATCCATGGATGTTCAGCCCACCAAGAATTTACAGATGATTCAAACAACTCATGTGCAATCGCATGCATTGCAGAGGAATTTTCAATGGAAACATTTTTAGTTGCTGCAGCTGCTGCAAGCGTTTCTTGTGTGGGGCCCATCGCTAGTTTTTCAGCGATAGTTGGAAAATAGTTTGGAATTTGAATAAAGCCAGCCCGAATTCCACGATTTATGGGTTCAGCGATTGCAGAATCGATGAATTGATATGCTTTTACGATTAACCAAAGCGTAAGAATAGAGGGAAGAAGGACGGCAAGACCCCGTAAAAATGGTCGCTTCGATTTTTTTGTAGTTGAACTAGAGTCGCTCATAGGATGACATCATACCTTTAGTTTTGCATAACCATCCGAATAGCATTTGGATATGCAACACATTCAAGCGCAAACACTTTATCTGCAAGCGATTGGGGTGTTTCTTCACTGCTTACTTCACAAGTTTCTTGCACAATGGTTGGCCCATGGTCGTATTCTTCATCAACGATATGAACAGTGCAGCCAGACGTCGCTTTTTGGTGAGCGATGACAGCTTCGTGGACCCGCATTCCGTACATTCCTTTTCCGCCGAAATCAGGCAGTAATGCGGGGTGAATGTTTAGCACTTTGCCTTGCATCCAAGGCTCAATGGGGAGTAAACTTAAATATCCACAAAGTAAAATCAAATCTGGTTTTGCCTCGTTTAGCCAAGCAGAAATTTTGTTGTCCGCATCCTCTTGAGTGTCCACATCTTGCCTGGCAATCGCAACATCTAGCCCACGGTCTGCAAGAACATCGATTCCGGAGATTGATTTTTTTGACGCAATTGCAAGAACTATTTTTGCATTTAGTTCGCCGTCTTCAATTTTATTTAGCAGGTTTAGTACCGTTCTTCCACCGCCACTAAATAACACTGCAAGTGTTGTCATTAGATTTCATCCTGTTGAAATGTAGAAGGTGAATCAAACGGTATTGACTTGCCATGCTCATCAACACTCACCATTGTCAATGTAGCAGTTGTGACAACAACTCGGTTGCCAGAATTAAATCGTTCGGCTTCTACGACGACTTCAATACCAACAGAAGTGCGACCTGTTTTTGCTGTTTTTGTAATGAAGCGGACAACGTCGCCAACATACACAGGTTTTTCGAAATCAACTTTGTCCATGGATGCAGTAACCCATCGATGTATGCCATTTCTGCGAGCTTCAACAAATCCCGCCTGGTCAATGTACGACAAGATGATTCCACCAAAGATAGTTCCAAGTACGTTTGCATCGCGTGGCATCATGATGACGCTTAGGGCAGTAGTTTTTTCCATAGTTCGTATCATCGCCTTTCAAGCAATAGCCCGCAAGTGAATAGTGACCACCATTTGTTTCTAGTTTCACTATTTTGGAGGAGTTCAGATGGGATTTTATTAGCAATTTCGGGTGCAAATCGAAATGCAATCATGATCGGGTGTTCGGGATGCGTCCACTTTTTACTGGAAGCGCTTTCGATGAGAATAGGGAAGAATTTGTCAGCGTTGGCAAGCATTCCAGCAAGCGCAATATCGGGATTTATTGTTCCGTCAGAATTATGTATTGTTCGCCAAGCGAGGGCATAATTGTTTTCTGCAAGTATTACTTGGATGGTTGCGAGTTCAGAATTGGAAGATTCTGCAAAGGAAAAAGGTGTATTCAACATAGAGGCAAAAAAAACAGCTGATTTTTGCCGTTCAATATCAAAGTCTCTGGACCAAGATTGAACCAGTCCTTGCAATTCTTTTTTTGGGATACATTTTTCAATGGCAAGAACAGCTAGCAACACGCTACCGTCTCTGTCTCGCAATGGTGTTTCGAGAAGGACGTCGGTTTGTGTATTATCAGAGAAACCTGCAAGCAAAGATAGGTTTATAAACGGCGATGCGAGGGAGTCATCTAAGACAAGTTTCGGCGCAAGTGGTGGAGGGTGCGCAGTGCTCCACCAAACAACTGACTCGAGCAGGTCAGGGTTGATTTGTAAATGTGAAAGTTCTTCTGTTCTATGTTCGGAAAATGCACTCGCTACGAGAACTTCTTGCGCCTTAGTTGATGCTGGGCTATGTTCTTGAATTACTTCGCCAAGTAAAACGGTAAGTTTGTCAAACGATAAATGTTCTGCCAATGTAATGCCAGCAAGTTTATCTTTGACAGAAGGGGAATCTAATAAACGTAAAATTTGCGATTCTCTTTGTTGAGCATGCAGAAAAACACTAACTCCGACTGCAATGAAAATCGTGCAAATAAATGAAATAGCGGAAGCGTGTTTCAAGGTTACAGTGTAATGCATTTAATCTTCTAACAAAGTATCGATGATTTCTACAGCAGATTCAGTGGTGTGCCCGTGAATGCCCCAAGAACTTTGTTCGAGAAGTGCATTTCGAAGATCACAATTAACTATGTACACGTCCCCTTTTTGAATGGTGGCAACAAGAGTAGGATTCAGTTCTATTCTGTTCCGCGCAGACCATCCTCTTTTTGAATAAATATGTTTAAATGAATCTGCAATCGTGAACGACAATGTTGCACTTGTTTCAATTTTATCTTGCAGTGTTGAGGCGAAAACATCTTGGCCACCGATGGATTCAACAAGAACCGTAGAACCGGCTGAAGCAATTCTAATGATTTCGCTAGCAAGTTCTTCTGTTGCCTCGGTTGCGAAGACTCCACTTACAAGGACTAGGTTTTTCTTTTTTATTTGTTCAATTGGAGCAGTTTTGTACTTCCACTTACCAAGGCCAACAATTTCTGTGTTCCAATTTCCAGCGTGTTCTGCAATCCAAATTGTTTTTTTAGATTTAACGGGAACTGGTGTGTAAAGACGAGGTTTCCAGTGTTCTAATTCAGCAGCTCCACAACAAATATTGACGAGTAATTGAGATAATTTTGATTTTTCAGAAGAGACTAATTTCTTTGCATTTCCATTAACCAAAATAATTCGGTCGCGTATGCCATCATTCCAAACAGTTACATGGATATTTTTTATTTTGTACAAAATAGAAATTGACCAATGTGTTGGGTCATCCTTTTTCCTAGAGCAGTTTGGTAGAAGCGCATCTGCGATAGAGGCGAACTCTTTTGCATTCTTTTTTGAACCGAGCATGACAATTAACCCACCTTGATTAAGGTATTGTGTTACTTTTGTTTTGTCTTTAGGAATTGCATTGACATCTTGAATGAATAGAAGTGGGGACGCTAACCAAGTTGCAACTTGTTCTTTACTGGTAACAATTTGCCATGCAAGAGCTCGTTCTGTGTGGTTTGAAATTCTATGAGTAATTATTTCAGATGTTCGAAGCGGATCAACAATTCCTTTGTCCTGAGCAAGTTCACACAAAGCGATTGGGACACGACCTCGCGATAGAAAAAGAAGAGCAAACGATAAATTAACTGTGCTACCTTTTGCTTTTCGAACACCACAGTGAGCTGAAATGATCGCCTTAGCACCATCCCTAAACCAATCACGCTTGTGTATTTCAGCAAGGCCACAAGACATTGCAGCCCGTTCAAGCCCGTACAAATAACTCATAAGTGTCGTGCCGCCTACGTTTTTTGTAGTTTTTGCATATTTGTTTAACCATGCAATTGCTTGTTCAATTGAACTGTGCAGCCACTTCGCATCCTCTTTATTAAGTTTGTTGCCGTGCATCTCGTCTACGCCAAGTAAACAATTTAGCGCCGCGACGGTCATATTGGATGTTGGCTTTCCACTGTTTGCTCCTTGTTGGTAAGACCATCCGCCATTTTTTTGTTGTGTAAGTAGGGTTGCGTTTGCAAGCGCAAGCCAGCACTCTTTCGGGATTCGCTGGCCACACCTTGTCGCTTCTCGTAATGCAATCATACCGAACTCTCTATTTAATGGCGAGGCAGATGAGCGACTTGATGGTGGAACTTCGTAATTTCCCCAGCTGCCGGAATGTAAACTCATCGACGAAATTAGTTTTTTACTGTCTTTCTTTAATATTTTTTTGTATCGTTCAGGCATCATTGACCAAATGGATGTTCTTGTTGCGAGAACGTATGTACTCGGGTACTCGATATTTTTTAAAAAAGTTAAAGAGGCTTCAATGGACTTAGTATTTATTGATTCTCCAGAGGAAAGCAACGCAAGTGTAGCGAGTGCGGTTGTTCCTCCCTCAAATTTTGTTAACCATCCTTCAGAACCATATTCAGGTTCCCAGCAGATTTTTTCATTATGTCTCGAAAGTAATTCATTTGCAATCATAGTAATTGCGTTTTGAATATCGTTGTCATTTAGTGCGGGTGTAGCGGTGGCGCAAACGGTCGAAAGGACCGCCGAAAGTACGAGCATTGACATGTGATTTCCTAACGTTAGGTTTTACTGATTGTAGAGATACATCAGTTTTGGCATTGTGAACTCATGCAACATTGACTTGATGTCTGATGTTGTAAGATTGTTCGATTGAACGCCAAGAAGACCACCAAACGAAGGTGTAGCGCGAGAATAGTGGACAATAGTTGCATCTGCTTTTGTTAATCCAGCTCGTTGTTGAGCAAGGTCTATCGCATCATTTAAATATCCAATGCCATCTATCAAACCATTATTAAGTGATTGTTGGGCGGTGTATGCTGAGCCGTTCGCAACCGCTTTTAGTTTTTTCTCGTCAGGGATGGCGGTACTTCTACCTTCCGCAACTCGGTTATAGAAAACAGCGTACATCGCGTTAAGAATGCCAGTTACTTTTTGTTTATCTTTTACAGTCCAATTTCGATAAACATCATTTGCAACAGATTTTTCAGGAGAGTTTTTTGCGATGAGCGTTACTGGTTTAACTCCAATTTTTTCTAGAAGATTTTGGAATGTCATTATGGATGCAATAACACCGATGGAACCAGTAATGGTTGTTTCTTGGGCAAGAATATAATCAGCATTACACGAAATGTAATACCCGCCAGATGCAGCGACGCTTCCGTAACTTGCAATGAGAGGTAATTTTGCTTCTTTAAGTCGTTGAATATTGTGCCAAATTTCATCCGATGCAGTAACGCCACCACCTGGAGAATCAACTCGGAGTACAACTGCGCGAATATTTTTATCTTTAAGAATGTTGTCAATGGCCTGTTCAGCGTACGACGCATTAGAATCGTCTATTAAACCAGAGACATGTAGAACTGCGACGGTTGCGTTACTGCCAGAATAAGATACATGTGTATTAACGGTACCGTTAGGTTCTGTTGCAGCTGCAAAACCAGAAACACCGGCGATTATTCCCACAAGAAATACAATTAGAAAAATAAACATAGCAGCAATAAATGCTACGAATGTTTTAAAACCGCCAGTTGTTGCGATAACTTTTAGGGTTGTTTGTTTATTTGTTTCTGCTGTTGTTTCCATGATAGTTCTCCTCAAATATGCAGTTTCATTGTATGTATCTTTTTGGTAAAACCAAGAATTACTGCGGTAATTCAGTGCACTTTTTTAGGATGATTGTTGCGTCATGTCCATTTAAGTAGGATTGCGTAAAATCAACGCATGGTGTCATAGAAAGCGCAAAGTCTAGCATGGCAACAGTGTCAAACCTTGAAGCTGGCTGAAGGTCTTCATTTTTTGGATCTCTACCAGACTTATTAGAGAGAAAGTTAAATGCTACACCTTTTCTGCAAACGTTGAAAGAAGTACCAATAAGTTGCAATGCGGTGTTCTCATCCATCGCATTAAGTGTCCCTGAAAATGTAATCCAATCGTAGCCAATTAGCACGTCGTTTGAATGCACAATGTCTGCAACCGTAAAGGTTGACCGCTTTAGTTCCCGATTATTGGCTGTTGCAATCATCGCTTCCATCGCATCAATGCCATGGAAAGAACTGAAACGTACGCTGTGCTCTAAGAGGTATTCAGCAAAATCTCCAATGCCACAACCAACATCTAAAATTGAAGTTGAATTAAAGTCAACAAATTCGCAAAAAGTTTTAAATCTGAGAATCTGTCCTTCTTTTGACTGCCAAAGTGTGGCATCAAAAGTGCCCCCATGTTCACCTACTGCTTTTATGTAGGGTCTTAAATAATCGGGTGAGTCTGACACAATTTATTGTCGTTGACGTGAAAGTCGCGTATGCATTGGCATAAGAATTTGTGAAATGGAATCAAAAAGTCGGTCTGTTAATCTCGTGTACTCATTAAAATTATTCTCCGTGTCTTCTTCAATTTTGGAAGTTGAAATTCCTGCATCGTTAAGTAGTGCAACATCATCTTTTATCCACGACTCAATTCGTTCTTTTGTGCATTCTGGATGATATTGCACGGCGTAGGAATTAATTCCAATCATCCAGGCCTGTACTTTGCAGTATTCACTTGATGCAAGAAGAACTGCACCATCAGGAAGAGTGCTAACTTGCCAATTGTGCCATTGAAATTGTTGACCCGTCCAAGGTTGACCTGTAAGAATAAAATCAGAACAGCCCACCGGAGATAGGGTAACTTCGTACCATCCCATTTCAGGTTTTTCACATGTAGAAAGTTCACCACCCAATGCTCTGGCGAGAAGTTGGCTTCCCAAACACAAACCAAAAACAGGAAGTTCAATCTTGTTTGCAGTGCGAAGCAAGTTCAGTTCTTGTTCAACCCATGGTTCATCGCAAGTTGGATCTTGCGGCCCGCCGCAACTAATTACACCGTCAATTTCATCTAGGTCTGTTGGAAGTTGTTCACCAAGATGAACTCGGACAACTTGCAAACGATGCCCATCTTCAAGAAGCCGTTGCCCAAGTCTGTCGGAGCCGGTCAAATTGCTGTGTTCAATAATTAATATAGACATATTATTTTTCTTTAGTTCGTTACAACGAGAGGTGATTCAGTTTTGTTTGCACAAAAGATTCGCAATGCGGCTGCAGAAATTCCTGCAACATCAATACCTGCATCTGCGAGTTGTTCTTTACGCGAGCTATGACAAATCCAATGATCAGGCAAACCAAGAGTTGTGATGAGAGTTGTATCAAGATTGCGTCTATTTGCTTCTTCAATTACAGCAGAACCAAAACCACCAATGATTGAATGGTCTTCTACTGTAATGATTGGAATATTGTTTTTGAGTAATTGCTCGATGAGTTCGCCATCTACTGGCTTTGCAAATCTCGCGTCATATACATCGATTGCCTCAGGATTTACACAGTCCGCTGCTGCAAGTGCAGCAAGTGCGGTGGTGCCAAAACCAAGGATTGCAAGTTTGGCAGATTTACAACTTCGAATTTTGTGTGCTTTACCAATCTTGAATGGCACACACTCGAAATCAGTTAATTGAACTGTGTCGCGTGGGTAACGAATCGCTGAAAGCCCATCGTTGTAATCAGCCATGAATGTCAATGCTGCTTTTAGAGATGGTTCATCTATTGCAGCCATGATGACAGAATTAGGTAGAACACGAAGTAATGCGGTATCACAGAAACCATGATGTACTGCACCGTCTCCACCTACAACTCCTGCGCGGTCAATGCACAGTCGAACTGGAAGTCCTTGCAAAGCGACCTCTTGAAAAACTTGATCAAAAGCACGTTGAAGAAAAGTCGAGTACAGAGCAAAAAATGGTTTGCATCCAGTTTTTGCCATTCCTGCGAGCATATCCATTGCATGTGATTCGCAAATGCCCGTGTCCCAAACTCGGTTTGGAAATTGTTTGATGGCTTTGTCAATACCAGTTCCGTCTGGCATCGCAGCAGTTGCAGCAACGATTTTTTCATCTTTTTGCATTAACTCGCAGAGCGCGTCAGAAAATGCAGCTGTGAAACTTCGACCAGATGGTTGCATTTCAACAGATGTGTTTTTTACTTCAAATGGTTTTGGTGAGTGAAATGTTGTTGCGTTTTGCTCGGTGTACTCAAAACCCTTGCCTTTGATTGTGTGCGCGTGTAACAGAAGAGGTCTGTCAACTTCTTTTACCTCGATGAGCATTTCAATCAAGGATGGGATGTCATGCCCGTCGATTGGCCCAATCGAAAGTAAACCGAAATGTTCAAACCATGAATCTTCAAAGATTGCATCCTTCATCATTTCGGTCATTCGGTGTGTCATGTCTTCGAGCATTGAACCGCCGGGCAGTTTGCCCATAACATTTTTCGCTGCCTTTTTCATAGAGCGATATGTTGATCCGACTCGTAAATGATCAAAATAATCGGCGATTGCACCCTGGGGATTTGCAATACTCATATTGTTATCGTTCAAAACAATTAGAAATTGACGTTTAAGTGTGCCAGCATTATTAAGACCCTCCATTGCGACACCATTTACAATCGAAGCGTCACCAACAAATGCAACGACTCTTCTGCCGTCTGTATTTTCAGTAGGTTCAAATGCTTCCCCGTTGATGGTGTCGCCTCTCGCCATGCCAACGGCAGTTGATATTGAAGTGCCTGCATGACCAACGGAAAATAAATCGTACGGCGACTCGTCTGGTGAGGGGAATCCGGACATGCCTCCTCGTTGGCGTAATTTACCTAAAAGATTTTGCCTGCCGGTAAGTAATTTGTGCGTGTAGCATTGATGGCCAACGTCGAACAAAAGCCGATCATGTGAAAAATCGAATACATAATGCAATGCGAGCATTAGTTCCACCACGCCTAGGTTTGGTGCTAAATGACCGCCGCTTTTTTTAACCTGTTCGCAAATTGCGTGACGAATCTCAGTAGCGAGTCCAGGTAAGGACTCGATTGGGAGTTTTTTTAAATCGGCAGGGGATTGAATTGTTGGGAGAAGTTCTGTGGACATTTCGAGAGCACATTGTACGCTTAACGCGTCCTCTGAGCCATCCAAACATTGAAAGATGACAATGTTTCTGCATCACCATTTAGTGAGGAAATAGCTGTTTCTGCCTGTTTTTGCAGATCTTTTACTGCTAGTTTCGATGCCTCAACGCCTATTGTTCCCGGATACGTTGTTTTACCAGCTTCTTCATCTTTGCCAGTCGCTTTGCCAACAAGTTCTGCTGAGCCATGTAGATCAATCAAGTCATCAACAATTTGGAACATCAAACCAGTTGCGCTTCCAAAGGTAGAGATTGCTTCAAATTCTTCAGGTGTTGCGTTGCCACAAACAGCACCCATCTGGCAGGCACTCCGTATGAGTGCGCCTGTTTTGTTGCGATGTATTTCTTCAAGTTGTTGTAAAGCGTCGAGGTGTTCTGGAAGCCCACCAATGGTGTCATAAACTTGTCCAACAACCATATCACTCGTTGCAGTCGCGAGCAATTTTGTCAGCCTTGCTTGTTGTTCATGTGAATATTGCTCGCATATTAACTGTGAAAATGCAACTGGCAAAAGCAAATCGCCAGCTAGAATTGCCATTGCTTCACCAGATTTCACATGCAGTGTTGGTTTCCCTCTGCGTAATGCATCGTTGTCAATCGCAGGCAAATCGTCATGTACCAAACTAAAGCAGTGGATGAGTTCTACCGCGATTGCAGACGGCATTGCTTGATCGAGAGTGCCACCGACTGCTTCAGAACAAAGAAGCGTGAGGGCAGGGCGAACTCTTTTACCACCGTTGACCACCGCATAACTGGCAGCTTCTTCGAGATGTTGAGGCAGATTGCACTTTTTTATGCAGGTATCAAGTTCAATTTCAATGATTTTCGCCACTTCCACTAAGGCAGCGGTTGGATTTGGGTTAGATTTTTGTGTCACGCACAGATTGTATGTTCTAAAACTACAATCTATGCGATGCAAGAAGAACTAATGCAAGATCTATCGACTTTGATTGACCGTGGCGGCTACGTCATGATTCCACTTTTTGTAATTAGCGTGATAAGTATTACGCTCATTTTAGAAAGATTTTGGTTTTGGTTTCTAGGTGGGGGTCGTGGTTCACTATCTACATTAAATAAATTGAATACGTGCTTTCGAAAAAGCGAAGACGAGTCAGCAAGAAAAT
Organism: Phycisphaerales bacterium; assembly: GCA_012965315.1. Classification (GTDB taxonomy): domain Bacteria; phylum Planctomycetota; class Phycisphaerae; order Phycisphaerales; family SM1A02. Next base: position 31,106 of record DTSO01000094.1, on the reverse strand, counting down.
TAGTCAAGAAAGATTCATCACTGCATGGTGAAATTGCAAAGGCACTTTTAGAAGATGGTGTGAGCGATGCCGTTGCGATGGGAGCCGTTGAAATGCAAAGACCAAGAATAGATCGGTTTATGGTTGCTCTCTCAACAATTATTACTGCGGCACCTCTTCTTGGTATTTTGGGAACAGTGATTGGAATTATTCAATCGTTTAAATTACTTGGATCTCAAGAATTATTAACCGATCCAACTGATGTTGCAGGTGGAATTGCTGCCGCACTTTTAACAACAGCGTTTGGATTGATTATTGCACTTGTAACTTTATTTCCTTATATGTTATTTAGAGGATGGTCTTCAAGAGCAATTGGTAGAATCGAGGTTATGATTGCAGCAGCACAACAAGGAGCATCAAAATGATATTAGCCCTTTCAACAATTTGTTTTGCAACGTCTATGCTGCAGGATACAACTCCAGCGATTGAACTCGTAGAACCATCTCTTCAATGGACGAGGCGTGCAGAGGGCGAAAACTTAGTTTCACTCGAACTTGTCTCAAGGCGATACGAAGTAGAAGGCAAGCCTGACCTTTGGCTTGTTGGGGTTGCTCATATTGCTGACGGTTCTTTTTATGAGGAAATTGCTGCTCTTTTAGACGAAATGGATATTGTGCTTTATGAATCTGTTCGACCAACTGGCTCACGTCCACCAAGTGGAGTAACTGAGGAAGAGAAAGTTGCTTCTACAAAGTTGTCCTTAGAATTTGTTGCTGACATTGCAAAACGCGCTTCTGAAGAGTCTGAATTAATTCCTGAATCTCTCGAAGATATCTTTGCCGACGCATTACTTCTTGATAGAAGATTAGCTGGTTGGGTAGAAGATGCTTCAGTGGATGCTTGGGGAAGGCCGTTTGCCTTGCAAGTGAATGAAGAACAAATGAGCATTACGCTTTGGAGTTTTGGTTCAGATGGTGCAGTTGGTGGAAAAGGTAGCGGTGCTGATTTAACATCAACACGTTTATTAGATATTTTGACTGAAGAAGAGTTGCTCGAAGAAGAAGAATTAATGGAAGCGGGGATTTTTCTTGATGATGATTCAGTAGATAAAGAAGAGGAAGAATCAAAAGGCGTACAGGCGGAACTTGCAGATGCACTTAACTTAGAATTTCAACTTGAATCACTTCCGTATGAAGATCCAAATTGGTTTTGCAGCGATTTAACTATCGGTGAAGTTGAAGCAAAATTAGTTGAGCGTGGCGCCGATCCTTCACTGTTAGATTCACTAACTGGTGAATCGTTCGTATCAAAATTTGCAGTCGGCATGATGAAAGTTATCCCAATGCTCGATAAGCTTACAGGTGGTGGCTTCAGCGAAACAGCGCGTCTTTTAATGATCGAAGTGTTATCAGCGCCAAGCATGGGCGAAATGCTTGAAGGATTTGACCCAGAGCTATCCCAAGTAATAATTATCGATAGAAATACAGAAGTCTTGCGTGATATCGCTTCAACAATTGCGGTTGCTGATGAAATATCCACTATCGGAGTTCTCTATGGTGCAGGTCACATGGAAGATTTATCATCTCGGCTGTTCGAGTTGTTTGGTTATTTACCAGCAGAAGATAGATGGTTTTCAACGATGAAAGTTGACCCAAGAAAGTCAATGCTCGATGAAAAATACATGCGCCAAATGCGGGTCATGATGCAAATTCAATTGAAGAATGCAAGCAAAAATGAAACTAAAGATACAGACGGAAAACAGAGCAAAGAATAATTACTGTGTATGACTAAATTTGCTTGCAGGAATATCGTCTATTTTTTGAGCCTTTGAAATCCACAAACTTTGGTCAGTTAATGTCTCAAGTTCGACATTCATGGTTGAACCGTCTGCATTACAAATTGCTGGCATTCCGTTAAAACGACCGAGTGGAATCGTAGTGTCAAATCTCGCTTCAATGCGATTGTGTCCGAGTGGCTTCCATTTGACAACTCTTGCAAATACACTAGGAATTGCGATGTACGTCCCAGCGGTATTGTTTTGCATTTCTTCATATACACCTTTGTTCGCAAAAAAGGTGCTACAAAAAACAATTTGCTTGCTTGATTTTTGAATTTGAGAATCAAATGTTGCGACGACATTCTCGACTCTTCCGTCAGTTAATGTGACAGATTTGAATAGCATTTTTGGTTTGCTAGAGTGGTTATCAATTTCCCACCAACCGCCGAGGTAAAATCCGTTGTAACCAAACGCGGGTTCAGTTGCAATTTCATTTGCGTGTTGTGTCAGTTGACCGCCGTTAGATTCCCATTCAACCTCTTTGTAAAAAAGCAGTGAATTCCAGTCATTATTCATGTAACTTAATAACCGCCAAGGCCAAGGACCAGCGATATTTGAAATTTCAGAATTATATTCGGGTGCAGGGGGAACGATAGATTCATCAGGGAAAGCCCATGCAAGTTTTCGATATTTTTGTACTTCATTACTTAGGTAACCGGGCAGCAATTTGCCTTGATGGTCACCGGTATACATAACCCACGCTTTGCCAGTGTGGCTTATGAGTGCTAATTCTTGAGTTTTATTCGCACGCATACGTGCAGATTTAAGTGAAGGAAGAATAATTGCAGCGAGCACTCCAATGATCGCAATGACAACAATCATCTCGACAATTGAAAAACCATTTGCGTTTTTGAATTTCAAGTCGTGTTGCCTTCGACAGTAATCGGCGCGGTGATAGTTACTGCTTTGTCACCAAGTTTTGTCTCGCCATTTCGAACTCGGTCTTGAAGAGACTTGCATTCACTTAACAGGCGGTCTAGGATTTCATCTTCGCTGACATTAGCAACTCGTTCACCTTGTACGTAGATTATTCCACGTCTGTCACCAGCAAAAACGGCGACATCAGCACCTTCCGCCTCGCCTGGACCATTCACTACGCAACCCATCACAGCAACTTTTATTGGAATATCAATATCGGTCTCTAGTTGGTTGCGTACATCGTCAACGAGTTTGAATAAATCAACTTGTATTCTTCCGCAACTAGGACACGCAATAAGTTCTGCACCAATTCTTGGTCGTAGGTCTAAACAGTTTAGTAATTCAACACCGTCTTCAACTTCAAAAATTGTATCGCTTGCATAACTAATACGAATGGTGTCGCCTATCCCTTGGGAAAGCAACGAGCCTATCGCAGAAATGGAACGGATAGATCCGGTTTCGCGCGGTCCGGCGTGTGTTACACCAAGGTGCAGGGGATAATCAAATCTCTTAGAAAGTTCTTGGTAAATATCGATGACATGCCGAGCGTCCATAAGTTTTGCACTTAGGCAAATGTTATGGAAATCTCTAGCATCAAAAATTTCAAGGTACTCTTCAACTTTTGCAATCATCATTGCAAGCAAGTGACCATTTTTACGTTCTGAAAAAAATGAAGCAAGTTCTTCTTGTCTTTTTAATTTATCTTTTCGCTCGACGACAGATCCCTCATTTACGCCGATTCGAATTGGAATATCTGCATCTTTGCAGGCGTCAATGACGGAGTTAACTTGTTCGATGTCACCGATGTTGCCGGGATTAAGACGGATTTTTTGAACACCCGCTTCGATGGCTTCAAGTGCGCGTTTAAAGTGAAAGTGAACATCAGCAACGATTGGCACAGAAACTTGTGAAAGTATTTCTGTAAGCGCGAGAGTGTCTTTCTTTTCTGGAACGGCTACGCGAACAATGTCAGCACCAGCTTTTGCAAGCCGGTTGATTTCAGCTACGCAGGTATCTATTTCATACGTATAGCCCGAAGTCATTGACTGCACTGAAACTGGTGCATTTCCACCAATTGCAATATCGCCAACATGTATTTGTTTTGTAACCCTGCGTTGCATTCGTTGTATTGTAGATTAATTAACCCTCGGTTAATTAATCCGCGAACACTTCGAGTTCGACAACGTTACCTTCGATGAGTAAATCTTCAATAGGTGTGCCTTCTGGGATGACTTTTCCGCTCATTGTGGTGATAATTATTTGCGGATTTGCTTCCATATGCACATTTAACGCTGCATCTAGTTCGTCTCTGACGTCATCTTCAAGAGTTTTCCAGCCCATTCGACCCTTGCATTTCGGGAAGGTTGAACAACCAAGCCAGGGCCCTCGTTTCCCATGTCGTAAATTCATTGGACTCTCGCATTTTTCACAGATGAGTGATTCAATAAGAAGTGCTGGTGGAGATGGATATTTAATCCCACCTTTTTTGTCGAGGTTCACAACAGTTTTTATTTCTGGATAATTTACGGAAGCGAGGAATGGCCCAAATCTACCAGTTCTTTTTTCCATAGCGGACCCATCTTCTGGGCAAGCAACGTCAACTCGTTCGGGAAGTAGAGGTTGACCTTTGCGGTCAATGGGTGCAGCGTATTTACAATCGGGATAACTCGTGCAGGATAAGAATCGACCATTTTTGCCAAAACGATATTCAGTCCTACTTCCGCACGCAGGGCATTTGTAAATTGCAGGCTTTGTTTCAGCTTTTGCATGAGGCATTTCTTCGTAGGCGGTTTCTAATCGTTTGCTAAAACGGCCGTAAAAATCGTGCAACATCGCAACCCAATTAGTTTCCCCCTTGGCAACACTATCAAGGCGTTGCTCAAGTGAGCGAGTATATTCAACACCCATTAAGACGGGAAATGCTTCAATCAGTTTTTCTGTGACTACTTCGCCAAGATCCGTTGGGTGGAACGAGCGATCTATTTTTTCAACGTATTTTCTATATTGAATTACATCAATAATGGATGCATAGGTTGAAGGTCGGCCAATTCCCTCGGACTCTAATTTCTTAATCAATGACGCTTCGCTATATCGAGAAGGAGGCGATGAGAAATTTTGTTTTGGAGTTATATCAAACGGATAAAGGACATCTTCTTCTTTTAATACCGGTAGGTTTTGTTCTGTATCTGAAGAGGGAACTCCACTGGCTTTGTAGAAACCATCAAAAGCAAGCGTTCTACCGCCGACTTTGAAAATTGCGCCAGTTGCTTCATCTTCGCGCTCGAAGAAAAACTCTGTTCGATGCCACCGTGCAGGCATCATTTGGCAAGCAACAAAACGCGACCAAATTAATTTATATAAGCGACGTTGATCTTCATCGATCGACGCAGGTAGTGTGTCGGGATGGCGACCCGCTTCGGTTGGTCGAATCGCTTCGTGTGCTTCTTGAGCATCTTGATTTGCAGATGCATAGAAATTTGGTTTTGCAGGAAGATACGCTTCGCCAAATTTATTGCCGATGTAAGTACGCACAGAAGTTAAAGCATCACCTGAAAGATGGGTTGAATCGGTACGCATATACGTGATTAATCCAACTTGACCCTCACCTTTAATGGAGATACCTTCATACAGCGCTTGCGCTGCGCGCATTGTTCTTTTTGCACCAAAACCAAGGACGGTTGATGCAGATGCTTGCAGAGATGAGGTTATAAAGGGGGCTGGTGGTCGAACGTTATTGTCTTTTTGAGTGATGTTATTCACTTTGTATGAAACACCCTCTGCAAGTTCACCATTTAATGTGATGCAATGTTTTGCAGGACCTCTGCCTTCTTCATCTTCAACAATAGTAAGCGTTGGGTCAGCAAGTCCGACCGCTTTTCCTACTTCTATCAATCGAGTTTTGTGCGTATCAATAATATCATTGCAATCACTTGCCCTACTGACTTTAAATGATTTTCCGCCAAGTTCAACAAGGGTGCCCTCAATACTGCCGTGCTCTGCTAGAAAAGCATTCATTTGTTTTCGGGTCGGCCCCTTGCCACGTTCGTCTTTTGTAGCAAGGAACTCATTCCATTTACTTTTTACGGAACTCGTTTTACTAGCATCTAGTGTAAATCGACCAGCGACACTCCAAGTTTCATCTGGAATATGCGCTTCAATCTCTTTTTCACGTTCGACAATTATGCGCACTGCAACTGACTGGACACGTCCAGCACTAAGACCACCTGCAACTCGTTTCCAGAGAAGTGGCGATACTTTGTACCCAACTATTCTGTCAAGAATTCTTCTTGATTGTTGCGCATCTACGAAATCCATATTGATTGGATGTGGGTGTTCAAACGCTTCTTGAATTTGCTTTTTTGTAATGGCGTTGAAAATTACGCGCTTTGCTTTTGTTGGATCAACTTCTAAAAGTTCGGCAAGATGCCAAGCGATTGCTTCTCCTTCTCGATCAAGGTCGCTTGCAAACCAAATGTCTTTTGCAACCTTTGCAGCCTTTTTCAACTCACTTGCAAGTATGTTTTTTCCTTTGAGAACCTCATACGTTGGCTTGAAATCATTTTCTAAATCAACACCAGGGACGGGTTGTTTCGAGCCTTTCGGAGCCCGCGCAGGAAGATCGCGAATATGCCCAACTGAAGATGTAACGGCATAATCATCGCCAAGATATTTATTAATAGTCCTCGCTTTAGCTGGGGATTCGACAATAACGAGATGCTTACCTGTTGCATCTGGCACTGCGTTACGTTTCTTAGACGCAGCTTTCTTAGTCGTCTTTTTCTTCGTGGTCTTCTTTTTTGTCGTTTTCTTTTTAGCCAAAATATTATCTCTGATTCGGGGTTCGAGCCTCATTCCATCGGCAATGCGGAGCAAACTGCTTGCCTTTGGCGAAGCATTGAAACGACTTTTCAGAAATTGTCAAGTGCACTATATAGGTAAATTGTTTGGTAAAATAGACGTAAGTGCTTGTTCAGTAACATGTTGTATGCCTTTATTGTCCATTTCAATAAAATGTGCAGAAGGCAAAATTTGGAACTTTCTGAGCCAAGTTCGTTGTTGTTTGGCATATCGGCGTGTCAAAATCTTGATTCGTTCCCTTGCTTCATCAAGAGAACACTCACCACGCAAATGGGCAAGGATTTGCTTGTACCCAAGTGCCTCGGAGGCCTGTTTCCCAAGATTGTCCCTTAACGCTTCGACTTCTGCGAGAAGCCCCTCATTGAACATAGCCTTAACCCGGGCGTTTATTCGTTTGTTTATTGTTTTGACTGGCCAGTTAAGACCAATCATGATTGCATCTTCTCGAGGCATTGGTTTGCCCCACTGGGATTGCAACGATGAAAGTGGGAAGCCCGTCGCTTCGCAAACTTCGATAGCGCGCACGAGACGCCTTTTATCATTTATGTGAATTCGCTCGGCAGCCTCGGGGTCAAGTTCGCGCAGCCGTGTTTGAAGTTTAGTATTTTCTATTGCATTCAATACATCTCGTTTTTCTTGATCACAATCAGGCCCATCAAACAAACCAAACAGGAGTGACTGTACATATAAATTTGTACCGCCAACAACAATTGGCCACTTTCCTCGGCTACGAATATCTTCTATGACCGCATTTGCATGTGTAAGCCATGTTTCAACGGTGAAGCCGTCTTCACTTGGATTAGCAATGTCAACAAGATGGTGCACAGCAGCAGCCCGTTCCTCTACTGTTGGCTTTGCTGTGCCAATGTCCATGCCTGTATACACTTGCATTGAATCGGCACAAATGCATTCACCACCTCCAGGAAGTTCATTTGCGAGCGAAATGGCAAGCGATGTTTTTCCGCCAGCAGTTGGGCCAAGAATTAGAATGATAGGGTGCATACTTTGTATATCTTATGAGCATAAGATAGAACCATGAAACAGACTATCGAACAAATTGATGTTGGTGGAAAAAGAGTCTTGATGCGCGTGGACTTTAATGTTCCGATCAGGGACGGCGTAATTACCGATGACCGTCGAATAGAAATGGCACTTCCAAGTATCAAAAGCGTTCTAAACCGTGGCGGAACTCTAACATTGATGAGTCACCTTGGCAGACCTACAGGCAATGGCTACGAGGAAGAATTTTCCCTTTCGCCAGTCGCAGAGCGATTGAGTGATTTGCTTGAGAGGAAAGTGGTTTTCTCTGATGAAGACACGACTTCTGAAATAGTTCTCCTTGAAAATTTACGTTTTTCAGCAGGGGAAAAACAAGGAGATGCTTCTTTTGCAGAATCGCTCGCCGCTAAAGGCGACATTTATTGCAATGATGCATTCGGAACCGCACATCGAAATCACGCATCAATGGTTGCAGTACCAGAAGCGATGTCAGGCAAACCGCGTGTCGCTGGGTTATTGCTTGCAAAGGAATTGAAATATTTAGATGAAGCAATTACACATGCTTCGAAACCGTTTGTTGCAGTTCTTGGTGGCGCAAAAGTTTCTGACAAGATGGGAGCAATCGAAAATTTACTTGGCAAAGTCGATACGATTTTAATTGGTGGTGCGATGGCATATACTTTTTTGGCTGCGATGGGAAAACAAATTGGTAGCAGTTTGCTTGAGCAAGATCGAATTGAAGATGCATTGCGAATTATTTCGGCAGCAGAAAAAAGTCCGACATCCTTGTTGTTCCCAATGGATCATGTTTGTGCAGAAGAGATTAAAGAGGGCACCGTAATTCAACTTGTGAATGACGAAATTCCAGATGGATGGATGGGTTTAGATATTGGCCCAGAAACGAGCAGTCAATATGTTGAAGTATTGCTTGAAGCAAAAACAATTATCTGGAATGGACCTATGGGGGTGTTTGAATTGTCACCATTTGATGTTGGAACACGGCAGATTGCTGAGGCAATAGCAACAGCAACGGATGGTGGTGCAATCTCCATTGTTGGTGGTGGCGATTCCGCAGCAGCGATTTCCAGGTTCAATTTAGCCCCTCAAATGACCCATATTTCCACTGGCGGGGGCGCTAGCTTACAAATGCTTGAAGGAAAGGCATTTTTAAGTGTTACCAAACTCGATGATACCGTATGATTACACATATAAGAGAGAGTATTCTCTGAAGAAACTTAAGGAGTTTTAATAATGCGCGTTCGAACAATATTTACATTAGCCATTTTTTCAATTTTTTGCTTAGTTACATTTGCAGATGCTCAACCAGGTGGCAGGCAAACATTATCTGTTGGCGATTCAGCACCTGCGCTGAATGTTGAGACTTGGGTAAAGGGTGAATTTAATCCTTCTAATGCCGAAGTATATGTAGTTGAATTTTGGGCAACCTGGTGTGGACCATGTAAACGCTCTATTCCACATCTAACGCAACTTCAAGAAGAATATGCTGAGGATGGTTTGACAATCGTTGGGATTTCAACAGATGAAGATTCAAGTCTAGTTAAGAAGTTCGTCGCCCAGCAAGGCATGAAAATGGAATATACCATTGGCGTGGACAATCGTCGCCGAACACAACGCAATTGGATGGATAAGGCAGGACTTAAAGGTATTCCTTCAGCATTCATTGTTGACCGAAATGGAATTATTCAGTTCATCGGTAACCCTCTTGAAGAAGCATTTGAAGATATCTTGCATAAGGTAATGTCAGGTCGATATGATTTGCAAAAAAGCGAAAAAGCACAGCCTGCGATTGACGGTGCAAAACAATTCCGTAACTTAAATAGTTGGGCGGAAGCAGAAAAACATTACAATCAAGCAATCGGCGTAGATCAATTTGTATTTGCAAATCTATATCTTGAGTTGTTCGAGATGTTATTGCTTGAACAAGGTGACACGGCTGGAGCATATAAACTTATTGGAAATGTCATGCTTACTCGTGGTTCTGATGATCCAGAACTTTTAACTTGGTTCGCAAAAATGATTGCAACAGACGATCGCATTACGGGATCAAAACGTCGCATGGACGTTGCCATGTCATTAGCAAAAACTGCACAATCATTTGCTCGAAAGAAAACCGACCCACTTTACTTATCAACAATTGCATTAGTTCACTTCGGAAATGGGAACATGGACGAAGCAATCGAATGGCAACGTAAAGCGTATTTCTCAGCAAAAGAAAAAGAAAAAGCGGAATACAAGTTCACCTTAGATAGTTACAAAACGCAACAACAACGCGCAAGCGCTGGCGAGTAAAAATGACAACACAGGTTAAGACGATGAGTTTGATTACTGCTCCTCCAACGCTTCCACTTATTGCTCCATCCATTTTGTCTTCTGATTTTTCAAATCTTGGAGACGAATGTAAAGCAGTATTAAATGGTGGTGCTGACCTTTTGCATCTTGATGTTATGGACGGATATTTTGTACCCAACCTAACGATGGGTCCTGCACTTTGCAATTCACTTCGGGCTACATTGCCAGATGTCTATTTGGATGTGCATTTGATGGTGAACAAACCTTTGATGTATGTTCAGCCATTTGCTGACGCCGGTGCGAGTTTGTTTACAACTCATGTTGAAGCGGAAGATGACCCACTCGAAGTGGCAGATGCTGTTCGCGCTGCAGGAATGGATGCTGGCATTGCAATTAATCCGCCAACAGATGTTCAAGAAATATTGCCACTCATTGAATCTTTTGATTTGATTTTGGTGATGAGTGTGAACCCTGGTTTTTCGGGTCAAGCATTTATTCCAGAAGTGTTAACAAAAGTCGAAACAATTTCAAAACAACTACGACCAGACCAGCGACTGCAGATGGACGGCGGGGTTAGTCTAAAAACTTGCCAAGCATGTAAAGATGCAGGTTGTGATGTTCTTGTTGCCGCATCAGCAATTTTTGGTGCAGATGATTATCCTGCAGCAATTGCGGGACTGAGGGGACATTAACCGATAGCAATCCTTGATACGGTGATTCTAAAAATAGTAATTTCATGAAAAATCAAGAACAAACACAACAATGGGCAGATGAAGCTACATCTCCCGCAAAAAGGCGATCCATACCTGAAGGGCTCTGGATGCGTTGCGATGAATGCAGCGCGATTCTCTTCCGCAGAAGTGTTGAAAACAATCTTCAAGTGTGCCCCGAATGCCAAAGACATTTTCGTGTTGCTTCAGAGCAACGAATTGTTCAACTAGTCGACCCAGAAACTTTTGAAGCTTTTGACGAGGATTTAGTTCCTCAAGATCCGCTTGAATTCGTAGACTTAAAATCCTACAAAGATAGACTCGTTGAAGCACAAAAGAAAACAAAGAAAAACGATGCAATCCATACTGGTTACGCGTTCATCAAAGGGCGAAAAGTAGTTCTTGCTGTTATGAATTTCGCCTTTCTTGGTGGTTCAATGGGAAGCGTCGTCGGAGAAAAAATCCTTCGTGCAATCGAGCGAGCAGCTGACCAAGATTTGCCAATCATTATTGTCACTGCCTCTGGCGGAGCGCGCATGATGGAGTCAGGTCTCTCATTAATGCAAATGGCAAAAACTTCCGCGGCACTTGCACGGTTCGATGATATGGGTGGTCTATTCATTTCTGTTTTGACTGACCCAACTACGGGTGGAGTTACTGCAAGTTTCGCAATGCTTGGTGATGTTATTTTAGCTGAGCCAAAAGCCCTCATTGGTTTTGCAGGTCCGCGAGTAATTCAACAAACCATTAAACAAAAATTACCTGACGGATTTCAGCGCGCAGAATTTTTACTTGAATGTGGGTTTGTAGATTGTGTAGTTCCACGAAGCGAGTTACGCAGTGAAATTTCTAGTTTAATCGACTACGCAGGGAAATAATGAAAACTTGGCTATTGGTGATAATTGCAATTGCTTCTGCAATTTGTACGTTGCTTGCATTTTCTCCAGTTGGATTAGGTATTGGTGCAATTGGCGCTCCGATGTTTTTAATACTCATCGCGCTACACGCGAAGAACACAAGAAGCGCCGTGTTTTGGACGTTTGTATTTCAAATCCCATTGTGGCTTTGGCTGCACGCTTGGGTCGAACAGGTTGCGTTCATTGGCTGGTTTGGATTAGCTTTATACATGTCGTTTTGGGCTCCACTCTTTGTGTATTTACTTCGTCTAGTTCAAAATCAAAAAAGAATTTCATTAGTTCTGTCAGCGCCAATACTTTGGGTTGGGCTTGAATGTCTTAGAGGAATAGTAATTTTTGATGGCTACCCTTGGTACCTTGCAGGAACAGGAATTGTAGATTTACCGATGGCAGACGTCGCCACAATCGGAAGCGTTTGGCTTGCAAGTTTTCTCGTAGTTGCAATCGCATCCTTGCTTGCAAATATTATGCAAGTTCGTTGGTGGACGATTGCAATCATGGGTGTTGTTTGTGCAGATTCGGCAATGAGAGAGTATGGTTTTTATTACTTGATTGAACGCACTCGCTCATATATTGATGTCGCAGTCATACAAACGAATGTTCCGCAATCGAATAAAGTTGCATGGAGTTGGGAGAAGCAACAGATTGATGTTTCAAAAGCAATGGACTTAACTTACAAAGTCGCTCTTGAAGAGGATAAGCCAGATCTAATCATTTGGCCAGAAACTATGTTGCCAGGGTCTGGTTTTGAAGTGAACGCAACAAATTTTGAACCATGGCACGAGGAGTTTTTGCCGCTTTGGTATTGGGCTGAAACAATTCGTCGCACCTCTGCAAAATTAGATATTCCAATACTAGTAGGAGCTCAAACTTGGCTTGATATAAAAGTTATTGAAGAGTCAGAATCACTTCGCATTAAGACAGGTTCGCAATTTAATTCCGCAGTTTTGGTTCGACCAGATGGAAGCGCGCAACGATACGACAAAACGTTTCTAACACCGTTCGGGGAAAAAATTCCGTACCTAGATTGGTTCCCAACGGTGCAGGATTGGGTGCGAGAAACGTTCGGAGCAGCAATGCTATTTGATTTAAGTGAAGGCGAAGATTCAAGTGTGTTTGCATTGCCGGCTACAACAATGAGTGGAGATGCATCAATTCTCGACCTCACTTTCGCAACACCTATTTGTTTTGAGGACACAGTTCCAAGTGTTGTTCGAAAAATGGTTTGGGAAGACGGCAATCGCAAAGCGGACGTGTTAATTAATTTAAGCAACGATGGTTGGTTTGGGGATGATGCAGGAGCGCATTGGCAACATGTTCGAGAAGCTCAAATGCGTTGCATTGAAAATAGAACGCCAATGATTCGCGCAGCCAACACAGGTATTAGTTGTTTAATAAATGCTCGCGGGCAAGTAATGGAAAAATTACCGGTGCTTGAATCGGGAATTCTACGCGTGAAGGTATACAAGGGAGTCCAGAAGCCACTGAGTCGATACTTAGGCGATACAGTTGCATGGGTTTCATTACTTGGTAGTATCCTGCTCATTCTTGTTTCAAGAAAAAAATGGAGTTCAAGCAATGACGAAAATTCTATGTAGTGTTTTAGCGCTCGGCCTACTAACTGCATGTGGCCCAGATGCTGTAAAAAGAGCGAGCGAAGATCCTTGGAGTTCTAAAAACCAATCCATCAAGAGCGTAAATGAAAGTGCGAATACTTCTAATGCGCCTAAAGTTGTCGACGGTAACACCGTAAAGCAATCGGCGTTATCCCTTCTGCTAGATAAAACAGAGTCAAATAATCCACGATTCCGTGCAAATGCAATCGAAGCACTCAGGTATGCTCCGAACGAACCGCTTGAGCGTGTTTTGCGATTTGCACTTGGTGATGATAATCGCGGTGTTCGTTTTGTCGCAGCGATGATGATTGGGGAAAAAAAACTTTGCTCCCTTTCAATATTACTCGAACCCTTGTTGTTAGATGAATCAGAATCCGTTCAAGCAGCAGCACTTTATTCACTGTATCGTTGTGGTTCAAAAGTAGACTTAAATCTGTTAGCACGTATGTTACAAAGCGGAAATCCTGAACTTCAAGGCAATGCCGCAATGGTGCTTGGAATGATGGGTAATACATCAGCAGTGCAAATGATTCGAGATGCATTAAAAGTTCCTCAAGATTTAATTACACCAATCCGTAGGCGACTTATTAATTTGCAAATGGCGGAAGCATTAATTTTGCTCGGCGAGCGCAACGAGTTAGAAGTTGTGCGGGCTGCAATTTTCAGTTCGGCACAAGAAGCAGAAGTTACGGCGTTAGCTTGCCAAATTGCAGGGCGTCTTGGTGACGTAGAAGTAGTGTCAACTCTCGAAAGTATTACGATGTCCCCAAAAAGATATCCAGACGAAATTCGCTTAGTTGCGGCGACCTCACTTGCGGAAATTACTCCCCAGCGAATGCCACTAGAATTAGTCCTTAGCTTTTCTTCAAATGATTCTGCGAATATCAGATCGCAATGTGCTACCGCCTTGGGTGTGCAGGGGTACCAACTAAGTCTTGGGCCACTTGCTCTTATGCTCAAGGATGTTGACCCATTAGTGCAGATTTCTGCTGCAGGAGGCATTCTTCGTATCAATAATGGCGATTCTATGCCTGAATTGGATTGACAATAGACCCTAATCGGGGTAAAACTACCAACCACCACTAATTATATTAGTGGCTATACAGGGGGCTGGCGTTTGTAAGCCAGTGAATTGGTTCCAAAGTTGCTGAAGTGAGAGGTTTACTCGTGCATATTCTGACAAAAATTTTCATCGTTCTAGTTACGCTACTTGCAGTAGCAATGGTTCCATTAGTGGCAACCTATACCTCAAATGAGAATAGTTACAAATCGATGTATCGCGCGTCGAACGATCAGCAACTACTGGCTCAATCTCGCGCAAGTGATGCAGAGCAAGCACTCATCTCTCAACAACTACAAATGCAACAAGACATTGATGCACGTGAAGCAACCATTGGCTCGCTACGGTCAAGTCAATCTAGCACTCGCGCTTCAATTGAATCAATGAACGACCAAATTCGTACGCTTAAGTCACAACTTGATCAATCGAATGCGAATCTTCAAGCTCTTTCAACTGCTAGCCAAGTGAACAGTGAACTAAAAGAAAGATTCGTAAAAGAAAATTATGATTTGCGTGAAAAACTAATTAAAGGCACACGCCAAGTGATGGAAATGGAAGACACGCTTGAACAAATTCAATACGAAGCAGACGAAGCTGAACGCGCAAAACGAAAAGCAACAGAAGAACGTCGTTTGATGGAAACACAACTTATTGATTTGTCTGACAAGTACGATGCATTTGTTGCAAAGTATGGCGAATTAGAAGTGGTAGCAGCAGTTGAAACTGGTGTAGCTCCAAACAAGACACTTACTGGGGTTGTTCTTCAAGTTTCACGTGCTGATGAAAATGTTCTCGTAGAAATTAACGTTGGTTCACGAGATGGGGTTCAAGAAGGTTGGGTAATGACAGTCGGAGATGACGGAACGTTCCTCGGAAGGCTCCTCATTCACGAAGTAGACATCAATCGGTCAGTTGGTCGCGTTACGCTCGAAGATGCTTCACGGGGTGAGGTTGTAGTTGGTTCGACAGTTTATTCTGTAAAAGGGCGAAATTGACCCATGTCTGATTCCCCTACGATAACTCGTTCTTGTGTTCCAGATGTTTTCACAGTCCTTCTAGTCGTTGCAACGTTGTTGCTCGCTGGAGGAGTAGCATGGATGGTATTGGTAAATACTGAGCACTCAGCATCAGGTCGCACAGAAGGCGGTCCAATGGTATTGATTGACTAAACTTGGGGTTGCGCTGGTCTTTTCAAGACTAGCACACGGTCATAATATGGTCCTCTCCAATTTCCCGTATCATCTCCCAGTAGACGTAGATTGTTTTATTGAAATGTTGCATTGAGGAGCATACGAAGTGTTTGACAAGTTACTAAGTTGGTTTAGTGTTGATATGGGGATTGACCTTGGCACATGCAATACGCTTGTGTGTGTTCGTGGAGAGGGCATCGTTCTAGACGAGCCGTCTGTAGTTGCTGTAAAGCGCGGGACCAATCGCGTGTTGAATAATGGTAATGCAGTTGGCTTTAGTGCAAAAGAAATGCTTGGTAAAACTCCAGGTTCAATTACGGCAATTCGCCCATTGAAAGATGGTGTTATCAGCGACTTTGAAATTACAGAAGCGATGCTGAGTTACTTCATCCGTAAAGTTAGCGGTAGAGGCAGAGTCATCGGGCCGCGTGTTGTCATTGCAGTACCATCAGGGATTACAGCGGTTGAAAAAAGAGCTGTACTTGATTCTGCTGAACGAGCTGGTGCACGGCGAGTCTATTTAGTTGAAGAGCCAATGGCCGCTGGAATCGGCGCTGGTCTTCCAATTGCAGAACCAACTGCATCTATGATTGTCGACATCGGTGGGGGAACGACCGAGGTAGCAATTATGTCACTTGGTGACATTGCTACTTGCGAATCTATTCGTGTTGCAGGTGATGACTTTGACGAAGCAATTATCAGTTACATGAAAAAGAACCACGGCCTGACAATCGGTGAACAAACTGCTGAGCGAATTAAAATTGAGGTTGGCTCTGCTTCCCCAATGGAAAATGAAACAACAGTTGATGTTCGGGGTCGCGATAATATTACTGGCATGCCAGATAAAAAATCTGTCAAAAGCGAAGAAATTCGCGAAGCAATGTCTGAACCAATTGAAGCAATCATCAATGTTGTAAAACGCACACTTGAACGAGCAGAACCAGAATTATCAGCTGACCTTGTCGAAAACGGCATTTATATTGCAGGTGGTGGTGCTCTTCTTCGTGGAATTGATGTTGTCATTTCAGAGGCAACTGGTTTGGATGTAACAATAGCTGACGAACCATTGACTTGCGTTGCACAAGGGACAAGTATTTATCTTGAAAACCTCGAGCTCTGGAAAGCAGTACTCGAATCAGACATGGACGAGTAATAAAGCACTTCGTGCTTTGCTGTTGTGAGCAACTACGGAACAATTCGTAAAAGTACAAAAGCTCTGCCCACTGCAGTTGTCATTATTATTGTAATTTCTATGTTTCCTGCAACGATGCTTGGCTGGACTGCAGATGTTGCGGATGTCTTTCGTATTCCGGTTACGCCATTTTCCCATGTAGGTATGTTGATTAAAAGTTGGGTAAGGCCAGCGATTGAACCGTTCGACCTGCCAACTGATGAGAAAGAACGAAACGATCTCGCAATTGCTGAACGCGATCAGTATAGACAATTGTATTTAGCGCAAATGTTGCGGTCGACAGAGTTGGCTGGGCAGTTAAGAATTATGCAGTCGCTCCCTGAAACGGCACTTCGGAATCCATTGCCACCTCTTCTCATCTCTGTTGACTTAACAGGAATAAAACCAAATGATCCTTCTGGTACTGTTGAATTGAAATTGTCTCGTTCGGCTATCGGTCGAATTCTTGAAGGGGACATTGCGATTATCGGTAGAGATATTGTTGGTCGTATTTCGCGAGTTGGAATAACGAGAATGGTATTATTTCCTTCAACACATATAGAAACGGGGTATATACGAGCAGCGATTGTTCCTGCTCACCCACTGGAAGACGATCGCGCACCATTGCTTGCAGAAATTTTAATTCAACCAACTGATGCTGGCTTCTTTACTTCAGAAGTGCCGGCAAATCGAGGAATTAAAGAAAACGATCTTGTTATTTTAGATGACCCCTCATGGCCAGTTTCAGGCAAGGGGTTGGTTCTGGGTGTTGTACGAGGTGTTAGCCAGTTAGATGAAGCACCGCTCCGCAACATATTGACAATCGAGCCAAGACGACGCGCTCGTGAACATACCATCGTTGTTGTTCTTTGTTCAGGCATGGAGGCAACAGAGTGAATGCGATTGTAGTCATTATTGCGACGATTCTTGCACTTGCGTTTGATTCAAGTTTTGCAGAAATATTCACATTACGATCAAGCGGTTCAATTACACCTCAGGCGATGCCGTGCCTTGTTGTTTTTGTAGCGCTTTTCGCACCTGAATCAACGGCACTCTTCGTAGGTATGGCACTTGGCATTTTGGTCGATCTATCACCAGGGCACGGTCAACTAGGCGCAGGAGCGCATCTGATTGGACCAAACGCTCTTGGATTTACAGTTACTGCTCTGTTGATTCTAAAAATCCGAAATATTGTGTTTCGACGTCGAATAATCACGATTGCTTGTTTTGCATCAGGAGCGGTCATCGTAACAGCAGCGGTACATGCGTTTATTCTCATAACCCGCGGTTTTATGCCTTGGAATACCGTTACGACCGGTGGAGGTTTTGCCGAATTAGCAAAACTTTTCGGAACTGCGATCTATTCGGGGCTTCTTGCCGTACCACTGGGATGGTGTTTCTTATCGACAATCGGTATTTGGAAATTTCATTCGCCAACTGGTAGAAGAGCAACTTGGAGATAACGCAACAATGACAAAGTGGTACATCAAAGACGAAAATCAAGAATCGCTTGCACCGTTATCTGACTTACGTGCTTCTTTTGAGCATCGAACAGGCGGGGTTACGACACTAGAAAGAATTTCCAAACAGATGGGTAGTTCTCCATCGGGTTTTCTTTGCGATGATGCACCGCGTGCAGCAATGATAGCCGCAAGAACTGGTTTGGAACATGTTGAAAATGAAACCGCCCAACCAGTAGATCATCCTGAAATTAAAACTCCGTGGGATATGTTAAATAATTTGCCTGCATTACTCGCACACGATTTAGAACATGCGACACCACTTGATGGAAAAGTTATCGCAGAAACTATAGGCGATAAAACTATTCACGTCCATTCTACTGCGACGATTTTTCCCGGTGTTGTACTAGATGCTACAAGTGGAGCAATTCGAATTGAAGAAGGTGCAATTATTAAATCGAACGCAGTCCTTTGTGGTCCATGTTGGATTGGCAAAGATTGTGTAATCACCGAAGGCGCATTGATAAAAGCGAATACGGTAATTGGTCCTCAATGTAAAGTTGGTGGTGAAGTTGGCGGTACTATTTTTCAAGGATTTTCCAATAAATCACATGATGGCCATCTTGGTGACAGCATTATTGGTGAATGGGTTAACTTAGGGGCAGGCACAACGAATTCAAATTTACTCAACACATACGGCGATGTCACAGTGACGGATCTGCAGGGTAAACGACATCGAACAGGACGACAATTTGTAGGCTGTTTTGTTGGGGACCACGCAAAATTTGCAATTTGTTCTCTGATTATGACGGGCACAATAATAGGAACAGGTGCGATGGTTGCAACGTCTGTTCCAGCGCTTTCGCCAACTAAACGGTTTGCTTGGTTGACTGAAGTTGGCGAGAGAACATATCAAATTGAGAAGTTTCTTTCCGTTGCAAAAACAGTAATGGCACGACGTGGCATTGAACTCGATGAGGCAACGGAAACAATCATCAGAAATTTGGCAACAAACTAATGTCTTCCCTTTACATTATTGATGGGCACGCTCAATTTTTTCGTGCGTATTATGCAATTCGCACACCAATGAGCAGTCCAGCAACAGGTGAACCTACAAACATGGTGTACGGGTTCACTTCAATGTTGTTGAAACTATTGCGCGAAGAAAATCCAGATTACTTAGCGGTTGTAATTGATGTTGCAGGAGATGACGAATCTTTTCGTACTGAAATTGATCCAGAATACAAAGCAAACAGAGAGCCACCACCAGATGATTTCGGAAGTCAAGTTGATAGATGTTTAGAAGTTTTAGAAGCTTTACAAATTCCAATACTCGGCGAACCAGTTGTTGAAGCAGATGATGTTATTGCAACTCTTGTAAAACGAATGAGAAAAGACGAGCCGGAATTATCTATTCGTATTATTTCTCGTGATAAAGATTTAACACAATTGATCGATGACCGAGTTGAATTGTTCGATGCACACAAAGGTTCAACAGTTTCGCCTGACGATGTTTTTAAAACACCAGACATGGGAGTGCCACCACACATGGTGGCGGACATTCTCGCGCTGATGGGAGATTCAAGCGACAATATTCCCGGTGTCGTTGGAATTGGACCAAAAACTGCAGCGAAACTTATTATGGAATTTGGTTCTATCGCAGGCATTTACGACAATATTGAAACCATAAAAG
Source organism: Phycisphaerales bacterium (assembly GCA_012965315.1). Lineage (GTDB taxonomy): Bacteria > Planctomycetota > Phycisphaerae > Phycisphaerales > SM1A02. The sequence goes on along the minus strand of DTSO01000094.1, from coordinate 11,388 downwards.
GCAAACGAAAAGAAAATTTGCTTGCAGGACAAGAACAATTAAAAACTAGCAGGATACTCGTAACGTTAAAAGATGATGTCGAATTTGATTTTCAACTTGCAGATGCAAAGTCGGATTGCAAGCAATGGAATATTCAAGAAATTGCTTCTCTATTCAAAGGACTTGGTTTTAATCGTTTTCCAGATGAAGTGAAACGACTTGCCAGTGGAACAGCAAGTACGCAAGTTGAATTAAAAGAAGAAGTTAAACTCCCCAAAAAAACAAAAGCAAAACCGACAGTTCTAGGTGGGTTATTTGATATGGGTCCAGACCGAAGCCATCCCGCTTACAACGCGGGTTATGGTTTGATTGACACTAAGAAAAAATTAGATGCTCTTGTGAAGAGATGCAAACAAGCGAAAATTATCGCAGTAGACACTGAAACGACTGGTTTAAATCCGATGACAGCTCAACTTTGTGGCATTTCGGTATCTCTTGGCGTTGGCGATGGCGCTTATATTCCAACGATGTGCCCTGAAGAACACCTTGAGCAAGAAGTGGTTATTGAATCACTCAGAGAAATATTAGAAGACGAGGCTATCGCGAAAATCGGTCACAACATCAAGTACGATCTCGTAGTTTTAGAAAACGCTGGTGTCAAAATCCAAGGACCGTTGCATGACACGTTGATTGCTGCATGGATTGTTGATGCATCAAGGTCTGGTTACTCGATGGATGCTGTCGCTCTTGGGACACTTGACTATGAATGTATTTCAATCAAAGAGTTGATTGGCTCTGGAAAGTCACAAACGACATTTAACCACGTGCCATTAGTAGATGCTTGTCCATACGCATCTGAAGATGTTGATATTACGTTTCAGTTGTGGGACAAATTCGAACCACAATTAACCGGTAATTTACGAACGTTATACGAAGAAGTCGAGATGCCTCTTGTGCGAGTTCTCGCAGCGATGCGGATTGCTGGAATTAAGGTTGACCCGAATGAATTGCAACGGCAACGAGTTGTAATTTCAAAACGAATTGATGAGTTAAAAGAAGAAATTGAAAGCGCTGCACCGTATCCATTTAATCCCGATTCGCCTAAGCAGTTGTCTGAAGTTTTATTTAATGATTCACCAGGCCTTGGTATAAAGCCAATCAAAAAAGGAAAAGCCTTTCACTCTACAAATGTAGAAGTGCTGGAAAAATTAGCTGGCGATCCTGACATTGCAACCACGTTACCTTCTTTGATTCTTGAATATAGAAAATTAACAAAATTAGTGAATACGTATCTTGGTTCATTAGTAGAAGCAATTCATCCTGCGACTGGAAGAGTGCATGCTTCATTTAATCAGACAGGAACTTCAACAGGTAGATTGAGTAGTAGCGACCCGAATTTGCAGAACATTCCGATTCGTTCTGAAATTGGCCGTGAAATACGAAGAGCGTTCGTTCCAGAAGCAGGAAATATTTTTGTCGCGGCGGATTATTCTCAAGTTGAATTGCGGATGCTCGCTCATTTGAGCGGTGATGAAGCGTTATTGCAAGCATTCCGTGAAGGACAGGATATTCATCGAGCTGTCGCTTCAGAAGTATTTGATACTCCAATTGATGAAGTGACAAGCGAGCAACGCTCTGAAGCAAAAGCAGTAAATTTTGGAATTGTGTATGGAATTACAAAATGGGGTTTATCGCGGCAATTAAACTGCACACCAGATAAAGCAGAACAAATTATTACAGATTACAAATTGCGTTTTAAGGGAATCGACACATTCCTCGCAACTTGTGTAGATCAAGCAAACGAACTTGGCTACGTAGAAACGATTAAACACCGCCGGAGACAAATTAGAAATATACATGCAACGAATCAACAACAACGAGCATTAGCAGAACGTGTTGCTATTAATAGTGTTGTGCAAGGAAGCGCTGCTGACTTAATTAAAGTTGCGATGAACAATGTGCACCAACGATTATTGAAAGAATTTCCAAAAGCGCAGTTGCTCATGCAAATACACGATGAGTTAGTGGTTGAATCACCAGAAGCGGACGCTGAGGCAGTGCTCGAATTACTGGTCACTGTGATGGAATCCGCGATGGAATTGACAGTTCCTATCGTGGCGGATGCTTCAATTGGCACTAGTTGGGCAGACTGTAAATGATCTGTAACTGATTTAATGTAAACTCATACTATGAGCGCATGAAAAAAGACACCACGTAAGTTGTGTCTTTTTTGTTTCCAAAAGCGAGGCGGACGGGACTCGAACCCGCAACATCCGGCTCGACAGGCCGGTACTCTAACCAATTGAGCTACCGCCCCAATTGGGAAGAGGGATTTTAGCATGGACTGGCAGATGTTCAAGGGGTTGGAGTGATTGATTTGTAATCCTTATTTTTTATTAAAAAATGCCTGTTTTGAGTATTGGTTGCAATAGGATTCCCAACTTCTCGTTGAATCAATGATAAGTAATTGGGACAATACTTTTCACAAGTCATATCTCTCCTCCTAACCTTGGCGGGCAAACGCTCGCCGAGGTTATTTTTTTGGCGTTAAAGAGGTGGAAGGATAAATTACATAAAATGTGCAATTTACCCAATATGACCCTTTGATTGGTTCGATAGGCATCAAACACTAGGAAACGAGTAGAAAAGCATTGATTTAATAATATAAACTGGCTTTTTGAATAAAAATCAGTATCCTTGCGGTGTTAAAGGGGATTTATTGTTGTTTGTGGTCAATAAACCGCAACCATTATTGAAGGTACACGAATGTGTATACGAGGTTCCATGGTGGGACCGCAATTACCAGCAGGAGTTAGTCACATGTTTATTAGATCAATCGCACTTCGTACAAGCGTCGCAACTTGCCTTTCAATGGCATTTGTAGCGATTGCACAAGCAAAACCAACCGGTGTTCCAACATTGAATCCACTCGAAAGAGCAATCAATGAAGTATTACACCTTGAAAACAGTTGGAATGCAACTGTACGAATCAATCCTGCAATCGGTCAATCAATTTCAGTTTCAATCCCATTTGACAACAGAAATTACACATTGGAACTCGAACCATATTCAGTTCGTTCCGACGATTACAAAGTTTTTATGCAAGACGATGCGGGTGAACTGTACGAAGTTCCTGCAAGTCCAGTTCGAACTCTCCGCGGTTCGATTGCTGAATTAGAAGGTAGTATTGCAGCGGGTTCATTGATGGACGAAGGTTTGACAGTTCGAATTCGATTGGCTGATGGTCAAGAATTCTGGATGGAACCAATTGGCGAAAAAATCGGTCGCGGAAATGCTAATCTTTACGCTTTTTATAAAACAGAAGACATTATTCCATCCGGTGGCATTTGTGCTGCAGAGGATCATATGGATGTAGGCAATGTTCTAAACATGCTCGGCAACTACGATGAAGCAAACACCGCAAACCGTGGCATTATGGTCGCACAACTTGGTGTAGATACAGACTACGAATATTATCAAGATTGGGGCGGTAGCACAGAAACTCGAATTAACTCAGTAATTAACACAATAAACGTTCAATATGAAAATGAAGTAATGTTGCGTCACGAAATTACAACCATTATCGTTCGTTCAACTTCAAACGATCCTTATACCTCAACAAATGCAGAAACACTTTTAACCCAATTCGGCAATGAGTGGAATTCTAATCAGGGTTCAATTCCACGTGATGTTGCACATTTGTTTACAGGCAAAAACTTACAGAGTGGTACCATTGGTATTGCATGGCTCGGTGTAGTTTGTTACACGCCTTCTGCGTACGGTTTGGTTCAATCAGATTGTTGCGGTAGTTTTGGTTGCACAACCGACCTTTCAGCACATGAAATTGGTCATAACTGGGGCGCAAGTCACCAAAATAGTCCTTCTTACAACACGATGTATCCTTCGATTCAGTGTGCAAACTTATTCATCCCTGCAACTGAAACACAAATAACTAATTACGCAAATTCAGTCAACTGCTTATCAAACGGTTCACCGACAGGTGCTTGTTGTATTGGTAATGGTTGCGCTGTGATTTATCAATCAAACTGCGATGCTGGTGGTGGTATTTGGCAAGGTAATAATACATCTTGTGCTGACGTTTCCTGTACTGCACCAACAGGTGCTTGCTGTGTAAGTGGTACATGTTATGTTTACGAAGAACCAGAATGCACGACAGCAGGTGGGTCATACGCTGGTGATGGTTCAGATTGTGCTACAACTGGTTGTTCCCTTGGCGCGTGTTGCGTAGGCATTGACTGCTCACTTACTTTGTTAAGTGATTGCGGTGGAAGCTGGTACGGCGACAATACAAATTGTGTTGACGTTACGTGTGGCGCTGGTGCAGATCAGTTGAATTATGAATTGCGCACATGGTCACGAAGTGATGGACAATCAATGGAAACATACGACTTGTTCTTCCCAAGTACAGACCCGAACACACGAATGGTTTCAGTATTCGGCGAAAACGCAGATTTATTACAACTTCGCGGTTGGAGTAATGCTGATTTTAATAGCACAGCAACCTTAGTCGCTATCCATCAATCACCATACGGTGCAGATGGACCACACGACCGCATTTTAGATGCGCCGTTTGGAATTGACTTGGTTTACGACTCTTTCGTAACAGTTGGCTCAACTGACGCAGCAATTGCTGAACCACTCTTCCTAGGGTTCGATAGTGCTGGCTTTAACAGTGCAGCGGGTATTCAAATGGACAACGGTATTTGGTTCGTATTACCAGATGATCCGATGGCATCCCTTGGCGCTGGTACAGCTCTCGGTCACCGTTTAGTTAGTATCTCGGTATCCGCTGGTCAAGGCGTTGAGATGCTTACAAACATCCAGTGGTTTGATGGAGCGAATGTTGTTCACGAGAATAGAAATATTTACTGGAACAACCTCGGCCTTGGTGGTGGAACAAATTGCCCAACCGATATCGACGGCAGTGGTTCAACCGACGTTGGCGACATCTTAGAGATGATTAGTCAGTGGGGTGCATGCAGCGGTTGCACAGGCGACTTAAATGGCGACGGTTCAGTAAATGTAACGGACCTTCTAGAAGTTATTGGCTCTTGGGGCGTATGTCAATAAATTAGACTCCTATTTGTTTAACGTATAAACCCCCGCCAAATGGCGGGGGTTTATTTTTGGTAATTTGGGTTATTTGGGTTAATAACAAAGAAATTGCGACTTTTCAGTATCAGAATAAAACTATACACCTCTTCTAATTTAGTGGGGTTTTTGTTCATCGATTGAAACCGATGGAATTTCGTTGCGAATGCGTTTCTATTAAAGAATACACATTCATCAAAACTGGTGAAAAAAACACACAAGGAGAACTGTTCATGAATGTCCAAAGAATTACAAGCCATGTAGCTATGATTGCTGCATTTTCACTATTGGTGCCAGCGGTGGCGGATTTTGATTTTGGTAATAGCCAAAAACTTGATCGTGCAATAAACACCGCTTTACAACTTGAGCATAGTTGGCACACAACCCTACATATCAACTCAACGCCTGAACGGTCGATTCGAATTGATATTCCAATTGAAAATAAAATATACACACTAGAACTTGAGCCACACTCAGTGCGTTCGGATACGTACTCGTTATTCATGCAAGATGACGAAGGCGAATTATACGAAGTACCTGCTGGGCCAATTCGTACGTTGCGAGGAACAATCGTCGGCGTAGAAGGCAGTGTTGTTGCGGGTTCATTAATGGAAGATGGATTGCATGCACGCATTCGTTTTTCTGATGATCTTGAATATTGGATGGAGCCAGTTGGTTTAAAAATTAACCGAGCGCCAGAAAATTTATATGCATTTTATCGAAACGCAGACATTATTCCTTCAGGAGGAATTTGTGCTGCAGAAGATCGCGTAGACGTTGGACAGATTTTATCTATGCAAGCTAATTTTGTAGTTAATGAGAAGTCACGAGGCGGAGGTGGTGGAGGAACGATTTGTACAGCTGATTTAGGTGTTGATGCAGACTGGGAATATTTCCAAGCATGGGGCGGTCAAACTGAATCTCAAATCAATTCAGTTATTAACAGCGTGAATGTTCAATACGAAGGTAGCGTTAATTTAACACACGCAATTTCAAGTATTATTGTTCGCTCAAGTTCAAACGATCCATACACATCATCTGATGCTGGAACACTACTTGATCAATTTCGCTCAGAGTGGCAAAACAACCAAGGCGGAATCCCTCATGACATCGCGCATTTATTTACTGGTAGATCAATGCAAGGAAGCACAATTGGTATTGCTTGGCTTTCTTCAGTTTGTTCAAGCGTAAAATATGGTTTGGCAGAATCAGATTGTTGTGGCAGTTTTGGCTGTTCAACAGATTTGACAGCACACGAACTAGGTCACGGTTGGGGTGCTGGTCACTGCGACTGTACAAGTTTTACAATGAACCCTTGGATTACGTGCTCAAACCAGTTTACTAACGGAACTATCAGTGCTATCAACTCATTCGCTGGTTCATTAAATTGCTTAACTTGTGGACCTGTCGATCCGGTTGGTGCTTGTTGTGTCGGAAGCCAATGCGTAGAAGTTACAGAAGCGAATTGTTCATCTGGTGGCGGTATTTATCAGAGCGATAATTCTGCTTGTGGAGAAGTATCTTGCGTTGCGCCAACTGGTGCTTGCTGTATTGATTTTGAATGTTCAATTGCTGAAGAAGTTGCTTGCATAAGTGCAGGCGGAGCATATCAAGGCGATGAAACTGGGTGTAATGGTTTGACTTGTGCGGCACCAACAGGTGCATGCTGTGTGGACGGTTCTTGCTCAGTAACTACTCAAAGTGAGTGTGCAAATTCAGGTGGTACGTATGAAGGTGATGCGACAAATTGCTCAACAGTTGGGTGTGCCTTTGGCGCTTGCTGTGTCGGCATTGATTGTTCGCAAACGCTGTTTGCAGATTGCTCAGGCAATTGGTATGGCGACAACACAGTTTGCGCTGACACTGGTTGTGGAACAACTGCAGACCAACTTAACTATGAATTGCGTTCATGGTCACGCAGTGATGGTCAATCTATGGAAACCTACGACTTGTATTTCCCAAGTGTTGATCCAAATACCCGAATGGTTTCGGTGTTCGGTGAGAACGCTGACCTTCTTCAAGTGCGAGCTTGGACAAATGCAGACTTTGACGGAACTGCGGCATTAGTTTCAATGCATCAGTCACAGTTCGGAGCAGATGGACCGCATGATCGAATATTAGATGCACCATTTGGTATTGATTTAGTATTTGATTCGTATGTTACGATTGGTTCAACTGACGCAGCAACTGGCGAGCCATTGCTCCTAGGTTTTGATAGTGCTGGCTTTAATAGTGCTGCAGGCATCGAAATGAATAACGGCATTTGGTTTGTTATTCCTGATGATCCAATGGCATCTTTAGGCGCAGGCACTGCTCTTGGTCACAGATTAGTAAGTCTATCTGTGGAATCCGGACAAGGCATTGAAATGTTAACAAACATTCAATGGTTTGATGGTGCGGATGTTGTCCATGAAAATCGTAACCTGTACTGGAATAACCTTGGCTTAGGCGGAGGCCCAGCGTGTCCAACCGATTTGAACAATGATGGTTCAACTGATGTAACCGATGTTCTAACTATGATTGGACAATGGGGCGCATGCGCAGGTTGCTCGGGTGACATCAACGGCGATGACGTTGTCGATGTTTCAGACTTGCTTGAGTTAATAGCTGCTTGGGGACCATGCTAATACTCAGTACGTAAACGTACTATAAGTTTTCTAGACCTCCGCCAAATTGGCGGAGGTCTTTTTTATTGTCACTCTGGTACTCTGCTCAAACATGTACCCTGCAACAATTGCATTTTTCCTTGTAGCGTTCTTCGCTCTACTCTCAATTCTTTTACGCAAAAACACTTCACGCTGGATAGGAATGGTTGAGGGAGTGGCACTGCAAATGCTCGTCGTAGTACCTGTTGCAGTCTTGCAACTCACTGGCTTTGTTTGGAAAAGTTGGTCGATTGATACGAAAGAAGCAATCACAGTTTTTCCATTATCAATTCTATTTGACATGGCGGGGTGGTCGGTGATTACCCCGTTCGAGTGGCTTGTACCAAAACGTCAGACTTGGGTTTTTAGCAACTTAGGTGAATTTGGCGTCTTGTGGCTCATCAAGGTTTCATTGGTTGCCGGTGTATTAGCAATGAGAAGAAATCACAGAAAATCACATATTGACTGGGTGACTATTTGTATTTTATTTTTACTTTTTGTGGATGCTTGGCTAACCCGAGATTTCCCGTGGTGGGGGACGTAGAAAAAGGGTTTGGTACAGGTGTACCAGACCTTATCTTTTAATCTTCAATGGACAGAATTTCGAATTCTGTTCGTCCAGCAGGTAGGTTTACGCCAACGGTATCACCGACTCTTGCTTTGAGAATGGACATTCCAAGTTCAGAATTTGAGGTGACTTCCATGTAGTCAAGGTCGAAGCTACCTGTAGACTCGCCTACGAGCATGTATTTTCCTTCTCGTTCGGTCGTTAGGTTTTTCAATCGCACAATAGAACCTAAAAATACAACACCATCTGGTACGTGTTCAGTATTAGCTACGGTTGCGTTTGCAAGTCGATGTTTAAGGTCTTTAATTTTACGCTCGTTATGTGCCTGGTCATCTTTTGCAGCATGGTAATCTGCGTTCTCTTTTAGGTCGCCAAGTTCACGTGCTGTACCAATGCGATCCGAAATAACCAATCTCTCCGAAATGAGATGCTTGAGTTCTTCTGATAGTTTGGTATGTTCTGCTTCAGTTAAATAATCCATACGTAAATACTACCAAAGTCAAGTTGCATCCGTAAATATCATTTTATCTTGTAGACGATCAAATATTTTTCGCTCTGAGGCCAAATTGCTGAGGATATTTATTTTGTCTTCAGCTAAAAATTCTTCTTTGATGTCAGAAGGGCGTACTCGCCGTTCTTCAGCAAGAATGTTTGTTTGTTTGTCGATATCTTCTTCTGAAACACCAAGTTGGTACGTCCTTTGTATCCATGCATTGATTGTTAAGCGTTTCACATGTTTAGTTGCCTGTTGCATTAGTAATTTTTTTTGTTCATCCGTGAGTTCTTTTTCTTCAGATGTTTCCAATTCTTTTTTGCACATTTCTTCGAATTGACTATTGATTATTCGTTTGGAGAATGGCATTTCTATATTTTCATTTAAATAAGCATAAAATTGTTGCATCATGAAGTTTGTATTTTGGCGATCGAAATTATGTTGCAAGGACAATTTGATTTGTGTTCGCAAAATAGTTTCATTCGGTGTACCGTATTGTTCAAGTATCTGCTCTATACTTGATGGAGTGATTCTTAAGAAGGTGCAGTTGGTAAGTTGTACAGCGCCGCTCTTGCCCTGAAAAGCTTTTACGGAATAGTCATCTGGGAAGTCAATGTGGAAAGAAAGTTCTTCAATACTTTGGCATCCACGGAGTTCTGCTCCAACGCTGTCAAGTTGGAGTCCTGCAATCGAAAATATCTGGTGTTCATTCGGTATACGCAGCGTGCACTTTTTAATTGATGCAACTGGTTCATCCACATCGTTTAGGGTGATACTCGCGTTACACTCAATTTCGTCGCCATAGGCAAGCGTACCATTGAATGTGCTTTTGGTGCCAAACAATAGTTGTTGCTCTATTATTTCGGAGTCCACGAAGGCATCGTCTACCTGTATGTTATTTCGTTGAATTGGAACGTCCTTGATAGGTATTGTTCCCTCGGGTAATGCATCTACAACAGCTGAGAAGGTGAACGGTTTGTCGATAGAGTACTCTTTTATACTTTTTGTAAGTACCCTTGCTCCCCAGGCAGAGTCTCTGTCTAAGCGTTGCATGCCTTCATCAAGGCAAACTTGAACGATGAGGCTACACAGTTGCTTTTCATTGAATGTAAGCCCACCTTCTTTAATCCTACTAGTAATTTCAGAAACTAAATCTACAGGTACTTCAAAATCAAGTTGATAATCAGGTGCTTCTAGCTCGGTAATCTCAATCTTGATTTTCGAAACGTCGATAGGTGGTAAATCTGTTGGTGTTGTTTGAGGTTGGTCAGACATATGTGCTTCTTTATCTAATGAGTGAGTGTACAGAATACGTGCGTACTCCATTATACTACGAGGATGCCACAATTCTACACAGAAGATGAAGCCATACAGGCAGTTAAAAAACTGATTTCTCGCAAGATGTTCTTAAACGCATCAACAACCATTAGTGAAAACCTTGCTGTTTTTTCAGATTCAAAGCAGTTGAAATTTTTATCTGCACATATTGCTCTTGAAACTAAGGATATTAATACTTCCATTACAATTCTAGAAGAATTAAATGCTGAAGACCCAAATCAAAAGCAAATCCTAATTCCGCTTGCGAGATCTTGGAATATGTACGGGGATATTGAAAAAACAGTTGGGTACTTGGTTGAAGCGGAATCAATTGGTGCTGACAAAACCATGGTCGATGTCATTCGGGCAGAGGTCTACGAGCGACGGGGTGACCTTGATTTATTAGACCAGTGTGTTTCGAACCTCCCCCAAGAAGTAAAACTTATCAATATTCGCGCCCGTGCTTTGATTGCAAGAAAAGAATATGAGGGGGCTATTGATTTGCTTGAGTCAAGTTATGAGACGGGAGGGCTTGATAATCAGGATTTGATTTCAAATCTGTTTACATTGACAAAAGCATACGATCGAATTGGTGAGTACGATAAAGCATGGTTCTCAGCACAAAAAGCCCATGAGTTGGATGATAATAAATTCGACGAGGTTGCACATTCTGAACAGTACAACCAGATGACGGAGTTCATGGATGAAGATCTTGCTAGTGCTTTAGCAGAAGGTCCAAAAACAGAAATGGAGCCCTTGTTCATTGTGGGGAACCCAAGAAGTGGCACTAGTTTACTTGAACAAATATTGAGTATGCATCCCGATATTGAGAATGGTGGCGAGATGTGTGTGGGGCATTCTATGCAATTGAATGCATCTCGGCTCACAGATTCATTTCACTCATGGCCAAATACTATGATTGACATTCGGGTAGATGATGCAAAAGCCTTATCGCTGCAATATCTAGAGGCAAATAAAGGCGTAGAGGATGAAGCGCCAAGCGAAAAAATCATTTCCAACAAGGCATTAAATCTCCCTTTGCAATTGGGTTTCTTGTCAAAGATTCTTCCAAGTTCAAGGGCAGTCATGTTGCATCGCCACCCACTTGATAATGCAGTTTCTTGTTATACGACGAACTTGCTTTTTTCCGGGCACGCTTACACAAACTCACTCCCTATGCTTGGGGCGACTTGGGTTGCTCGGAAGAAAATTGCAGACCACTGGATGAGGGTACTTTCAATTCCAATGATGGAATTGCACTATGAAAACCTAGT
>DTSO01000093.1 GCA_012965315.1 Phycisphaerales bacterium | reverse complement strand
AAGATCTCGCATCGCAACAGATCGAGCACCAAGAATAGCGCCTTCACCAACTGTTACGTTAGGACCAACAAATGAACCTGCTGCCAGCCAAACATCATTCTCAATTGTTATTGGCAAGCGTAGTAAAGGCATATCCTTATCGTTGTAATCATGCGTTCCGGCGCAAAGGTGTGCATACTGCGAAATGGAAACCCTATCACTGATTGAAATTTTCCCAAGGCAATACATGATGACTCCGTCGCCTAAACAACTATTTCGCCCCATCTTTAGATTCCAAGGGCATTCAATTTTTACTGTTCTACGAATAATGCAACTGCTGTCGATTTCTGCGCCATACGATTTAAGTAAAAAAATTCGCCATCCGTTCCAAGTATGAAATGAATATCTAAAAAAAGTTGCCTGCACAATAGCCCACAGCAAGCGCCATATTTTTTCCTGCAACGTGTAGGAACTGATATGTCGGTTTTCGGTCATTGTTTTTTCGCCATTTGTTTTTTGTATTCAATCATTTTTAACGAAATGAATATTTCATACGTTGAGACGAGCATGCAAAATCTGAAGCCAGTAACACCATCCAAAATACCACAGCGAATAATAAACATCCAGAAGAATCTAAATAACCATTTTGCGGGTAACCATGGATAAATGTTTTGTTTTACCCAACGACGTCGCTCTTGAACATTGCCGAAAAACTTTGCATCAATTGTTATGCCCTGCTTCTCTGGTTGAATAATAATTTCTCTTGCTTCAATCGTTGAATAACGATTGTGTTTTTCAATGTAACACTCCAGGCCGCGTCGGTCATAATGTTCCATGTGCCCTTTTAGTTTGCCAATTTTTCCATAGACAATCATATGTTCGTGTACGTCTCTGTCTTCATAAAAAGCTTTGCCGCGTTTGAAAAAACGCACGTTCCAACTAGGATAATATCCACAGTGTCGAATTCGTTTTCCGAGAAAGATAAAATATCGATTGATGTTAAAAGCCGTCTCGCTAATTTCGCGCACTGGCTTTGATGAAATCTCAAGCATTTCATCTTTTAGTAATGGCAAAATCGTTTCATCAGCATCCAAAAAATAAACCCAATCTGCGGATAATGGAATATTGTCAAGCGCCCAGTTTTTTTGTTTTGCGTAGCCCAACCATGGCTGACATATAACCTCTGCGCCAGCGGCTTCAGCAATTTCGCGGGTTTTATCTGTTGAACCCGAATCAATAACCCAAACTTTATCAGCCCACTCCATCACGCTTGCGAGCGTATACGGCAAATTTATTTCTTCATCTCTAACTGGAATAATAATTTCAATGTTAGAAATTGACTTGTCGCGTGGTGCAACAATTTCGTTGACATAGAGAACACGCTCAGCCCGTTCAACTGCAGGTTCACCCGTACAAACTTTCCACTCGGGCAACCTTCCGTCGACCAAAGCCCTTGCACCTACAACAACGCCTTGTTCAATATGTGCACTTGGCATCACTACGGTGTCGGTAGCAACCCAGCAATCTTCTTCTATCGTAATTGCACCTTCTCGCTTAGTTGTGCCATAGGTTTTGTAATCTCCGCAAACCGTAAGAAGCATAACGTACTGGCTGATAGAAGATCTGTCACCGATACTCACGGGTTTTGAAGCATGAACAACAACAAAGTCGCCAAAAATTACCAAATCGCCAATTGTGACATTCCAAGGTTTGTCAATAGAAACGCTTCTGCGAATTCTTGCGTTGTACCCGAGTTTCATACCGAACATTCGCAAAATAGTTCTTCGATACAAGTACGCATTATGCGGACTGCATTTAAATAAGAAACTACCAATCGTCTCCCAAATTAACTGACGAATAGAACTCACTCGACAACCCTTGCAGGATTTCCTAATAATTCAACAGCGTGATCGAAACTTCCATACACACTTGCTCTTGGGTGAACAATAGTTTTAGGCGCAAGTGTGACTGTTGGAGCAATATAAGCATCCACACCAATAAACGTATCATCTCCAATCGTTATTGGTGGACGAGTTAGTGGAAACGTTGTGTCTTTCATATCATGTGAGCCTGCACAAAGATGTGCCCGTGTATCAACTCGAACTCTATCGCCGATGGTGATTATTCCAAGCGAGTACAAAATTGATCGTTCTGAAAAATGACAGTCGTTTCCGATGATGAGATTCCACGGAATGGTGATTTGTACTGTTCTTGCGAACTTACAATTCTTCCCTACTTTTGCACCAAATAAGCGAAGTAACATGGTGCGTAAAAACGGGAAGAAAGTCCAAACAGCCCAACCAAATGTTCCCCAAAGCACTCTGAGGAATAACTGAACTATTGGCCAGGCAGTACGCCGAGTTGGTGGCGCTTTTTGCATCGCAGAAGTGCGGCTTGAAAGGTCTCTATTTTTCTCATTTTTATCCATAATTAATCCAAATCACTATCGGTAGTTAAGGGTCTCAAAATCACATAATCGGCACTATTGGGCGGAATAATCCGCT
>DTSO01000092.1 GCA_012965315.1 Phycisphaerales bacterium | reverse complement strand
TGTTGTTGGTAGGGGTCTTGGATTTGTTCTTTTCCATCTGGGTGAGCTTGACGGTGAGTGCGATGAAGTATTTTCCTATGTTATGTCTGATTGCAGGATGACAAACTCAGTTATTGAGGCGCTACAGACAAATAAAAAGATTATTTGGAAGAAGAAGAATGGTCAATTCGCAGAAAGGCAGTTTCAGAGATTAAAGAAGTGCAAAGAAGTAATGCAGTCGACTTTTATTGCTGACCAGTCATGGATGGACGATCCACCCCCTAAATGGAGATTTACTACATGGTTTCCTGTATATAGTTTTCCAGAGAATGCTGATGAATGTATTCCTCCCGTGATGCATCGGAGGCTTATTTATCAAGTTTTTGGTGCAGATAAACAAACTGCTAAAGATTTATCTGTTGACGTCGAATCTGTAGATGAAAAGGGAGCAATATCAAAAGCAAATGAGTTGGGTATTTACGTATCCAAAGTTGTTCCATATGAAAATCTTGAGGCAAATGCAGTTAAGAAACATTTTGATTGCAATTTATGGAAAAGGAAGCAATATCAAAATTCAATTTCCAAAGTAAAAGTTGGAGATCATATTGAATTTAAATATGACAAGGATATGTGTAAAAATGTTCAGTGTTATGTTAACGATGAAATTGTTGGTGAATTAGGACCCAAGGTTTCTGAAGAAGTTGTTGGCGAAATGGCAATCGGTACATTTATCGATGGTGTTGTCATTGAGATTATTGGCGGGGCCAGCAGTGAGCCAGAAATGGGCATTAGATTAACTCTAAGTATAGGTTCTCGTATTCACGCAAATGTCAAAAATGAAACTGTTGGTGCTGCGAACAACGCAAAGAGAAAAGCTGGGGAAGCTGCGGGATGTTGTATACCATTGGCATTTACTATCAGTTTTCTATTTTTCCTAATCAGCATGAGATAAAACTCATGGTTGCAAATTGTCATGTAAATTTAGTTAGGTATCACAAATTTGTAGGTAGCCTAACTAGGAGTGACTGCTTAGTTCTCCCTCCGGTACCCCCAGCAATCTGGTGAACAAAAGTTGTCTTTAGTTGCACGGTCCCCAGTTGCCTACAACCACAAGCAGATCAGATACATTGACTATCCCGTCGTTGTTTAAATCAGCAGGGGAGTTAGTTAGTCCCCACTGTTCTATGATTGATAGTACATCTCCAACTCCAACGTCACCATTTCCATCAATATCGGCGGCACATGGTGCAACACCAGATATCACAACGTCGTCAATATTCCATCCGGAATACGCCCAAGCTAGTTTTAAACCGTCCATCTTGATGCAATAGTCCCACTTAATAAATACAGTTTGCTGACCGTCTGCAATTTTAGAAATATCGTATGAGTACTCTATCCATTCCATGTCGACGATCTCTGTACTTTGTGAGTTAGACCAGATTTCCGACCACGTCATTCCATCATTGCTTACGGAAATGTAAGTAGTAACGTATGGCTGCCAGTCAATATTGAGCCATCTTTGAAATTGGAGTTGCGTACCTTGAATATTTGAACAGTCGATGGACCCTGTTATCAAATCGTATGGCCCACCTAGTTCGATTGAATAATCACCCGCGTGATTGATACCAATACAATTTTTACCTGTTGCACCACCTGTAGGGTCTGGCCCGCCAAAAGTATCTCCACCAAGTCCTAATGGATTTCCATATTCCCACTCTCCGTTCATAGTCCATGCTGGATCTGTTTCCATATCCCAGACATAAAAGATAGTTCTCTGAGTATCAGCAAGTGCTGCGTTTGTGAGCAACGGTAAAATGAGTAAAAGAAAGTTCATGCATTCTATTATCTAGATTCACCATGCACATTGCAAGGGAAATCTATTCGTTCATCATTACAAACGGGAAACTGTTGTCACTTTTGTTGACACTAGGTCAGATAATCTTGTTAGCGGGAGCTCTAGCGGTTGAAGGCGCCGGTCTCGAAAAGGGGGTGAAGGTGTTGCCTCTTCATGCCTTTTGAATCCCATCCCCACCGTTTATGAAACGTCCCTTCTTGAGGAAGGGCGTTTTTTGTATTTGTAAACTAGTTACACGGTCCCCAAGATCCGACTACGTTGAGTAGGTCGGTGACATCCACGATTCCATCGTCATTGATGTCTGCAGGGGAGTTTGCTAATCCCCAATCCGAAATAACTTCAAGGAGATCGGTGACATTGACAATCCCATCTTCATTAATGTCGCTTGCACAAGTTTCTGTTGGCGAATCAAGAATGCTATAGGGGTATTTTACTGCACGCATCAGGGTTTCTTGTGTGTAGTGTTGCCAAACGATTTGTCCATCTGCATTTAGTTCTCGAATTTCTTGGCCTGGACCATTCGTTGCGAGGGTGTTCCCGTTTGGCAATCGATAGACACCGCAGAGATGATCTCCCCAAAAGTTAGTGTTTTCATAAAAGAAAACGTAATTGCCTGGTAAAGGATCAAACGGCTGGTTGTCAACGATTTCATATGTTCCATCTTCAAGTAATGGCGG
>DTSO01000091.1:18469-27244 GCA_012965315.1 Phycisphaerales bacterium | reverse complement strand
CGGATTGTAACGGTTGATGCGCTAGCACCATTTCGTCAGTCAGGTCCAGCTCGTTTAGAGGGTGACCCTGCAGTTTTAGAGTATTTACTCCCAGTGGCCGACGATGTTTTTGATATTAATTGTTGCGTTTCAATTTCATCTGAAAAAATGCGGAATGAACATGTATCATCGCTCCAACTTTCAAAAAGTTCATTAACGAATTTGACTTGGTCATTCGCTCAAATGTTAGCGCACCATACAAGCACTGGATGCCCGATGAAAAGTGGCGATTTAATTGGTAGTGGTACTATCAGTGGCGAAACTAAAGACAGCAGGGGATGTTTACTTGAACTGACATGGCGTGGAACGGAACCATTTGATTTGCCAGATGGAACACAACGCCGGTTTTTACAAGATGGCGACGAACTAACTATTAAAGCATGGTGTGAATCTGAAGGAGCGACCCGAATAGGGTTTGGCGCTTGTTCAGGGATCATTCTCCCAGCAAATTAATTAGCAGAGGGTTAATTAATTTGGTTAGCTTTGAGGAATCGGTTTCCAGTTTTCCCAAGATTTTGGATACGCACTGTCATCAATTTCAAGCGCGGCTTTCGTTGGGAAGAGTGGTCTAAACGTATCACACATGATGACTAGTTCGTCTGTGAATGTTTTATCAAGTGAGTTTTCAACAGTTCCAGGATGAGGACCGTGTGCAATTCCTTGTGGATGCATTGTGAGTGATCCCTCTCCAATTCCTTCGCGAGCGGTGTACTTATCGTCACAGTAATACATGACTTCGTCGCTGTCTACGTTGGAGTGGTTGTAAGGAACTTTAATCGCTTGTTCGTGGAAGTCGAGCATTCGAGGAGCAAATGCACAAATTACAAAATGGCCACCTTCAAAAACTTGATGTGTTGGCGGAGGCATATGGTGCTTTGCAACGATGGGTGAAAAATCTAATGCGTTAAAACAGTAAGGATAATAACATCCGTCCCACCCGACAACATCAAGTGGATGGTATGGGTACACGTAACTATGCACACTATTAAGAGCTTTAATTCGCACTTCAAATTCACCCATTTCATCGTTGGCAAGTGGCATTTCTGGAATGCGCAAATCGCGTTCGCAGTATGGTGCGTGCTCTAAGAACTGCGATGTTTTATCACAGATGTATCTTTTTGGAGGGAGAATATGTGATGCATTTGCTGTTTCGATAAACATAAAACGATTAGCAGGTCCATCTGATGGAGCAGCATCAAAAGCCATTTTATAAATGGTACCCTTTGGAATTACTACAAAGTCAAACTTTTTGAATTTCAAAGTGCCAAACATGGTGTGGATTGTTCCTGTGCCATCATGAATAAATAAACACTCATCACCTTGTCCATTTTTGAAATGGTATTCCATTTCCGATTCTGGAACGCACACGCCCATTTCGCAATCTGCATTACCAAACAGAACAGTTCGCCCTGTAACGGGATCGCCCTTTGCGGGCATTTTTTGCGAAGTCAAATGTCGCATGCGCATAACGTTTTTTTCTAGGTATTCTTGCTCTGTTGAATACACAATTTCCCATCCTGAAACTTGCGTTGGCGGATGGATGTGGTACATCGTAGAAGTAGGACCAACGAAACCCTCAGTCCCAAAAACTTCTTCAGAATAGAGTACGCCATCTGGTCGACGGAATTGAATGTGACGTTTATGTGGAATTTCACCAAGTTTTGTGTAGTATGGCACGGTATGGAATCCTTTAAAGGGATTGTATGTCGTTAGAGATTCCCGCGTCGGTCTTGTTCTAGTTCAAGTGCTTCAAACAATGCTTTAAAATTGCCTTTACCAAAGGATTGGCTACCTCGCCGGCAAATAATTTCAAAGAAAAGCGTTGGACGGTCCTGAACTGGGCGGGTAAACAATTGCAAAAGGTAACCTTGGTCGTCTCGGTCTACGAGAATTCCAAGTTCTTGGATGAGTCTTTTCTCTTCTTGAATATCTCCGACACGATCCCAAACGATTTCATAATAGGTATCTGGAAGTCGGAGGAAATTCACGCCTCTCTTACGGAGTTCAGTAATAGATTGGATTGCATCATCAGTCCTAAAGGCAAGATGTTGAATACCTGGAGTATCGTTATGCCAATCTAAATATTCTTGAATTTGGCTTTTCCGTTTTCCTTCTGCCGGCTCATTGATTGGAAATTTGATGAGACCACTTCCAGAGGACATTACTTTTGACATGAGCGCAGAGTACTCAGTTGAAATATCATCATCATCAAAATGTTTAAACATTGAAAACTCTAATACTTTTTCGTACCAATCGACTGCTTTGTCCATGCCATTAAATTCAACATTGCCAACACAGTGGTCTAAGAATTTTAGGCCACATGGATTGTCTTTATTGAATTGGTTGAGCGGGTGTACCATTTCTTGGAACCCTGGGAAAATAATAGACCCTTTTTTAAGATTTGGAAGACTATACGTTCCTGTTCGAGAAACAAATGAGTGAACAACTTCGCCATACGTTTTAATTCCAGCGCGTACAACTTCGCCTTGTTCATCGCCAGTTTTGTATGGTTCGTAAGCAGACTCTGCGCCATTTTCAATTGCTTTGTTGTATGCTTTTTCCGCATCAAAGACGGTGAACGCAATATCTTTTACTCCATCTCCAAAGAGATTAATGTGGCGCTGAGCAGGGTGGTCTTTGTTCAAGCCAGTTGTAAGAATCATGCGAATATTCCCTTGCGTAAGCAAGTAGGAAGCATCATCGCGATTTCCAGTTGTTAGATCGTCACATTGGGTTACCTGAAAACCAAATGTGTACGCATAGAAAAATGCTGCTTGTTTAGCATTACCTACAAAAAGTCGAACGTGGTCAACATCAATGAGATGCAATGGGTCGGTATTTGAGCAAACTTCAAGAGCAGCTGATTCTGTAGGATTAGTGGTATCTGTACTCATGGATTCTCCAAAAAAGGGGTTCAATCAACCATGATACACATGTCTACTATGAATGGAAGAGAATTAATGAAAAGTAAAATTTAGGAAGAAAAACTGCCGTCATTTCCGAATATTTTGCGAAGTCTGGCGATGCTTCGTATCATATACCGATATGGCAAAAACCAAGACCAAAAAGAACCTTATAGAGACTGTGGAACCCATTGGTGAACGCGTTCTCATTCGAAAGGATGAAGATCGAAAAATAACTAAGGTGGGCATCCATTTGCCGGACAAAATTGAAATCCCGACTATAACAGGCAGAATTGTGACGGTGAGTACTGTGATTGAAAACAATCCAGATTATCCAATTCAACAATACGACAGGGTTTTGTTTAACCCCAAGGGAAGTATTCCCGTCGATTTTGAAGGCGACAACCGACTCTTTGTAGTGCCAATTGAAGATGTTGTTGCAATTTTTAGGCGGGATTCATGAGTAAGAAAAATGCCGGTTCGACTGCCGAGTCAGTTCCGACCTTAAAACGGTTAGGGCATCGTAATCTGCGTTTGCCTGGGTCAAAAAGTTTGACTGCACGCGCGATAATGCTTGGCTCCCTTGCAGCTGGAAGAACAGTATTAAAAAATCCGCTTAAATGCGATGACACAAACGTACTTGCTACGGCCTTTTCAAAAGTTGGTGTTGGCGTGAAGTGGTCTCCAAACAAACTCATCCTCCATGGTGTAGATGGGAAACCGCCACATGGCGCATCGGTAAACCTCGGAATTGGAGGAACGCCATCTCGTTTTATGATTGCAGCAGGTGCATTGGCGAAAGCACCAGTTACCGTTGACGGTGACGGGCAATTGCGTACTCGCCCAATTGGAGAATTAGTGCAATTGATGCAATCACTTGGCGCCACATTTGACGGAGACATGCTTCCGATTCAAGTTGATGGTTCACAATTTCACGGGGGAGAAATTGATGTCCCTATTACGAAGTCTAGCCAATTTATTTCAGCACTGATGTTGATTGCACCGTTTGTAGATGGCGGGATTACACTTAATTGTAAAACCCCAGTTACATCGTCAACGTATATTGATTTGACGGTGAATATACTTCGTACTTTTGGTGTGGATGTTGTTGAAGTAGAGTCGGGTGAAGTTCGTTCAATTTCAGTTCCTCAAACAAGGGTGACGCATCGAGAATTAGAAATTGAACCGGACGCAAGTTCAGCAATTTACTTTGCAGCAGTAGCAGCATTGCATGACGGATTGTCAGTAACACTCGAAGGGTTAAAACTTGATTCACTACAACCAGATATGGAAGCGATTCGGTTGCTCGGAACAATAGGCGCAGAAGTTGTCGAAGTAGAAAACGGAATCAAAGTGACTGGTACAGGTATCATAAAAAGTTTTGGAGACCTTGATGCTTCTGGATTTCCAGATGCCTCGTTGTGTCTTGCTTCAGTGGCAGCATTTGCTGATTCGCCTTCAAGAATTTATGGCCTTGAAACATTACCGTTAAAAGAATCAGACCGAATTGAAGTAATGGCACGCTCACTTGCAAAAGTTGGTTGTGGCGTTGCTTCTAGCGACACCGACATCCGAATTACGCCTTTGAAACAAAATGTAAAAGTAAAAACTTCAACTGCAATAGATCCAATCGATGATCACCGCATCGCAATGGCGATGGCTGTTGTTGGTACTAAGCGTGGTGGGGTTTCAATTGTTAACCCGAAGTGTGTTTCAAAAAGTTATCCTTCGTTTTGGACGGAACTTAGAAAAGTGTACGAAGGGCATGACGCTTCATGAAGCACTTTAAAGTTTTTGCATTACGAATGTTCCACTACAGGGTGCGCGTGATCTTAGCGCTCTCATTAGCGGTATTTTCTGCACTAGGGCTGGGCGTAGGTTTGTTAAGTTTAGGTCCTGCGCTTTCGTTAATTCTTGATCCAGAAGCGGGACATACGCTTTTAGAGTTAGCGACAACTTTTAATGCAGAAGGGCATTTCTTGCAAATCCCAGAGTGGCTAGTCAATCAATTGCCTGGAGATAGATTTGATGGGGTAATATTTATCCTCGTGGGTATTGGGTGTTTAACTGTTGTTGGCGGCTTTGCGAATTTCATGCATCAATATTTAAGTGCGTGGATTGCTGTGCACGTTGTTGCAAATGTTCGTGACGAGTCATTCAAGCATGTTCTTGGAATGGAACTCGGCAGAGTGTTACGAAGTGGTGCAAGCGAATTTGTTTCGCGAATCATTCGGGACACAGAAGCGTTGCAAGCAGGGCTTACTGTTTTGATGGGCAAATCTGTTGCTCAGTTTACTAAAGGGCTCGTTGCATTTCTTGTTGCGTGTGTCTTCGATTACCGATTGGTCATCATTGCACTGTTGGTTTTGCCTATTTTGGCATTCACTTTGCATAGAATTGGAAGAAAAGTTCGCAAAGGAACGCGCAGTTCCTTAGCTGCTCAACAAGAATTGTTGAGAATTTCAAATGAGTCGGTGCAAGGTCTTCGTGCAGTTAAAGTAAATACTGCGGAAGAATCTGTTCTGGAATCGTTTAGCGAAGTGAATCAACAAGTAGTTCGAGCAAATATGAAAGTTCGCATTGCTCGCGCACTGGGAAGTCCTTTAATGGAAATTCTGGCAATCGTGGTGTTAGGTACACTTGCGGGGATAGCAGCAAAAAGTATTATCGATGGTTCCTTGCAATTTGATATGTTCTTACTTTCCATTGGCTCGCTTGCGGTTGCAGGTGGTTCTCTTCGACCACTCGCAGGTCTTGTGACCGAATTGCAAGCATCGGATGCACCAGCAGAACGACTTTTGGAAATACTTCATTTGCCAAGTGAGGAAGAAACTCAACAACCAGACCTTGATCGACATGGCGATTCCATTGTTTTTGATAGTGTTTCTTTCTCGTATTCCGAAGAGGCTGAGCCAGCGTTAAAAAACTTTTCGGTAACTATCCCACATGGACAACGTGTTGCAATTGTCGGCCCAAATGGCTGTGGTAAAACGACACTCATATCGTTGCTTCCGCGACTTTTAGTTCCGCAATCTGGAACAATAAAAATTGATGGGGTAGATATTGCAATGGTTAATTTGAAATCGTTGCGAGACCAACTCGGTGTCGTTACACAAGATACGGTTTTATTTCGAGGTTCTATTGAAAGCAATATCCGTTTTGGCAGAGATGCAAGCCACGATGAAGTTGTAAAAGCTGCGACGCAGGCACACGCTGATACTTTCATACATCAAATAGAAGGCAACTACGAAGCGGAAGTGTATGAACATGGAACTTCACTTAGCGGCGGGCAACGGCAGCGGCTTGCGATTGCAAGGTCGTTGCTTCGCGATCCTTCTGTAATGATTTTCGATGAAGCAACAAGCCAAATTGACTCTGAATCAGAGTCACTGATAAACACTATGCTAGAAACTTTTTGTGAAGGCAGAACTGTGCTTCTGATTGCCCACCGGTTATCAACTGTGCAAACTGCTGATCGAATTTTAGTCCTTGACCAAGGCGTTCTCATTGGGGATGGTACGCATGACGAACTTTTGACTTCTTGCGATTTGTACCGACGGCTCGCTGAAACACAATTGGTGACTGCTAAGCATGAAGTGTAGTATTCTTCTACTTGTTGCGTTTTTGTTTTTCGGATGTTCGGGTATTGAAGATGAAAAAACGAATGGGGAACGGATTGTTTCTATAAGCCCAAGTGTCACTGCAACGGTTGTTGCAATTGGCGCAGGAGATAAAATTGTGGGTAGAAGTGCGTTTTGCACATCGGTCGACAAAACAATTCCTGTTGTTGGGGATTTGTATGAAATTGATTATGAGCGATTGTTGCGACTGCAACCGACTAAAGTTTTTGTGCAAGAGACTGCTGCAGGAATTGACTCGCATCTATTAGAGTTGGCAAATCAATCTTTCTTTACATTGCATGCATGGAAATGCGATCGAGTAAATGAAATTGTATACATGCACGATTCTATGCTTCAGTTGTTAGACATTGACAGCGAACTTTTGCAAATTGCATTGGAAGGTTCTCAACCTGCCTTGCCTGGGACTTTTCTGATTATGACTCCAGGGGCTGAAAATAATGCGGGGTTAAGTTTTGGAAAAGAAACGTATCTCGATGATGTATTGCAATTGATGGGTGGTACGAATGCAATTGAATCGACAGGATGGGTATCGCTCACACTTGAAGATATTGCAAAATTGAACCCAACAACAATTGTAATTGTTTCAGATAGCCAGTTTGAAGTATCAAAGGGGATTCTATCTCTAGATATTCCAGTCATTTCCTTTATTCACTCGGAAGTTTTGGTGCCATCGAGTAGAATCACTGAAGTTGCAAAAGAATTGCAACAAAAATTACTTGCTCAATGAAAACTAAAAGCATAATTCTGTTGATTTTCTTAGCGTTGTTGCTTCTTGCAGCAGCAGTTTTCCGCTTGTTAATTACACGAGATGTTGATGGCAGTTTGCTATTTGAATTGCCATCGGAAAAATATTTTATTTACCGACTAGTGCCAATGTCTGCAGCGTTGATTGTCGGTTCTGCACTTGGTGTCTCTGGAATGGGATTGCAAGTATTGCTTCGCAACCCGCTTGCATCTCCTTGGATTCTAGGTCTTTCTAGTGGCGCAGGTCTAGGTGTCATGGCAACGATGTATGCAGAGCACACGTTTGAAGCATCTTTTTTTGGCGGTCAATCTCTTGGAGCAGTCGTTGGTGCACTTTTCTCATTGTTTTTAGTGTTTAGTTTGTCAAGAAAACGCGGTGGCATTGATCCGATGACGATGGTGCTTGTTGGTGTAGTTATTTCAGTACTTTGTGGTGCTGGAATTATGATTTTCCAACATCTCGTTCCGATGGGCTTACGCGGTTCGTTTTCTACTTGGTTAATGGGGAGTTTGCCAGAAGTAGAGTCTTGGTTACGATTAGGAATTTTGGGATTACTTGTATTAATTGGCATCTTCTTAATTGCATTGTGGGGACCAACTCTTGATGCTGCTTGTCTTTCTGATGATGAAGCTAAAAGTGTAGGTGTCGACTTAGCAAAAATACGTCGGCGACTTTTTCTGACATCAAGCATGCTTGCAGCAATTGGTGTGATACTCGCTGGACCAATTGCATTCGTGGGATTAATTGCACCGCACGGTGCTCGCTTACTAATGCGATGTTCGCACCGAACTTTAACTATTGCAACTGCACTTGTTGGAGCATTGCTGTTACTTGTTGCAGATGACATTAGACAGTTAATAGATTTTGGAACAGGTCGCCTACCAATCGGTATTGTTACGAGCATCATTGGTGGACTTGTCTTTCTCGTATTGTTACTCCGTGGAAGGGGGCGAGTATGAGGTTGCGACTTACAGATGTAACTGTTCGGTACGGTTCACGAAATGCTGTCCGTGAAGTCAGTGCAAATATTGATGGAGGCAAAGTTGTTGTTTTACTTGGA
This sequence comes from Phycisphaerales bacterium, assembly GCA_012965315.1. Lineage (GTDB taxonomy): Bacteria > Planctomycetota > Phycisphaerae > Phycisphaerales > SM1A02. The sequence continues at coordinate 18,856 of DTSO01000091.1, read as the reverse complement.
CCAAATGCGTCAGGTAAAACTACATTGTTGCGAACAATCGCTGGGTTGCAAATTCCATCTTCAGGATTGGTTGAATTAGATGGTGCAAACATAACCAAATTGAAACCACATGACCGAGCCTCAAGACTGGCTTGGGTTCCAAGTGTTGCTGAAGTTTCAAGTTCGTTCACGTTAAGACGGGTGGTTGAACTTGGTAGGTATGCTCTTGGTCCTTCGCGGCAACGCGTTGAAGATGCACTGGCAAAAGTCGATTTATTGAACCGAAGTGAAACGCTCTGGTACGAAGCAAGTGCGGGGATGCGTCAACGTACAGCGATTGCTCGCGCGTTAGCTCAACGTACCCCAGGTGGCGTGCTTGTCCTTGATGAGCCGACCTCTGCACTTGAT
>DTSO01000091.1:0-18430 GCA_012965315.1 Phycisphaerales bacterium | reverse complement strand
AACGGAAGGTGATATCGTTGTTGCCGCGGTGCACAACATTCCATTTGCCCTTGATATAGGCGATGAAGTGCTTGTTCTGAGGGAAGGGCAATTAGTACTTGCAGGTGCTACAGGCGCCGTTTTGACGCCAGGCTCACTTGGTGATGTCTTTGGTGTCGACCTTGCTTGGGCGACAGATGATGCAGGCAATCGCCACCTTGTCCAGCCGTAATTGGTGGCTCTTTACCTTATACTGTAGGCATGAAGTCTATTACGTACCTCATCATTCTTAGCGTTGTGTGGTCGATTATCTCGGGCATACTCGAAAAGAAGAAAGCTAAAGCCAAGAAAAATGCTGCAAAAGTTGGGCTTGAATCTGGTTCAGTCTCAGTTGAAACATTTACAGAAGACCCTGTAACGGTATTAGTTGAATCGTTGCGTAGAAAGAAAAGAGTTCAAAAACAACCCGAAGTTGTTTCTCCGCAGAAACGAAGCGGGGATGAATCGCACCGCATTAAAGGCCTTAAGCCACTTCATGTTGCGGACTGCCCGGTACCCCAAAAAGCTCAGGCAAAGAGGCGCTTGAGTGCCGCTAGTCAATTAGGAACTATGTTGCAAAATCGACATAACGTTCGCACAGCAATAGTCTTAGCTGAAATACTTGGCAAGCCTATCTCTAAAAAATAAAAAACGAGTTCGCAGTATTTTGAGCATAAACGACATCACCTCAAAAAAACACCCTTTTTGCGTGAGATGAAAGCAATTTCGGCGAAGTTAGGTATACTTTCCCCAATATTGTGGAGAACAACGCATGATTGATATTAGAAAATTAAAAGAACTCGTCAAATTAATGGTCGCAAACGATCTCTCGGAAATGGATCTCAGGGATACCGATGAGCAAGTTACTATTCGCCGGCAGGGCGACACCGTTGTGACTGTTCCTGCTCCGGTTGCAATTGCGGCACCTGTTGCAGCCCCTGTTGCAACTCCTGTTGCCTCAACTGCGCTAGTTGACGAAGGCGTAGAAATCGCAAGCCCAATGGTTGGCACGTTCTATGTTTCACAAGATCCAGAATCTCCACCATTTGTTTCTGTTGGTGACTCGATTGGTGAAGACTCAACGGTTTGCGTTATTGAAGCGATGAAAATCTTCAACGAGATAAATGCCCAATGTAAAGGCACGGTTACAAAAGTTCTTGTATCAAATGGTGACCCAGTTGAGTTTGGGCAAGCACTCTTTCTAGTAAAGCCACATTAAGGTTACACCAAACATGTTCGGTAAAATACTAATTGCCAATCGCGGCGAAATTGCGCTGCGGATTATTCGAGCGGCTCGGTCACTCGACATAGCAACTGTTTGCGTTTTTTCTGAAGCTGACGCAAACGCACCTTGGCTTGAACTTGCAGATGAAACTGTTTGCATTGGAAAAGGTCCATCAGCAGATTCTTATTTGCGAATTGACCGAATTATTTCAGCCGCTGAAATGACTGACGCTGAAGCAATTCACCCTGGCTATGGTTTTCTTGCAGAAAATAGTCATTTTGCTGAAGTCTGCCGTGATTGTGAAATTGAATTTATCGGTCCTTCACCAGAAGCGATGGACCTACTTGGCGACAAGATTAATTGCAAAAGATTAGCACGAAAAGCAGGGACACCAGTTTTTCCAGGAACAGATGGAGAGATTGAAGATCTTGACGAAGCTATTGAAATTGCAGAAGAGATTGGATACCCAGTCATCGTAAAAGCTACTGCAGGTGGTGGAGGCAAAGGCATGCGAGTAGCGACTGATGTCGCTTCACTTCGTAAAGCAGTGACAGCAGCACAACAAGAGGCGATTGCATCGTTTGGTAACGGAGCGGTCTACTTAGAAAAATTCTTAGAGAGTGCAAGGCACATCGAAGTACAAGTTCTTGGTGATAAACACGGAAACGCAATTCACTTGTACAACCGTGATTGTACAAGCCAGCGTCGACATCAAAAATTAATTGAAGAAGGTCCAGCACCTGGCGTTGATCCAGAAGTTCGAGATCGTGTTTGTAATTCTGCTGCTGAACTAATTCGCAAAGCAAATTACAGCGGGGCTGCAACTGTCGAATTTCTTATGAATAAAAAGCAAGAGTTTTTTATGCTCGAAGTCAATACGCGTGTACAAGTTGAGCACCCAGTAACTGAAATGATTACAGGCGTAGACATCGTCAAAGAATCCATCAGAGTAGCTGCGGGCGAACCGCTCTCATGGTCTCAAGATGAAGTGAAAATAAACGGACATGCAATTGAATGTCGCCTAAATGCTGAGGACCCTTCGAAAAATTTTATGCCTCAGCCGGGACTCATCGAAATTTGGCAACCAGCTGGGGGTCCAGGTGTTCGAGTGGAATCTCATGTACGCCCTGGTTATCGAATTCCGCCTAATTACGACTCAATGATTGGGAAGTTGATTGTGCATGGTCGTGATCGGAATGAGGCAATAGTTCGAATGCGCTGCGCATTGTCTGAAATGAAAGTTGGACCAATTGCAACAACAATTCCATTACACCTACAACTTCTGAATCAGCAACCATTCATCGAAGCAGATTTTGATATTAATTGGGTTGAACGATTACTTGAAGAGTAATTAACGACTTCCACGCGTGGCTTTAATTTCGCATGTGCCAATCGTGACATTGCCAACTTGGAATTCAGTAATAATCTTGTCTTCGGTCACTTGGAAAATGAGTGTCATATCCTTCGACCTACTCTTAGATAACAAATGCATCGGTAAATCGCCAAGCGTATTCGGTGGGTCAGTGGGCGATAACGTAAGTTGCATTAACTTATCATCTCCAATTATGTAGCCGATTGGCGAGTATTTACGTCCTTCGCTATCGATAATATTAACAACTGAGGACTCAGGTTCTGTTTGCGTTAAGAAACCAAATGAAGCATTCGTGCCGGGGCTAACTTTTAGCTGCACAATTGCCGTGCCATCATCAGCGTATATACCTTTTACAGCCATTTTTGAAGAAGTGCCAGACTGAGACCACTTAGAAGTCAGCGTGCCTTCGAGAAGGTAGTTGTCTTCATTAAATGCAATCGTTGAGGGAATACCATTGATAGAAATTCGAAGACCCTTGATTTTTGATGAGATTCTGAACAAGTGAGAAATGTCTTTTCCGAGTGAATCTCGTTCTGCTTCAATTTCTTCTGCGGTTAGTTTTCTGCCTTGATAAAGTCGGGCAGATAGTTCAGAAATTGGTAGGGGTTCACCAGAGGGAAGTTCAAAGCGAGTGCCACGAAGTTGGATGAACTTTGGTTTAAAGTTTCGATTTTTTGTGTCGAATGCAAATTTAATTCCAGTATCCTGTCTTCCGGGAACACTTGTTGCATAATTGTTAATGTCGTCAAATCTGTAAAGAGTTTCGACGCCATCGTTCGATTCTTGTTTCCATGCAGTTGGGTGATATACGTCAACAGAATCAGAACCATTTGGGTCGCCAATAAGTCTAACTTGGGATGAAGCAATGATCAGTTGACCACCGTGGTCTTTTGCTTTTGTATTAAACGAAACTTGAACAACAATTAGCCCTTGGTTATTGCTAGCAACTTTTGTAATTGTTGCTGCGTTTGGAGCTAGTGATAATTGTCCTTTGCCATTATCAAATGTATCTCGCATTAAAGTTGAGAGTTCATCTACTTTTGGGTTGTAATGCGCAAGTGCACCGCCTTGAATATCTGGGTGCATCGTTCCAACACTAAGCATGCTGAAAAAAGCAGAAGTTAAATTTGAAACATCAAGCCAAATGGGATCGCCAACTTTTCCAATTAAACCGGTGCTTTTGCTTCTCGCAGTGCCTTGGTATCCCATTAATTCATTTGTTGACTGAATGAACCCAGAACCGATTAGGCAAATGCCAATAGTTAAAACACCTGAGCATGCACCTGTTATTCCACCGATTCCATAATTTGCCCAAGAAGGAAATTTAATGTTGGCAGGAACTACTTTGTCAGCAGTGACACGCAGTAGAAAGAGGGATACACAGAACACTCCTACGAGAATGACTCCCCAAGCATAATTATCAAATGCACCGCCGTTGAGAACTCGCATAGTAAGTGGTTCCCAAAGTGAAAATGTAATTACCCCCGCAGTAATTACGCAAACAAGATGCAGGATGGAACTAAACAGCCCTTCGTTAGCCCACCAATACGCGATAAGAAACACAAGGCCAATAATAAATAGGTTGAATATTATAATCATGATGTATTACTTACTTGCAGTTTTCTTTGCGGTACTTTTTGTATTACTAACTCTGCCAAATTCTTCTAGACTCGTTTCGCCATCGGCCACTTTTTGCCATGCAGCTTCTTGAAGTCGGATCATGCTCTTGTTTCTTCTGGCATGTGCCATTGCTGCTTTGAGATCGCCAGCAAAAAGATGTTTTCGAGTTTCCTTGTCAAGGAACATTGTTGCAAAGATGCCTACTTGTCCCATGTATCCAGAGCCCTTACAAACTGGGCAAGAAATAACTTTGTTCTTGAATTCAACTTGCCCACCTTTTCGGTACAGTTGATCGACGGTGTCAATCGGAAGCCCTTGTTTGGCAAGGTCTGGTGACGGTTTGTATGCAACTCTGCAATTTTCACAAAGCCGTCTTGCTAATTTTTGATACACAATTGCTTGAAGACTTTCAAAACTTTTCTTAGGGTCAGCAACCATGCCAGCCCACTTTGAAACGAGTTCTTGAAGTGATGTTGCTGGCATTGAAACATAAATCAATGGGCCATCTTTTCCAACTTTTACTGCAATTTTTGCAACTTCAGCGTCGGTTACATTTGTTGCCAGAATGACTTCTGGGTCTCGACGAATTATCGTTTGTAGTTGTGTTGCGTAATCTCCATAGATATCGCCTTCTGCATTATGTGTGATGCCTTCGAGGACAGCGATGACTTCTTTTTCTAATGTAACGATGTTACTTAGATATGAGTCGTGTTGCCCAAGAATCGCATAACCGGTAGTTGTGACACCAGATTGTTTTTCGCCACCTATTAAGACAATGCCGTGTCGGTTAGATTCACGAGTTAATTGATTAAGAAGTTCGCGCTGTTTTGGTAAGAGGCCAATGGAATCCCAATCACGAAGTACACTTTCTTTTCTATCAAAGTCAAGCCGAATTGTGTGTGAACTTGACGAGCCAGAAGCAGTGAGGTCTAGATGCGCATGACCTGCTTCACCGGAAACACTGAATTCGCCAGTTTGTCTTCTTCGAACATCGTTTGCATCGGCGCCTGCCGTTTCTTTGAAAAAAGCAAGAACTTTTGCGCCGTTGTCAGGCGAAAGCGTTTCAAGTTTGGTTGCAATGCCGTCAACAAAGTAAACGCCTTGGCATCCATTGGATGAAAGTTTCAATTCAATTCGAGAAGCTCGGTTGTCCATCGCAGTTGCGATGATTTCATCAGCGAGCAAGTAGGTTTCAATTTGCGGATTATCTTTTTGGGGCACTTCGATTTGCTCGCCCTTGCGATCAAAACTGATGGAGACTTGCTTGCTTGCTTTTGCTTTTTTACGACCTTCTAGCGATTCTTTTATTGAATCTAATCCGAGATGAAATTGCATTTCTTCTGGGACGGCAGCATTTCGTATTTTCCAATAAGCAAAAATAGGAGAAAACAATACAAGAGCACCAATTGGTAGAGCGATGTAAAAATTTACACCGAAAAGCATGATGCCTAGGCCAACGATGGCAGCGCCTGCATAGTAACCATTCCATTGCGAAGGATTTAAGTGTTGTAATTGGGCATCTTTTTCAAGATGTGTGCTTACAAGCCATCCCCAGCCAAGGAACAGTGCAAAAACAAAAATTGGTTTCCAAGGGCTAAGCAAGAAAACAGGTGTGGCTTCAGAAAGCATGCCAGTGAACATTACGCGATACCCTTTATTTTCATTTTAAGATCTTCTGGTTTTGGGGTTGCATCGAGTGCAGTTTTTAAGGTGACCCATTCTTCTTCTACAAGTCGCAGAAGTGCGGTGTTCAAGTCACACATGCCTTCCTCATGACTTTTAATGATGACATCAAGGAGTTCGCCTTCACGACCTTCCAAAATATACTTTGTAACAATTGGTGTACCAAGCAAAATTTCTAGAGCTGGAATACGTGGTGTGTGTTCATGGAGTGTTGGTAACAATTTTTGGTACACAATTCCACGAAGGTTGTATGCGAGAAGTTTTCGAATTTGAGGTCGTTCGTTTTCAGGGAACAAGTCATAAATTCGGCCAAAAGTTTGCCAAGCTGAAGATGCGTGAATAGTTCCGAAAACAAGGTGGCCAGTTTCCGCAGCACGAATAGCTGCTTCAAACGTTTCGTTGTCACGCATTTCACCAATGAGTACAACGTCAGGGTCTTCCCGAACAAGTGCACGAAGTGCTTCATTAAAACTCAAACAATCAATGCCAACTTCACGCTGGTTGATGGTTGCTTTATCATCTTTAAAAATGTATTCGATTGGGTCTTCAATAGTAACGATGTGGCATCGTTTTCTTTCGTTTACATAATTAAGCATTGCTGCAATTGAAGTGGATTTTCCTGAACCAGTAACGCCTGCAAACAAAATCAAACCGTTCGCACTCATTGCAACTTCGCCGAGAATTGGCGAAAGGTGCAGTTGCTCAAATGTCATAATTCCAGAAGTAATCAATCGGCAAGCAAGTGATGGCTTCCCTCGCGCCATAAACATATTGACGCGGAATCGGTTGTCTTCGTCAAAGTCATACGCCAAGTCGATTTGGCCATGTTTTTGAAAGTGACGGTACTGTTCATCATCAAGAATATCTTTTGCGATTTGATAGCACAGTCCTTCACTGTTGGTTTCCGCATCAAGACTTCGTAGCACGCCTCGGACTCTAATCCGAGGTTTCGTCCCCGCTTTAATGTGCAAGTCAGATGCTTCAAAGTGAATGGTTGCTTTGAGCATTTTTCGAAACTCAGTCACGCCATTTCCAGGGGATGTTCCTAGGTCGTTGTGGACTGCATTTGCGGTATCGTTATCTTCTGGTTTGGTCACTTTTAAATTCTTCTTGTAAATAAGGAGCGCAGAACGCGATTTGATTGCGCAGAGTAGCATATTGAGCGGTCTTACTAGGCAAAAACGGCTTGATTACTCGGAGTAAAACTGGTAAAATTGCTTAATGGAAATGTTACATATTACAGAAGGCATTACTTTTGATGATGTTCTACTAGTACCTAAATTTAGCCAAATTACCCCAGATGAGGCTGACACGTCTACGCGGCTAACAAATCGAATTACCCTCAATATTCCCCTAATTTCGGCACCAATGGACACTGTGACAGAGTCCGCTTTGGCAATTGCCCTCGCTCAAGAGGGTGGAATTGGTTTTGTTCATAAGAATATGCCACCAGAAATCCAAGCTCGCGAGGTTGCAAAAGTAAAGCGTTCTGAAAATGGCGTGATTACCGACCCCGTAACGCTGAGCCCCGAAGATTCTATTCGTAAAGCAATGACCTGGATGGAAGAACAAAATGTCTCTGGTTTTCCAGTAACCATTGATGGTATGGGTAATGGCGAAGTAGTTGGTATTTTGACTCGGCGAGATATGAAGTTTGTTGGTTCAGCCGATCAACTTGTTGGCGAGTTGATGACAGCTAAAGACCTTGTAAAAGGCGGTGGTAACACAACGCTCGAGGAAGCGGAAGCCATGATGGTTCGCGCTCGCGTTGAAAAATTAATCCTTGTTGACGATGCAAACAAACTTTGCGGTTTAATCACAATGCGAGATATTGATAATATTCGTCGCCATCCAAAAGCATGTCGGGATAAACGCGGGCGTTTGCGTGTTGGTGCGGCTGTTGGTGTAAAACAATTTGAACGCGTTGAAGCTTTGATACAAGCAGAAGTGGATGTCATTGTTGTTGATACAGCTCATGGTCATTCGCAAAATGTATTAGACACTGTAAAAGAAATTAAAAGTCGGTGGGACATTGATGTCATTGCAGGAAACATTGCAACAACTGAAGGCGCGCAAGCACTTATAGATGCGGGTGCAGATGCTGTTAAAGTTGGAATTGGACCTGGTTCAATTTGCACAACCAGAATTGTAAGTGGTGTTGGTGTTCCACAACTGACTGCAATTGTTAACGCGTGTATTGCGGCTGACAAACATAACATTCCAGTTATCGCAGATGGTGGAATTCGACAGAGTGGTGACATTGGTAAGGCGATAGCAGCGGGTGCCAGTTCAGTGATGCTCGGTTCACTCTTTGCAGGTCTTGATGAAAGTCCTGGCGAGTTGATTTTGCACAGAGGCAGGCGTTTTAAAACATACCGTGGTATGGGTAGCGAAGGTGCTATGGGCTCTGGTTCTGCTGACCGTTACGGTCAAGCAAATGTAATAAATACAAAGAAATACGTGCCCGAAGGCGTTGAAGGTCGAGTTCCTTATCGCGGAAGTCTAGGCGATTTTACGTACCAAATGGTTGGCGGTTTTCGTGCAGCGATGGGGTACTGTGGAACTTCAACAGTGAGTGATCTTCGTCAACAAGCAACGTTTGTTCGTGTAAGTGGTGCATCACTTATTGAGAGTCACCCTCACGATATTCAAATCATTAAAGAAGCGCCAAATTACCAAGTCGCAAGTGAACCAGCCCCACATTAAGCAGACACCACTAACTGCCTCTCTAGCCCTTACTGGATTAGCATCTTCTGGCACAAGTGTAATTTGGAACGGTTTGCCGTTTATTGCAAAACGTGACTATGGATTCGGGGAAACAGAAAACTTAGCATTATATGTTTTGATTGGCATTGTTTATGTTACTGGTGCTTTGACTTCAGGTGTTTGTACTCGTTTATTTCGACCATATATTTCAATGCGAACAATTATTGCGTTGCTTCTTTGTACGATTGCATTAGTTTGTTCTTTGCCATTGATGTTTGCTGGCTCGTTTGTAATTTGGACTTCGGGTGCAGTTGCAGGTTTTTGCAGTGCATGGCTTTGGCCAATCGTTGAAAGTTATTTAGTTGCAGGGCGACATGGACCTGAAATGCGAAGGGCGATTGGCTGGTGGAATATTGTTTGGATGGTTGCAGTTGCAAGTTCTATGATTGCAATGGCTCCGTTAATGGATAAATATGCATCGATGGTAATCGTTAGCATTGGTTGTTTGAATTTAATTGCAATCGGCATTTTGCCGTGGTATTCGAAGAACCCGCCTGCGCACGATGTAGCAAGTTCAAGCGAACATGTTCCAGAGAGTTACCGAGATTTGCTCCGTGGTGCCCGTGTGTTATTGCCATTGAGTTATGTCATCAATGGCGTGCTTGCGCCGTTGTTGCCATTTGTTCTTGCAGGGATTGCGATTGATATTTTCTGGCAAACTCCTGTGGTTTCAATCTGGATGTTTGCTAGAGTAATTGTGACGGCAATTATGTGGAAATCGGGAAGGTGGCACGGCAAGTGGTCAGTGTTATGGGTTGCTATTTTTGCAATGGCTACGGGGTTCTTATTCATTCTAAGTGCATTAACCCTGCCATTGCTCATTATTGGTTTAGTGCTTTTTGGTGCTGGAATGGGCGCAACGTATTATGTAGCGCTCTATTACGCCATGTCGGTCGGGCGTGCCGAAATTGACGCCGGTGGTAAACATGAAGCATTTATTGGTATGGGATATATGGCAGGGCCGCTTGTTGGTTTGTCATACTTACAAATTGCTGATTCAGGAACAGATGTTGCAGTTGCAAGTGGTTTTGGGCCAATAATTTATGTGGTTTTAGCATTTTTAGCCCTCGGTATTGCTGCCTTAGCCGTGTTTTGCATAAAAGCCCGATAATCATTCAGCATTTCTTCGGTTGTTGCCTTTAGAATCGTCTTTCCGAAGAAAGAACTAGAGAGTAGAAACTCTCGTAAGGAATAACTATGTTAACTACTTTTGCAATTGCTTTAACTTTATCTCTCTCTCCAGAAACCGCGACTAATGCAGTTCCAGATAGCGCTGCTAGGCCAAATTTCGGCATGATGGGTAATTCCAGTTCTGATGAGGGACTACCACCCTTTGATCAAGTCGCAGATGGCTATGACACAGTTATTTCATCTATCGATGGTAATAGCGGGATGTACACTCTTTATCGCGATAAGGATGACCATCTTCTCATTGAAATTGCACCGAACTTTGAAGGTCAACCAATTCTCATTGCATACACCATTTCAAGCGGTATCGGTGAAGCAGGTGTTCAGATTGGTGACATGTATGGTTTCTGGATTCGCATTAAAGATCAATTAGTTCTTGTGCAACCAAATCTTGAAATTAAATCCACAGGCGATTCTCAATCGCAAAGCGGGTATGAACGAGTGTTTACAAATCGTGTCATTTTAGATGTCCCGATTTTAACTGAAGGGCCAAACGGCGGACCTGTAATTGATGGCACCAATTTATTTTTAAATGGCGCAACAAACTTTTTTGGCTCGCAAGCTCGTGGTGCACGGACAGACCTTGCAGTTTTGAAAAACGCAAAAAGTTTTCCATCAAATGTTGAATTGTCTTTTGAACTACCACTTTCTGCTGGGCAATTCGGAACGTTTTCGTATTCGATCCGAACAGTCGAACAGGACACGGGGTATGAGCCAAGAATTGCTGACCACAGAATTGGTTATTTCAATACAACATTTAAAGATATTGGTGATGCTTCCAACGATGACCCATGGGTACGCTACGTAACGCGTTGGCAACTTGAAAAAGCAGATTCTAATTTAAAATTAAGTCCTCCTAAACAACCAATCGTGTTCTATTTAGAGCACACTATTCCAGTGCGATATCGTCGCTGGGTTCGAGATGGTGTGCTTGAATGGAATAAAGCGTTTGAAAAAGTTGGAATTGTAAATGCTATCGAGGTGTATCAACAAGATGCCTCAACCGGCGCGCACATGGATAAAGATCCGGAAGATGCACGGTACAACTTTCTTCTTTGGACAACCGCAGATATGGGCTTTGCAATTGGACCAAGCCGTGTTGATCCAGAAACAGGACGTATTCTTGATGCGGATATCGTGATGGATGAAGCGTTTGTATCAGGTTGGACGAAAGCTTGGCACAGACTGTTACCTGAGATTGCAATGGAAAGTTTTGATCCAGCTGCACGAGAATGGTTAAAGACCCATCCTAATTGGGACCCAAGAATTCGGTTGGCAGATCCATTCGAGCGGAAAGCAATTGCACAACAAATCTATTCACGCCCTGCACATCCATCGCTAGTGAAGAACACCGATATGATTGGCGACGAAGAATACGATGGGCTTGGAAACCGTGTGAGCCAAACAAACGGCGCATGCATGTATCCAGCGTTCCAAGCAGCGGAACTCTCTATGGCACGATTGCACCCCGATATTTTGACCATGCTTGCTGGCGATAAAGATGGTGATGAAGACGGGGATGAAGGCGGCGACGAAGACGGGGATGAAGACAGCGATGCGTACGAAGGTGATATGCTTGATGGCGTACCCGACTGGTTTATTGGTCCACTCCTTCGAGATGTGATTATGCACGAAGTTGGGCATACTCTTGGGCTTCGTCATAACTTCAAGGCATCTACTGTGTATGACATGGACGAAATGAACAACCAAAACTTTGAACCCCAAGCAATTTGTGGCTCTGTGATGGAGTATTCACCATTGAACATTAACGTTGAGGATGGTCCAGACCAAGGCGACTTCACGATGATGACAATCGGCCCCTACGATTACTGGGCGATTGAATATGGATACACCATGGACGATGAATCGTTGCCAGACATACTTTCTCGCGTGAATGAACCACAACTTGCGTACTCGACAGACGAAGATACGTTTGATAGTGACCCATCATCAAGGCGATTTGACTGGGGCAAGAACCCACTTGATTATGCAGATTCACAAATACGTTTAGTGAAACTTCTTCGAGCGACAATTCTTGAGCGAATGGTGAAGGATGGTCAGAGTTGGGGCAGAGCTCGTAATGGTTATGAAATGTTAATCAACAGGCAATTTTCATCCGTTGGTACTGCAGCTGATTGGATTGGTGGAACACTTAACAATCGCGCTCGAAAGGGCGATCCAGGTGACCGAAATCCAATTGAAGAAATCGATCCAGAAGTTCAGCGTAGAGCACTCGCAATGGTTCTTGAAAACTCAATGCGCGATGAAGCGTGGGGTTTAGACAGTGAATTACTGCATAAAATGACAGTTGAAAAATACTGGGACAACGGCGGTGGCGATAGTATTCGAACAAATTCGTCGTATCCAATTCATCAAAAAATTGGCGGGATGCAAGCATCTGCACTTTCAATGCTATTGAATCCAATTAAATTGGGTAACCTTTACGATGGTGAATTCCGGAATGATCCAGACATTGACGTTCTTACACTTGCTGAAGTTATTCAATCGGTAACCGATGAAGTTTGGAGTGAACTCGGCGACTTGCCAAAAAATTCAACGAATCGAAGACCAGCAATTTCAAGTTTGCGTCGTAATTTGCAAAGCGAACACCTTGCTCGTTTGATTGAACTTAGCTTGGAAGAAGACAGCGGTACACCTGCTGGTAGGACTATTCAGAGTTTAGTTCGCATGCAATTGAAAGATATTCTCAAACTAATTGATAAGGCGAAAGCAAAAGATGCGTACACACGTGCACATTTGTCTGATGCTTCAATGAAAATCGAAAAAGCACTCAACGCTCAGTTCACCATCAGTAGCGACAGTGGTGGTGGTGGTAGAATTGATTTCTCTTCGTTTTTTGGCGAATAAATTGTCTGTAACGTGCCTGTCACTATTATGCAGTATGGGCGTAAAAGTGTGTTCTTCTTGTTATCCTATGCAGTGTGACGCAAGGAACGCAAGCAATTCAACGGCTCTGGTTTGAACCGGTTCTGGGGCCGGAACTCGATGGTTTTTGGCTTGAGCCAGGAGCAGAGTTACTTTTCGGCCGCGGTTCTCAGTGCGATATTAAATTACCTGAAGCGACAATTTCAAGGCAACATGGCAGGTTTGTTTCATCTGGCGAAGGATGCTTTCTAGTGGACTTAGGGAGCCGCCAAGGTACCTTTGTCAACGATACGCAGTGCCAAAAAGAAGCAAATACAAGTATTACAACAGGGGACATGATACGTATAGGCCCGTGGATATTTCGTACAAGTGTAAGGCAAGGCGCACCTGTCTCAATGCAATCTATTGATGACAGCGTTGAAGTAGAAGATCGTGTCCAGCGGATGACGCCAAATGATCTTGGTCATTTGGCGCAACATCGTTTGTCTTTGCTCATTGAATGTTCTGCTGATATTAACAAAGCAACAAACTTAAATGAACTTGGTTCTCTTGTTGTTAAGTCTGCAATCGGTGGCACCGGTTTCCAACGGGCAGCTATGCTCATGCATGCAGATGAAAGTGGAGAAATCCAAGTAATCGGTTTTTTAGACGGTGATTCACGAGATGCAACAGGAACAACTTTCAGTAAGTCATTATTAGATGCAGCTTCCCGTGGCGATGTTGCTTGCTTGCTTTCTGGGCAGACGGCTAGCTTTGGTCAAAGCATCGCTGACTTAAATATTCACTCTGCAATTTGTAGTGGGATTTTAGTTGACGATACACTCGTTGCGTATCTTTACCTTGATGCTAGAGAGCAGGAACAACAAATACAACCGGACGCAGCGGGTTTCTGTCAAGCTCTTTGCCAAATGGCAGGGCTTGCATATGCAAACTTACGCCGGCTTGAAAATAAAATTGAACAAGCACGGCTTGAGCAAGATTTATCTGCAGCGCGTGAAGCACAACAATTACTTATTCCAAAAGATGTTGGAGCAGGGGATGTATTTGTTTGGGGTCGTGTATTTAAACCCGGGCGAGAAGCATCGGGTGACTTGCTAGATATTATTCCATTATCGGAGAATAAATTAGCACTTGTCGTTGGCGATGTAAGTGGAAAAGGCGCTGGTGCTGCAATTTTAATGTCATCTGCTCAATCTTTTATTCACGCGCGAATTACAAGTGGTTGTTCTCCAGAAGACACTGTAACGGCAGTAAATAAGTTCGTGGCAGAACGCTCCCCAATGAATCGTTTTTTGACGTTATGGGTTGGCATTTTCGATGCAGAAGCTCGAGAACTTACCTACGTTGATGCAGGACATGGACACTGGGCAATTAGACGAGTTAGTGGCATATCTGAAGCACCGCCTACACCCGATGGTTTCTTGATTGGTATTGACGCAAATTCGGAATACCGCAATGCGACTTTATTTGTTGAGCCTGGCGATCGAATAATTATTTTTAGCGATGGTATTCCAGAACAACAAACTGATTCGGGTGAACAGTATGGGGTTGACCGAGTGTATGATCTTGTAGCAGAGTCGCCAAGTGCAGAAGAAGACGTGAAACGTCTTCTTGAAGAGGTCATCAGTTGGGCTGGTAGCAACGCACTTGACGATGACACTACGATTGTCTCCCTTGGGCTAAAAAATCATTAGTGTCTAAGCATGGGTTATTTATATCTGCTAAAATATAGGTCTTTAGACCGTTATTTTTCATGTCTCAAACGCCCCTCCCATTACCACAACATCTCCCTAAACCTAGCGGTTTTGGACGTACAAACCGTACGGATGTGTGGTGGCTGCAACCTATTATTGTATTTATTGGTCTTTCGACATTTGTCGTCTATTCAACTTGGGCGGCGTTTCAAGGCGAGAATTATTTTTTTGATGGTGGCGGGGCTTCATACCTTTCGCCGTTTTATTCCCCTGTTATTTTTGGTTCCGAAGGGCACCCTTGGTTCGGAGGGAAACCAGAGATATGGCCAGCATGGCTTCCATTTTCTCCTGCACTTCTGATTCTCTGGGCTCCAGGTGGGTTTCGGTTTACATGTTACTACTATAGAGGTGCTTATTACAAAGCATTTATGTCAGACCCAACAAATTGCTCCGTGGGTGAACCGAGGTCGTGCTATAGAGGAGAAAATTCGCTTCCATTAGTGCTTCAAAATATACATCGATATTTTATGTATATCGCAGTTCTTTTTATCGGTATTCTTGCCTATGACGCTTGGCTTGGGATGTGGTTTCAAGATGCGAGTGGGGTTGAGCATTTTGGAATTGGTGTTGGTACTATTGTTCTTAGTATTAATGTGGTTTTATTGGGTGGCTATACGTTTGGATGCCATGCACTTAGGCATATTATTGGTGGGCGATTCAAAGAGTTAACAAAACACAAAGCGCACAAAAAAGCATACGAATGTGTAAGTTGTTTAAACAAAAAACATATGCTCTTCGCGTGGATGAGTTTAATATGGGTTGGTTTTACGGACTTATACGTTCGGTTATGTAGTACAGGTGTGTGGACAGATTGGAGAATCTTTTGACCGACAGATATACAACGCATGAATATGATGTACTAATTATTGGTGCTGGTGGCGCTGGACTTCGTGCAGCAATCGAAGCTGCATCTATGGGAGATTCAGTCGGCGTTGTATGCAAATCTCTTCTTGGAAAGGCGCACACGGTGATGGCTGAAGGTGGCATGGCTGCATCGATGGGAAACGTCGATGACCGTGATAACTGGAAAGTACATTTCGCCGACACAATGCGTGGCGGTCAATATTTAAATAACTGCATGATGGCGGAGCATCACGCGAAAGAAGCCGCATCATGTGTCCATGAACTCGAATCATGGGGCGCATTATTCGATAGGACCAAAGAAGGAAAAATTCTTCAACGCAACTTTGGTGGTCATAAATATCCTCGGTTAGCACACGTTGGAGATCGCACTGGTCTTGAGATGATTAGAACATTACAAGACCATGGTATACATCACGGCATTGACTTTCATATGGAAGTTACCGTTACCAATTTACTGATTGATGGCAACAAAGTAGTTGGTGCTTTTGCGTATGAACGCGAAAAAGGAAGATTCATTCTATTCAAAGCGAAAGCAATAGTCATTGCAACGGGTGGCTTTGGTAGAGCGTTTAAAATTACAAGCAACAGTTGGGAATATACAGGCGATGGGCAAACCCTCGCGTATGATGCAGGTGCAGATTTACTCGATATGGAGTTTGTGCAATTTCACCCAACTGGAATGGTTTGGCCACCAAGCGTGCGCGGCATTTTAGTTACCGAAGGTGTGCGCGGTGAGGGTGGAATTTTAACCAACAGTGAGGGCAAACGCTTCATGTTCGAGGATGTACCTCCGCTCTATCGTTCATCGACCGCTGACAACGAAGAAGAGGGTTGGCGATATGTTACGGGTGACAAAGACGCAAACAGACCGCCGGAACTTTTGACAAGAGACCACGTTGCAAGGAAGATTGTTAAAGAAGTAAAAGCAGGTCGTGGTAGCGAGCACGGCGGGGCGTACCTCGATATTGCGTGGATTAAAGAGAAGATTAAAGATTCAGAAACGCATATCAAAAAGAAATTGCCAAGTATGTACCACCAGTTTAAGGAACTTGCTGGCGTTGACATTACCAAGGAAAAAATGGAAGTCGGTCCAACAACCCACTATGCAATGGGCGGGATTCGTGTGGATTCAGAAACGCAAATGACAACGGTTGAAGGTCTTTTTGCTTGCGGTGAATGTGCTGCAGGCTTGCACGGCGCAAATCGACTCGGCGGAAATTCGCTTTCGGATTTACTTGTCTTTGGTAAACGCGCAGGCGCACACGCTGCGAAGTTTGCAACAGCAATTGATACCTTTAGTGCCATCGATTCAAAAGAAGTAGATTCTCTCGTGACGCAAGCGCTTGCGCCTGTTGATCGAACGGAGGGCGAAAACCCGTACAAAATTCAGCAGGATTTACAGGAAACAATGCAAGATCTTGCAGGAATATCAAGAAGTGAAGCGGGGTTGAACGAAGCGATGGAGCATATCCGTGGGTATGCAAAAAGGGCAGAAAACGCACACGCTCCAGGTAATAGAGAATACAACCCAGGTTGGCATACAGCTTTAGATTTGCATAACTTACTAACAGTTTCAGAAGCGATGTGTTTATCTGCAGAGCAACGAACCGAAAGTCGCGGGGGACATTTTAGAGAAGAGTATCCTGAGAAATCAAAAGAGGGTAGTACATACAATACAGTAGTACGTAAAGCAAAAGACGGTTCGATGGAAGTTGAGCGAGTACCCGTTGTTCCGCAAACCGATGAGATGAAACAAATTATTGAGGCGAACGAATAATGGCCCAAGTCACATTTAACATATGGCGTGGCGAAGGCAACAACGGCTCGTTCAAAGAATACACAACAGAAGTCAGCGAAGGCATGGTAGTGCTCGACGCAGTGCATGAAATACAGATAGAACAAGCGCCAGACCTTGGAGTTCGATGGAATTGCAAAGCAGGAAAGTGTGGTTCTTGTTCCGCTGAAATTAATGGCATGCCAAAACTTATGTGCATGACTCGCCTTTCATCACTTGATTTAGAAAAGCCGGTCACTGTTGAGCCAATGAAAGCATTCCCACTTGTGAAGGACTTGGTCACGGATGTGAGTTGGAATTACGAAGCGAAGATGGCGATTAAACCGTTCAAACCACGCAAGCCAGACGCACCAGACGGCACGTGGCGTATGGCACAAGAAGATGTTGAGCGAGCGCAAGAGTTTAGAAAGTGCATTGAATGTTTTCTTTGCCAAGATGTGTGCCACGTTCTGCGAGACCATCATGAACATGACAAATACATTGGCCCAGCAATGTTGGTGAAAGCGGCAGCATTTGAAATGCACCCACTCGATGTTGAAAATCGAATTCCAGATTTAAAAAATGAGCATGGAATCGGTTTTTGTAACATCACTAAGTGTTGCACGAAAGTTTGTCCCGAGCATATTACAATCACAGACAACGCAATCATTCCTTTGAAAGAAAGTGTTGTCGACGAGTTTTACGACCCACTTACAAAACTCTTCCGTATTTTCAAATCTAAAAAGTAATCTATTGAACTTCAACGTGAATTAAATCTTCGTTTTTGTAGGGTTTTATTGTGACTTTTCCCTGTGTTGTAATTGCAATAGAACCTTTCCAGGGTTCGAATGATTTACAAAGAACAATAAGTTCTAGTGGACTTTTCGAAACAATCTGTAAATCGATTCGACCATTTTCATCGGTTGTCCCTCTGTCGCCTTTAGCGGGAAATGGTTCGAGAATATCGTACGGTCCAATGATGATGTAGTTGTTGTCAGTCGGGTTGAAGAAGTACATTGGCGAAGCTTGCACAGTTGCGCCTACGATGGGTTCATTTGTCGGGCTAGTAATCCCTAGTGTGACTGTGTTATAAGAATTGCAACCACCAAGGATTACACAAAGTGCTAAGAAGATGGCGGATGGGGTACGCATATAGAGGTTATGGTAGTACAATTCGACTTCTAGAATCGCAATTCTAGCCAACCCTAGGTGGGGTGGCCGAGCGGTTGAAGGCGCCGGTCTTGAAAACCGGTAAGGGGTTCGCCTCTTCATGGGTTCGA
>DTSO01000090.1 GCA_012965315.1 Phycisphaerales bacterium | reverse complement strand
CCTTATTCAATCACTGGTTGCAGGTTGTGATTGCGTTCAAGTGCGCGAAAAATATATGTCAACCGCCCAATTAATTACACATGTTCGAAAAGTAAAAGAAATTGCAGACACGCACGGTGCTCAAGTAATCGTAAACGATCGTGTGGACGTTTACTTGGCAACTAAAGTTGCAGGGGTTCATCTTGGCGAAAACGACATGTCACTACCGGATGCTCGAAAACTATGTGGCACAGAATGCATTATTGGCGCCACGGCTCATACAACAAGCATGTCAAAAGAATTAATTGCGCAAGGGGCGGACTATATCGGTGTAGGAGCAATGTTTAATTCACCAACAAAACCAGATGTAAAAGTTGCATCGCTTTCTCTTTTGAAAAACGTGTTGGCTTACAACCACCTCGCTATTGGTGGGATTACACCGAAAAACGTTCACGAGTTGTATAACGAAGGATGCAAGGGCGTTGCCATAAGCTCTGCAATTGCAAACTCTCCAACTCCAGAAAAAGTAGTAGCAAAAATACTACAACCAGAGCACCAGTCTGTATGATTCTTGCCGCAGCCCAACACCACGGCGTTGTTTCTACGACACTCACTACATTTATTTCTTTACTTGCATTTGCAACAGTTGTTGGTGTCTGTGCAAAGTTTATCAAGGTTCCGTACACAATAGCCCTCGTACTCGCCGGTCTCGTAGTGGCGGCATTCGGCGCAGCTCCAGATAGCGTTGTTATAACCCAAGAATTAATTCTTGTGCTTTTATTGCCACCACTATTGTTTCAAGCGGGGCTTCATTTGGATATTGATTTATTACAGAAAAAGGCTGTTCCAGTTGTTATTCTGGCGATTCCAGGGGTGCTTGTTTCGATGGTGCTTGTTGCCGTCGCCGTGCGTCCATTTCTTGGTGACAGCGCATGGCTTCCTGCTCTATTGTTCGGCGCCATGCTCGCTCCAACCGATCCTATTTCGGTGGTGGCAACGCTTAAAAGCGCAAAGGCTCCGAACAGGTTAAAAACCCTTATCGAAGGTGAAAGTTTATTTAACGACGGGACCGGCGTTGTACTCTTTTTGATTTTGCTATCGGCAGTGTTTACAACTAGCGGTCACGAATCATCGCTTTCAATTGTTGATGGTGTAATGCAGTTCGTAAAAGTTGCAGGTCTTGGTGTTGTGTTTGGTTTGGGTTTCGGGTTGATTGCCTTTTGGATTTTGCGCCGACTCAACGACCATGTTTTAGAAAACGCGATAACAATAGTCCTTGCTTGGGGTTCATTTATCGTTGCAGAACAATCTGGTGCATCCGGTGTAATCTCGGTTGTCGTAGCTGGTCTTATTATTGGTAACTATGGAACAAAACTAGCAATGGGCGAACAAACCGTTCAGACGATAAATACATTTTGGGAATCTATAGATTTTTTAATCAACTCGATTGTCTTTTTGCTTATTGGTTTTGAGCTTCAGGATATTGGTGGGCTTGAAACGCTTCTGCAACCAGATGTGTTGCTTGCCGTTGCTGCCACATTTGGAGCTCTTCTGGTTGCACGCGCACTTATGGTGTACCCAACAGCGTTTACTATAGGAAAACATTGGCCAAAGGGATGGAAACACGTTGTCTTTTGGTCTGGCTTGAAGGGTTCAATTCCACTTGCACTTGTTCTTGGATTACCTTCAGGCGAATTAAAACAAACGCTCGTACCAATAGCATTCGGAGTGGTTTTAGTTAGTTTGTTATTGCAGGGGTTAACCGTTGGTCCACTTATTAGAAAAACCGGCGTATCAAGTGAAAGTTGATAATTTTTCATTTACCTTTCTGGGTACTGGTACCTCTGCGGGCGTTCCAGTTTTAACTTGTGACTGCGAGGTGTGTACAAGTAATGACCCAAGAGATAGCCGTTTACGGTGCAGTGTTTGTATTCGTTTTGTTGACGCATCGGGTCAAGAACGGGTGGTATTAATTGATACGTCGCCAGATCTTCGCCAACAAGCACTGAAACTAAAACTTACACGCTGCGACGCAGTCTTGTTTACACACAATCACGTGGACCATACGTTCGGCTTGGACGACATCAGAATGTTTAACATCTCGATGCAGCAACCAATAGATATATATGCTGAACGTCACACGCTTGATCATTTACACAGAGTATTTCAACACGTATTTGAAGCGCACAACAACGTGAATGATTCGTTTGTTGCAAACTTGATTCCAAATGAACTTGAAGTTCAAAACCCAATCGTACTACACGGAGTTACATTTACTCCAATTCGGCTATTGCACGGTCGACTTCCTATTGTTGGTTTCAGGATAGATGTTCCAGGCGGACCCTCGCTTGCCTATTGCACCGATGTTTCGTCAATACCACCCGAAACGTGGCCACAATTACTCGAATTGGACACCCTTGTGCTGGACATGTTGCGTTTTCGACACCACCCAACCCACCTCAATTTAGACCAAGCCATTGAAATAGCAGAGCAAGTGGGCGCAAAACAGACCTATTTCACACACATGACACACTGTGTTGGACACGAAAAAACCGATGCTGATTTGCCCGAATCGATGCACCTGGCGTATGACGGTTTGAGTATCTAAATACCCGCAATTCTGGTACAATTCTCCGCCTTATGGCACAAATTCGCGCAATTAGAAAACGAATGACGGCGGTTGGAACAATCGCTCGTATCACTAAAACAATGCAGATGATTGCAACGGCGAAATTTACAGCAGCCCTTACTCGAGCTAAAGACAGTCGCCCATACACCGATGCTATCCGCAATCTTGTCGGAGAGGTATCAAGTGCCGCGGGCGACTACGATTCACCACTCTTTTCCGCACCACAAAGTACAGGAAAAGAATTGGTCTTGGTAATTACTTCTGACCGTGGTTTATGCGGTGCATACAACGGAAATGTTTTGCGAAAAGCACTACAACACACCCGCGCAGCCAAACAAAACAATTCTGAAGTGACACTTGAAACAGCGGGAAAAAAAGCAACAACCTTTTTTAAGTTCCAAAAACTTGACGCACGTAATCAACTTACCTTTGGTGACAAGCCGGGCTACGAAGATGTTGCTCGAGTTGCGAACCGTTATATGGATGAGTTTTCCAAGGGCGAGTGGGACAAAGTTTCAGTTGTTTATATGCGGTTTGAATCAAACGCGCGCCAAATTCCAGAAGTAATTCAACTTCTCCCTATCGCAGCAGACTCAAATGAAGCGGTTGATGAATCAAGTACTGTAAATTACGAATTCTCGCCTTCTGCGGAAGAAATATTAGACGACTTAATTCCACGAAGTGTCATTACAACACTATTTCAAATGTTTAACGACGCTGTGGTTAGCGAAAATATTATGCGAATGATTGCAATGAAAGCGGCAACCGAAAACGCAAACGATCTTGCTAAAGATCTTAAACGAGATTATAACCGAGCCCGTCAAGCACAAATTACAACCGAGCTCACCGAGATAATCTCGGGAGCCGCAGCACTCGAGTAAAGTAAATGCCAATTTATACACGAACTGGTGACGATGGAACTACGGGACTCGCTGGTGGTGGTCGCATAGAAAAAGATAATATTCGAATGCATGCCGTTGGCGATGTTGACGAATTTAACGCATCGCTTGGAATGGTTGGTGACGAAAATCTCCAGCCACTACAAGCACTTTTGTTTGAACTTGGGGCCGACTTAGCATCACCCGAAACAAACGAGACAAGAAGAATTAATCAATCAGACATCGATCACATTGAACAGTGGATTGATACAACAGAATCAAGTAACGAACAACTTACAACCTTTATACTTCCGGGTGGCTGTGACTTTGCATCTAGAATGCATTTTGCGCGGACAGTTTGCCGTCGCGCAGAACGAAGCGTGACGTCACTTCATCGAGAAGGTGGTTGCTCAAGTGAATCATTAATATTTTTAAACAGAATTAGCGATTTGCTTTTTGCAATGGCGCGATCAATTAACAAAATGGCTGGTATTGGTGATATACCGTGGCATCCAAGAACAGACAAGGATTAATCTATGACTATTCGAATTGGCATTAATGGGTTTGGACGAATTGGACGACTTGTGTATCGAGCTGCCGCCATGTCGGGCGATTTCGAAATTGTTGCAATTAACGACCTTGTTCCACAAGACAACTTGGGGTACCTACTTCAATACGACACGACGCACGGAACTTTTGCAAAAAAAGTAATAGTTACAGACGATGGCTTTGATGTTGAAGGCATGCAGACCAAATGTTTGAGCGAGCGGGATCCAGCAGCATTGCCGTGGGGTGATCTGGGTGTAGATTATGTGCTTGAGTCAACTGGTTTTTTCACAGATTACACTGGAGCACATAAACACATTGAAGCAGGCGCAAAACGAGTTTTGGTTTCTGCTCCGACTAAAACACCAGATGAAGTTCCAACGTTTGTTTATAAAGTAAATCACAACGAGTACGACCCAGCAAATCACAAGGTTATTTCAAACGCATCGTGCACCACCAATTGTTTGGCTCCGATTGCAAAAGTGATTGATGATTCGTTCGGACTTGAAGAAGGTTTAATGACGACAATTCACGCGGTGACAGCTACACAGCCAACGCAAGACGGTCCAACCAAGAAAGACTTTAGAGGCGGGCGAAACGCGTACATGAATATTATTCCCGCAAGCACAGGTGCCGCAAAAGCAGTTGGGCTTTGTTTGCCACAACTGAAGGGTAAATTGACAGGTATGTCAATGCGTGTTCCAACAGCGGATGTCTCCGTTGTTGACCTTACTGTTAAAACAAAAAAACCAACCTCTTATGTAGACATTTGTTCTGCGATGAAAGAGGCCGCAAACGGTTCAATGTCTGGTGTACTCGGATATACAGATGAACCACTTGTAAGTTCAGACTTTATTGGCGACCATCGAAGTAGCATCTTTGACGAGAATGCAGGTATTGGTTTAAGCGATACCTTCTTTAAAGTTGTAAGTTGGTACGACAATGAAGCGGGTTATTCAAATAGATGTGTTGACATGATGCGTATGATGTCAGAAAACGAATAATAAAAATGCAATAAAAAAGGCGACTCAAATGAGTCGCCTTTTTTTGTGTGGTTTTGTTATGCCAACTCAGGAAAGGTTGTTTTCACTGTGTTGACTAAATCAGCAACGTGTGATGCAGATTCATCCATCATTGCTTGTTCGCTTTCGTTCAGTTCAATTTGAACAACTCGTTCAACGCCATTCTTTCCTAGAACAGCTGGAACACCAACGAAAAGTCCGTTAATTCCAAATTCACCATCGCAATATGCAGCGCACGGCAATATCCGTTTTTTATCTTTGATAATTGCTTCTGCCATTTGTACGCTGCCACTAGCCGGTGCGTAGTAAGCACTTGTTCCCATCATTTTCACAATTTCACCACCACCAGCTTTTGCTCGTTCAACACAAGCGGTAATGGTTTCTTCTGGGAGTAGTTGTGAAACAGGTATGCCGTGTACTGAGGTATAGCGCGGTAATGGCACCATGTCGTCACCGTGACCCCCAAGCAACAACGCCTGAATATCTTCAACAGAAACGTCAAGTTCCATCGCAAGGAACGCACGGAAGCGCGCAACATCTAAACAACCTGCTTGACCAACGATTCGGTTTGTTGGAAAGCCAGATGCTTTCCACGCGGTGTACACCATTGCATCGAGTGGATTGGAAACAACAATCATGACTGCATCGGGAGCAGCAACTGCGACCTGTTCTGAAACAGACTTGACAATTTTTACATTTGTTGCAATTAGATCATCTCGGCTCATGCCCGGTTTTCGGGGAATGCCAGCTGTAACAATGACAACATCGCTTCCCTCAACATCTTTGTAATCGCACGTGCCGGTGATGTTCGCATCGAATCGTTCCATCGGGCCTGCACAAAATAAGTCAAGCGCTTTGCCTTGTGCAACACCAAGTGAGTTAGGAATATCGACTAAGACTATGTCGCCAAGTTCTTTTGCCGCCGCCCAGACAGCGCAAGTTGCACCAACATTTCCTGCTCCAATAACGCTAATTTTTGCTCTTCGCATAGTAAATAAAACCTTCTCAATGTATGTTTTGGTGGAAAACAACACATTCTACACCAATCAGCATCCCCCTTGTGACTATGCTACAAACATGTTGAAACAAATACTTATTGGCGGTCTACTTGGTGGAATAACTTTGTTTTTTTGGGGTTTTATCTCTTGGGCAGCTATGGACTGGCACTCAAACACCCTGCAATCGCACGAAGGCGTTAACGCGATTGTTGAAAATATAGAGCAACAATTACCCGAAACGGGCGTGTATTATTTTCCGCCCATGACTTTTGAAAGGTCAGACACAGAGGCAATGGAAAACTGGATTAAACTTCATGAATCAGCTCCACACGGCATGATTTTTTACACTGCTGAGCCTGGCGAAGTGATGCCACCTTCAAGATTACTGCGCGGCTTTTTGGTTGATTTGATTGCATCCATGATGGCCACAATATTATTGGTAATAGCACTGCCAAGTCTATCGGGTTATTGGTCAAGGGTTTTTTACGTGTTGGGCCTTGGAGTTTTTGCGGTGATGTCAGTACACCTTGTAAACGGAGTGTTCCACGACATGCCTGCGACTTGGACGGTTGGCGTTGGTCTCGACTTAACTGCCTCGTGGTTGTTTGTTGGGTTGGTTCTTGGTTCGATTATTAAAGACAAATAAATGTCACGATTATTTATTTTTATTTTACCCTTTTGTTTTTTTGGTTGTTCACACGCACCCGAAACAGGACGTTCACAATTTATTGTGATGTCAACCTCACAAGAAAAACAACTGGGCCAAGAAGCGTTTGTAGAAATTTTAAAAGAAGAAAAAACAGTAACTTCAGGTCCAAAGTATGAGATGGTCCAACGTGTTGGCGAAAGGGTCGCACTTTCCGCTAGTCGGCTTTATCCTGACGCGGTTAAAGGATACAAATGGAAGTTTGTACTTATTAACGACAAGGACGAAGTAAATGCTTGGGCACTTCCTGGAGGGAAGTGTGCGGTGTACACCGGAATTCTTCCTGTAACAAAAAGCGAAGACGCATTAGCAATTGTTATGGCTCACGAGGTCGCACACGTAATTGCAAGACATGGAGCAGAACGCTCAAGTCAATCGATGGTTGCTGGAATAATCGCGGGAGTTGCAATGAGTGAAATGAACGCAACCGACCGAGCAATTGTTCTTGGTGCGTATGGTATTGGTGTTTCGTTGCCCTTTTCGAGAGCGCAAGAAACAGAAGCAGATCAACTTGGTTTATATATTGCAGCGGATGCGGGATACGATCCACGCCAAGCAATTCCTCTTTGGAAGCGAATGGCTAAAGCAGGTAGCAAAGCCCCCGCAGAGTTTATGTCAACGCACCCGAGTTCTAAAACCAGAATTCAACAAATTCGGGGGTGGTTACCAAAGGCAACGATGTATTACGACAATGCTGTTGCTCACGATGCCGCACTTAAAAAAACAAGACAATAAAAAATCAAATCTGGTTTATTATTCTTGCTCAGCGCCAGCAATCCACGGTAGCAGTCGCTTTCGTGGAACAATACGGAATATGTCATCGTTTGCTTCTATGTTTGTTTCAAAACTTTGAAGTGTTAGTATGAGCGCTCCAACCAAATCGTTGCGCTCTTCGGCAACCATTGGAATTCTAACGCCCCTTACCTCTTTAAAATCTCGATAATTAAGTTTGTATGGTAAGGCGATGCCAAATTCTGGAATTGGTTGTTTCGATTGTACAAACACAACATCTCCCGTAAGTTGGTCTATGGCAATTTTGCGAGTGGGGTCGTTTTCTTCTTGTAACGTATAAATCCAAACCTTGCGCCCGTTAGAAACCTCTTCTTTTTGGAATTCAATGGTTGAGAACTCTTTTCTCCAATCACCAACCCATGCAAGAACAGAACTGTCGTGAAAATGCTCAATTTGGACCTCGTCAAGTTCTTCCGATTCTGCAAAAGCAACATCCATCAACCCCTCGTCACCAATAGAACCATAACGAAACCAGCCGTATTTTCCACAATCCATAATGGACAAAAATCGTTTTTTGGGGTCGATTAACAGAGACACTTTACCACTGATTCCAGACTGCTCCATTTTTACCGTACCCTCAAATGAAACACAACCAAGTGCATCAAGCGCTGTTTGTCGTTTTTCTAAACCGAAAGAATCAAGATCAGACCCATTGTTTTTCGATGCGATGTCGTCCGAGATAACAACCCGTTGAAACATTCTGAAATTAGTTGTTCCTTCAATAAACTCAAAACCAGTAACCAGTTCGTTGTCATCCTCAATAAATCGAACACGAAGCTTGTCTGTTAATCGACAAACCCATTCACCGTCTTCGTTCGGCGGATTGAATTCAAATACCATCTGGTTAGGCACATCAATAGCAAGTCGATTGTTTTGGATAACAACGGTTGTAGACTCATCAAGTTCATCGCTATGGAATTTCCCGAGATAGCGCTTGAGTTCTTCAAGTGGAATTTCGACTGCGATTTCAACGCCTTCTCTCGGTAGTTCAAACGTCATCCCCGCTTGGTACATTTTTAATCCAACAACATTGCCATCGTCATCTCGATCAAACGATACAGCGACTTGGTCGGTCATTGCAAAATACCACTTGCCGTCTTCTCCGGGCGACTTGAGTTCGTACAACATTTGATCAGGAACGTCGAGAGCAAGCGTGCCGTCTTTGTTTTGCACAGTAAATATAGCATTATCGAACGAGGCAAAGTTACCAATGTATGTCCCAACATATGGCGCAAGCTCTGAGGAGTCGATATTGGCTTCGGCAATTTCACCAAGCAATGATTCGCGTACTATCGAAACACATTCTTCTACCAACGGGCTGTTTGTAACATTCATTAACAAAACAAAACCAATATTTTCAGTTGGAAACATGGCGACTTTCGCACAACCGCCACGAACACTACCACCGTGCTCAACAATCTGCATGCCTCCGTTTTCATGCAATACCCACCCAAACCCATATCCAATACCGGGAGATATTTCGATTTGCTGTTTCCATAATTCAGCATGTTGCGGCGAACTTATTATCTGCGTTTTAAGAAATTCGCCGTGACCAAGGTTGAAGCGAACCCAATTTGCCATATCGGTTGCTGTTGACACAATAGAACCAGCAGGTCCGATGTTATCGATTGTGCGCAAAGGATAAAGTTTGTATTCATTTTCTTCCTCATCCCAAACATGACCGGCGCTAACGGTGTATTCGTTACCCGCTCTACGCCAAGAGGAAAATGTGTCGTTCATTCCCAAGGGTGTAAAAAGCCGTTCTTCAATCAGTGTATTCCAATCGCTTCCAGCGACCTTACCAGCCGCGTAACCCGATGCAAGATATTGTTCGTTGTTG
>DTSO01000089.1 GCA_012965315.1 Phycisphaerales bacterium | reverse complement strand
ACGTTGGCGGGAGGCGGAGGCGGAAATTATTCCTGCTCTGCTACAAGAAGATGCTGTCGTGTCACTCGCGGGAGTATCTCCGATGTCAGAGTCTGTCAAAGACGCGTTGAAAAATGTTCCGACGGTCATACATTGCATTGCGGATGAAGAAACGACGTTGGCTAGAATCGCAAAATGTGAGGATCGCCCGATGTTGCATGCAGATGAACTTCAAGTAAGAAGTGAGCGTCTTGAGATCTATGATTCGCTTGCAACGCATGAACTCGATTCGAATGGAGACTTTGCGTCTGCCATCCCAAGAATTCAGGCATTGCTTACGGATTTAGATTCAAAGTGCCTATGAATCTATAGTCAACTTCCCGTTCACGAAACGAGGTTCTGTTGTCAATTTTGTTGCAGGGCCTTTCCTTGAATACAGATACATAGTAAAGCCGCCAGCAAGAGGCCCGAGTGACTGAGTATTTTTGTGATCTTATGCCTCATTTCACTCATTTTCCTTGCTATTACCAACACGCTGTGTGACAATGATTCCAAAGGCTGGTTCACCTAGTGACAAGCCAATTGGATAATAAATGAGAACTCTAGTAGTAACATTATTGACCGTGAACGCTGTGTACATCGTGGCAATGGGAAATGACAAGAACAGCAATGTCGGCACACTTCCTGGCGATGAGTGTTCAACGGCTCTGGAAGCAGTCGAAGGCGCAAATCCGTTTGACACCACAGGTATGACTCCATCAGATCCACAACCTGACGAATCAATGTGCGCACATAATTTTCTCGACTGGAATAACTCAAATGATGCATGGCTTTATTGGGTTGCACCTACTGGTGGCGCAGTAACATTCACTACATGCGATCCAAATTCATACGACACTTCAATAGTGGTTTATGAAGGTTCATGTGACAACCAAGTTGCATGTAATGGTGACGGAGTTGAAGATGAAGCTTGTCAACTTTTTCATTCTGAAATTGTAGATTATGCAGTTACAGCTGGTGAAACCTACTACATCCGTATGGGTGGTTGGGAAGCAGCAACAGGTACTGGCACTTTAACCATCACACTTATTGGAGGTGATGTTATAGGTGCTTGCTGTATGGGCGATGGTTCATGCATGGACTCTACAGTTAATCAATGTCAAAACGCAGACGGGGTATGGAGCAGTACAGAATTGTGTGCAGCTATAAATTGCCCTGCTTCTTATTGCAATTCAAGTATCGGCGCTGACATCATGGTCGGAGACTTGCATGAAATCGAAAAGTATGGCATCGTTGGCGACATCACTGCATATTCAATTGGAACCCACGTTGTTAATGTTGGCGATGAAGAAATGCCATGGGTCGCACTAACAAATCAACATCCTGTCATCGGTCAGCAAATGTACAAAATGACTTCTACGCGTTTTGAACAAATCGGCATCTCATGGGTGAAGCATGGGTTTGGCTCACTCGCATGGGATTTATTCTATTGTGGATGTGTTGATCCCGGCAACCCAGAAGTAATTGGCGTTGGTTGCAGTGACCCATATACCGCAGGACTCAATGGTGACCAAGCTGGTTGGCGCGGAATTGGTGGTTTAGGACCAAGGTCTGATGTTAATGCAGCGCTTGGGATATTCGATTATCCCTATGAAACGCAGGGACAATATGGCGATGCGATTTATAAACGATTGCAGGTGAAGACGAGCGACGTAGACCCATCCCTAAACCCAGAAGCCCAATATTTTGTAGAAGGTCAATATGTAACGCCGCATGATGCGCAAGCAGGAAATGGCGCAAACAGTGTTGCCTATAGACCCGTTGAGCCAACAACATTCAACAACGGTTGGAACTTGCAATTTACTGGCGACACAGTTCCGGGTTTACCAGCAATTTACGCGTGGAAAGCGGCCTTCCCAGATGTCGAACTTTCAATATCTACTATCCCCTTTGACGGAACCATGATTCTTGCAGCAAGGGTGACAGAAATAGCGGATGGGTGGCATTACGAATACGCCTTGCATAACATTAATTCGGATTTAAGTGCACGCTCATTCTTTCTTGAGCACGCAGGTACTCCTGCATCAAATGTATATTTCCACAAGGTTGATTCGCACAGCGGTGAACCATACTCCAATGACCCGTGGGAATTTCAACTGGACTCTTCTGGACTCCTTGTATATACAGATTCTTTCTTAGAAAATGCTAATGCTAATGCACTACGTTGGGGAACGATGCTAAACATTGCGTTTGATAGTGCATTGCCCCCAATCTCTGGTACTGCGATTGTTGGATTATTTAAACCAGCTTTTGAAGAAACCATTCTCGTAGATACGATTGTGCCAAGTTCAAAAGTTATTACGTGCAATGCAGACATTAACGAAGATGGCATGATCAATGTCATAGATCTCCTAGCTGTGATTGATCAATGGGGTTCATGTCAGGGATGCACCGCAGATATCAATGGCGATGACGTAGTAAACGTTACCGATTTACTTGTTGTTATAGGCAACTGGGGACCCTGCGAGTAATGAGTTTTATATAAGAGGGGGTGGTTTTACGGATCTTCCCTTGATTTACAGGGTGTTTTAGTATCTACCATATATAGGTAGTTGTTTATTCACTCAGTGGAACATTCTTGGCACCAACTTTTTGCTGTCGTTGCCATAACATCAAGTTCCCACCGATGTCCTTGTGCACATTCAAATTCGAGTCGATCTTGTAACAGATGCAACTTGCCATCGTTCTCTTTTGCGTGTTTGTCCATGCCTTGAATAAGATCATCCATGTGATCCGAAATCAGTCCCCTAAACAGAGTAGTAAATGATGCAAAAAACGAATTCGGAATTACTTCGACCAACACATCGTCATCCCACACTTCTAGCATGCTTGCTGTATTAATTTTCCAGTAGTCACCGTTGGGGCGGTTTTCGGATATTGGTTGATCGGTGGGATTTGTAAGTGTGATGGTCCATTCATCAAGCGTTGTTTCAAAACCAAATTTGAAATGCGTCTCGTCTTCGATTGGCTGCCCTTGTTTGTCTATTGTTTGAGGAATTGGAACTCCGGTTATTGTTACGGGTAGAACCTTGCGGCTCCCTTTCTCGTTTGTTTGCGTATAGACCATTGTGTAGTTCCCGTTCTTTTCTTTTAGTTCGTAGGATTCGGACCATTTGTAAGTGAGGGAGGTATCCGCTGTGTATACTTCAACTACCCAGTGCGGGGGCGTGAAAAAAGCTGAACCGTGTTTTGCCATGTCTCGTTTGCTCATGCAGCCAAGAAGAGAGAATGAAAAGGCGACACATAGAGTTACTTTAATTTTATTCATAGTAAGTAATCCACTGTAATTTATTGCTTCTCAATAAATGCGCCACAAATGCAAGTAGCGAGTGCGGCACAGAAAAAGATGAAGGCTGATCCGGTAAGCATGTATAGTTATCGACAAAAGATGCGTGCGGTCTTTAAAACGCACGCATCTAAACTAAGTTAGGTACATGCTCCCCAATTATCAATGCTGTACATGATGTGAAGGCGGTAATGTCGCTGTCGATGATTTACTTCTATTGATTGCTGCTTGGTAACCTTGCCTGTAAACAATTTGGGTACACTTCTTTTTAAGAGGAGCGTACAAATGCACATCACAAGAAGAACGTTTGTTAAAACAACTGCTACCCTTCCATTTTTACCATCGTTAAGTTGTACTCGAATACTCGGTGCAAATGCTCGAATACTTGGTGCGAATGATCGATTGAATGTTGCATTCATTGGTACTGGTGGTATGGGTACATCCCACGCAAAGAATTTGGCAGGACGTGTAGGACAGGAAAATGTACAGATCACACATGTTTGTGATGTCTACAACCGCCGGCTCAACGCTGTTGCGAAGATCACTGGCGGAATTCCAACATTGGAATATAGAGAAATCCTCGATGCAGATGATGTTGACGCAGTTGTGATTTCAACGCCAGATCACTGGCATACAAAGATAGCAATTGAAGCGATGGAAAGTGGTAAGGACGTCTATGTTGAAAAACCACTCTCGCACACAATTGAGCAAGCACTTGAATGCCGTGATGCAGTGCATCGAACGGGACGAACATTGCAAGTTGGTCCGCAGGGCACCAGTAGCGGTCGCATTTGGGCGGCACAAGATGCGATTAGCAAAAACCTCATTGGCAAAGTGAGTTGGTCACAAGCGTCCTATTGCAGAAACAGTCGTGGCGGGCAATTTAATTGGCCAATTGATGCAGATGCTGGGCCACATCAAGCGAAAGATCATGACGGGTATGTTTGGTGGGACAGATGGCTTGGTCATCAATGGAACCTTGCACCAAAGATAGATTGGAATGCCGATCACTTCTTTAGGTTTAGAAAATACTTGGCATACAACGGCGGGCTTGCAACGGATTTGTTGTACCACCGACTTGCACCATTTTTGCGTGCGATTGAAGGGGCTAACGGTGCATACCCAGCAAGAGTTGTTGCATCTGGTGGCACGTATCTTGAAAAAGATGAACGAGATATCCCAGATACATTTCTCATGGTCGCGGATTATCCAAATGAACATTCAATAGTCCTTGCAAGTGTCATGACAAACAGCGAAGGATTGCCAACGGTGATTCGCGGGCAACACGCAACAATGTTTGTCGACGACGGACCAAAAGTTGTTGGGCAAGGAACTTGGGAAGAGGAATTCAAGGCAAAAAGCGGAGGCGAGATGGAAGTCATGCTAACGCCACACGAGCGCCGTGACCATATGGGTAACTTTCTTGACGCAATACGAAATGGCGATGAACTTGCATGCAATGTTGATCTTGGTTGCTCGACAATGGTCGGCATTAAGATGGCAGTCGATGCCTTGCAGCAAGATAAAGTACTTCGCTGGAATGCAAAAGATGAAAAAGTCGTTCCATCCTCTGAATCACCAAAGGAAATTCTTGCGGGGCTGACGCTACCATCCTTTGTGTGTTGATATGAAAAAAATATGTTTTCTAATTAGTATTTTCTTTGTTCTGGGATGTCAAACACAAACCCCCGAACGGCCAAACGTCGTTTTCTTTCTTGTGGACGACCATGTGTTGAAAGCAGTCAGTAGTTACGAAGGTTCACTCATAGAAACTCCCAACCTCGATCGCATCGCAAACAACGGGATGCGTTTTGATGCGGTGTGTGTTACCAATGCAATTTGTGCACCAATCAATAGAAAATCCTCTCGTTGGGTTATTTGAATGTAATTCACAGGCATTGATATATTTCAAGGTGAACCAGATTTACAGTGCCCTAGATGGGAAATCTGACTATACATGGTAACTTTTGAAATATTTTTTTGAATTTGCTTGTATTAAGGCAAATGTTGTCCTACTATTGATGGTGTTAAGGCAATCTTAGAATTGTCAACAGGAGAGGTGAAAGAGAATGACCAAAAAAGAAATTCTAAAATTTGGGCCCGCACTCGGTCTTACAGTTGCATTAGCAATTTGTTCGACTGCAACTGCTGATTTATCAGGAATGAGTTTTAACATGGTCTCCCAATACACAGGTTCTCCCTATTGGGAGGGAGAGGGTATTTATGACCTTGGTGATTTCACAGTTAGCAATGGCACAGAGTGGGTTGGTCCACAAGAGAATGTGTACGATTTTGCTAACGGGGGTGTAGTTGTTGGGTGGATTCAACATTCGTTTGACATTGGCGCTGATTATGTTGAGATGACAACAACGTGGATGAACTTGGAAGTCGGTGACGCATGGACTTTCTTAAGTCTTCTTCCCGGTGAATTCTACGGGTACCATATTCATTGGGTTGGCGATCCTGATATTGCATCGGCATCGCTTTCAGTTACGGGTAATCCCATAAACATGGGTGACCTTAATCTTTATCAAGGCAAAATGGAGGCATGGGTAGACAGTTTCATTTTCGATCCTCAATCAGATGATCGCATCACAATCAACGATGTCGGGTTGGATATAAATATGCAAGGAATTGCATGGGAATATACAAATATTGCTGGCAATGAATACTCACAAACCTCACGGATTGAGTTTACGTTTTGTGCCAGTGACCTTGATGGCGATGGCGAAGTAAAAGTTGCTGACCTGTTATTACTCATTGGTGCTTGGGGTGATTGTCCAATACCCTGTGCTGCGGATCTTGATGGCGATAATGATGTCGATGTTGCAGACCTTCTAACACTAATTGCAGCGTGGGGCGCATGCCCATAGAAAGTCTTGCATAACAAGGGCGGTGTTAGTTGATTTGTAATTGATTAGAAGGACCCATCCACAGCCTGCTTTTTTCTTTTAAGGTTGTTTTTTTCTACATTCATAAGAATCAGTATCAATTACCCCATCGTGGGGAATAGCATATTGCCTATTAAGTAACAATTTATTCATTGCCTCATTTGCGAATATATGCAACAATGGGTGCAGAGGAGAAACAATGAAAACCCTATTCATCACGATTTTATCAATCGTTCAATTTGCTACCGCTGACGATTGGATTGCCTTTGATACCGCGCCCGCAGGTACTCCACCGACGGTTAAGTACATCGCAGACCAATCAAGTGTAAACGCTACAGTATTTGAAATAACAATCCATGGTGTTTGGAAGGGCAGTATTGCAGACACGGGCGGGCAAGGGGTAGTATTCGATAGAATCAGAATTCCAAATGGTTCGCTTGCAAAGGGAATCGGTAAGCCAGAAGTTCCAGGAGTCCCTTTCCTTGTAGGACTCATGGCCGCTGACGGAGGAGCGACGATCGAAAACATAACAGTTTTGGAAACCACAATACTTGAAAATATCCATTTGGCGCCAGCGCAACTAAGCCCTGAAGATACACCGAATAATGGTGGTCTTGATGACCCACTTGTTCCGTTTGTAATTGATTATACTTTTTATAAACAACACAATCAACCGTGGCCTCCCGGGTTGGGAGAGGTGTTCTTGCCGATGACAATTCGGGGTGCATTCCGTGCACAGCCCATCTTTCCAAGAGTAGTGCAGTACCTTCCTTCATCCGAGAAGTTACTCATTCACAGAGTGACAAGAATTGTTGTGCAACAGCCAATGGGTAACCCTTGGGAGACTACTATTTCAAGAAGATTGGCCAACAGTGTGCAAAATCTGATTCCCAATTTTGATCAGATGCTTTTATACCAACTAATTTACATAAACAACGATGGAATGAATGGGAATTACCTTTTTGTTACACCAAAAGAGTATGTCAGTAATTTGTGGCCACTTGTGCAGCAAAAACTTGAACGTGGATATAAAGTTACATTCAAATATACAGAAAAGTTAGGCACTGATCCAATAGTAATTAAGACCGAGTTGGAATCTTGGTTTAACAATTTGGAATCAGATTGCGATGCATATTGTCTGTTTGTTGGTGATCACGAGGACATCCCAATGCATCCAGACGTTATTTTCGGTAGCAAACGGCCATCCGATTACTGGTACTCCTGTGTTGAAGATGAACTCTTTGCTTCATTTGGTATTGGTCGACTGTCAGTAGACGACTGGTATGAAGTTGATAAGCAAGTAGCAAAGATTTTAAACTATTCGGAAAACCCTCCGTATTCGAACGCTTGGTACAAGAAGGCGCATACGACTGTGCATTGGAATACATCGCACGGGTTCACGGCCTCAGCTGATGATCTTGAAAGCGCGTACTACATTGAAGGTCCACTTAGTTTTACAAGAAGAACAGGGACAAATCCTTCCGACACTGTGCAGGATTTGATTAATGATGTGAACGAAGGGCAACACTTTATGTTGTACTTCGGGCACGGGAGTGATACAAGATGGGCTCAGTGGACATTCGACCAAGATAGTTTGTGGGATAGCGATATCGAATTATTTGATAATGGGAATAAAACGCCAATTGTCTTTTCGGCAGGTTGCCAAACAAGTTCAATTCACCAAGAATTGGAATGCCATTCAGAGCGATGGATGCTTACTGAACATCGAGCGGTTGTTTATATTGGAGCAACAAGAAACTACTGGCGAACTGAATCTGGAATACTTGGGAGGCAAATTTTATTGTGTTCGCATTTTACAAATGCGCCAAATATTTCTTGGATTCTTTCTGAAGCACAACTATGGACACTGATAGAGTCTGCCTATAATGAACCCGCTCGCAAGAATTTATACGAGACGCTATTACTTGGTGATCCTGAAATGAAAGTGTGGACAGAGAATCCGCACGGTTTTACATTTATTGGTGTGCCTTTAAGAATTCCTGTAAACTCAACTACATTTGATTTTGGCTTGTTTAACCTAGGTTTACGAATACCTGCAGAGGGTGCAATTGCTGCACTTTATTTTAATGGTGAATCTATTGGCAACGCCTTTGCTGATGCAAATGGAGAGGTCAGCATTCCAGTTTCATTTTCCCAGACGGGAACGCTTATTGTTCGCGCTTGGGACGACACGAAAAACATGTTGGACACTATCGCAACAGTCGAGGTAGTGAACAATGATTGTGTTGGCGACTTTAATTATGACGGTTCTGTTGACGTTGAAGATTTGCTCTTTCTCATCGCATCGTGGGGCGATTGTCCTGTTAATGGCAGTTGTGACGCAGACCTTAACTCGGATGGCGAAGTTGCAGTAGCCGATTTGCTTGTTGTCATAGCAGCGTGGGGCGCATGCCCATAGAAAGTCTTGCATAACAAGGGCGCCGTTAGTTGATTTGTAATTGATTAGAAGGACCCATCCACACCACTGGCGACTTGATAGACGGTTACTCTTTATCTGATTTCAATGCCTGTAACACTGGCGCAATTGGAGAGTATAAAAGAAAATTCCTTTTTCCAACATTAACTTTTGTAATTCCGAAGAAGTCAAAATTATAGTGGCCAATGGCTACAGTATTGAAGATTCCCACGAGTTCAAGTCTTTCTGCATCAGCATTCCACAAGTAGACACCTCCCCCAGAGTGTCCAACAGCTGCTGGCCAATCCTCAAAGTGCTCCACTGTTCCTAGACCACGATCTGTAGTAATGGCTCGACCGCACAGGGTGTATGGACCATGTTTGATGAACAGCATTCGTTTATCATAATCACTGATCGTATCAGACTGTTCATCTGTTTCTTCCATGAAGATGGGCGAGTATCCCACGAGAAAGAGTTCAGTCCCTTCTGGTACCACCCATTCTGGATCTACGGCAGCTGGATGGATGATTGCTGCATTCTTCGCATCCCAGTGAGGCTTGTCAGTTTTGATGAGTGCCCAGTCGCCATCGACTCCAGTTTTGTAGAGATCCCACTGGGAGTCCAAGTCCGTAAACTCAACCTCATCGTCATATTCGCCTTCGTCCACCAAATGGAAGTCACTTTTAATTTGATCGAATTTTCCACTTGAAGTGCATATGCCAAATAGGCTAACTTCCTGGGTTTTCTCGTGACCGAATACATGGATGCAAGTCAGGAGGTGGGTTGAATCGAGTATCACCGCGGAGCCCTC
>DTSO01000088.1 GCA_012965315.1 Phycisphaerales bacterium | reverse complement strand
CTGGTGGGAAGAAATAAAATTTTCCCCAGATTGACGAACCTGTAAATCCGTTTACAACTGGAACCCCAAACGCAGCAGCAGCCCGAGCTGTTTGTTTCATTTCTTCAGCAGCTCGTTGGCGTACGCCTTCGGGATCTCCATCTCCCCAAATTGCTTCTGGAAGAATTGATTTGTGTCGCTCATCAATTTCGTCGCAGACTGCTTGACCGACAAGATGATTGGAAATTGCAAAACAATCAAGGTTATGTGATTTGAGATGGGTCCATTTAGCTTCCAATTCCTCAGCAGAAGCGTGTACGTCAAAATGGTCTCCCCAACAGGCAAGCTCTAACCCGTCGTATCCGCAATCTGCAATAAAACTTGCTACTTCGTCAAGCGACAAATCTGCCCATTGCCCTGTAAACATTGTCATTGGTCGTGTCATGCGAGTATCGTACAGGGACTAGTACAGGTGTACCAGACCCTCATGTGCCTGGTACAGGCGTACTAGGCCCTAAGGGAGTTATTTGAATGTTTCGGAAAGATACGATATCGCCGTGGTCTTGAAGAGCGATATGCCCAGTCTTACCTAAACCATAGGGTGGCATGTCTTTGAATTTGCTCGCTGCAACACGCGCTTTCCAGTCGTCCGACCACAACTCATATTCAAGTAGTTTCTTGCCATTTAGCCAATGCTCAACATGTGGCCCATCCACAACTAATTTAACATGATTCCACTCGCCAACTGGTTTCGTCACATCACAACAAGGAGCATGCAATGCATAATTAGCGCCAGCACTTGTCTCGGGTTTCATGCCATTGGCGTGTGAAACATTATCTAGAATTTGCATTTCGGGACCGCCAAGCCAAACGTAATCATGTTCTTCATTTACATGAAAGAAAATACCACTGTTGCCACCTTTTGAAATTTTCCAATCGAGTTCTAAGATGAAATCTTTATATTCCTTCTTTGTAATAATATCTCCGCCGCCTTTAATGTGCGTTAATACACCCTCGTCTGACATACGCCAACCTTCTGGAAGTTTGTCTTTTTTAAATCCACGCCATGACGGTGTTTCCGCTTTTTGAAGACCACAACCAGAAAGTAAAACCACAAGAACGATAAGTAGTAATTTCTTCATCGCAGCAGGATACCACGGCTCACTTTATTTGGTGGATAACGACGGTTTCGCCAGCTAAAACATCTACGATTTCCTGCTTCGTGCCATCAGGCCACGTAATTTCAACATCTGTAATTGATTGCGCATTTCCAATTCCAATATGCAGGGTTGGATCGTGCGCAGAACAAAACCCACCGCTCGTTCGAACTTCTCTTCTCATTTTAGTTGCTCCCAATGTAAACCGAACAACTCCATCCTGTACGAGTGCACCAAATGTATTTCGTAACTGCAATTTTACAAAACCACCACCGCCTGGATTCTGGTTGATTAGTAAATAAGGAAGAGCATCACGGTTTTGGACAACGATATCCATTGCGCCATCTCCATTTACATCACCGTATGCAATTCCCCTACTCGTTTTTGCAATTTGATTTACAACACCGCCTTTTGGGAATACCTCAACGAACCTTCCCGTTCCATTTCCTTGAACCACTATATTTTCTTCTGCATAAGGGTCATCTGTAGTAATCAAATCGGGTAGTCGGACATTCCCATTTGAAAAATACAAATCAAGAAAACCATCGTTATTCAAATCTCTGAAACCAGTTCCAAATCGAGTATTGGATCGCGAGATTGCGGACAAGCCGGACATCGGGGTTCCATCACTAAACCATCCACCATTGTTCAAAAATAACGAATCTGTTTCTCCAAACAAATTCACTATGAGTAAATCTAACAAGCCATCATTGTTGACATCTGCGAAATCAGTTCCCATGCCTGCTTTTGGTTCTCCGTTTGCATCAACTGCAACACCAGAAACGATTGCTTCATCAATGAAGGTGCCGTCACCTTGATTCACCCAAAGTTGGTTATTCATTTTATCATTCGCAACAAGTACATCTAGGAAACCATCTTCATTTACATCTCCAACCGCAACCCCTAAACCATTTCCCCAAACAGAGCGAATCCCCGAGGCAACTGAAACATCAGTAAATGTTCCGTCTCCATTATTTCTGTACAACAAATCTTTTGCTGGAGCACGATATGCTTGCGGGTGACAGTAATCTAGAAGTCCAGATTTTGCTTTGCATTCTAATTCGGTTTCGTGAGACCAATCAATATAGTTTGCTACATATAGATCCAAGTCGCCATCATTGTCCATGTCAAAAAATGCAGCGCTAGAACTCCAACGTTTTTCTCCCACACCAGCTATTTTTGTAACATCAACAAATGTTCCGTTGCCTTCATTTCGAAGCAAAACATTTGCATCTACATTTGTGATGTAAATGTCAACATCACCGTCTTTGTCATAATCACCAGTTGTAACCCCAGTTCCATAGCTCGTATCCCCTGCGCCTGACCCTGCTGTTCCGTTTGAAAAATGACCACTGCCGTCATTTATAAACAATTGATTGGCGAATTCTGTTTGACTTTTGTCTACTATCGAACCGCCTTGAACAAAATAGATGTCGACATCTAAATCACCATCAACATCAAGCAACGCGACGCCACCTGAAATTATTTCCGGGTTGTAGGGAAAATCTTTAAAACCAGATTCAAAAATAAAATCTACACCCCTCATCGTTGCTTCTTCAGCAAACCATGGTTTCTCTTTTATTACGTCTTCTGGTTTACTAGAACACCCAACAAACAACAGGCATGTGATGAATAATTTAAACTTCATTATTCTGGAAGAGATTCAATTAAAATT
This sequence comes from Phycisphaerales bacterium, assembly GCA_012965315.1. Lineage (GTDB taxonomy): Bacteria > Planctomycetota > Phycisphaerae > Phycisphaerales > SM1A02. The sequence goes on along the minus strand of DTSO01000088.1, from coordinate 6,781 downwards.
TTTGCTTGTACATGGTCTGGGGAAATCTCAATTACTTTCAATAGAATTTCTTTTGTAATTGCGATTTCCTCTTCCGATTGAAATTGCTTCAAATGCATTCTTAATTTCGCCAGTAAAACCCTAGATGCAACATCCGTTTTATCTTCAGATATCAAAACGTTATACTTATTCATCGCCATCGCAAATTTCCCGTTAAGCGAGTTACATTTTGCGTCTAACCGTCTAACAACACGATTCTCCTTATCGTATGTGAAATATTCATTTATTAATTTCCTTGCAGACAATGAATCTTTAGCACGAATAAATTTCATTATTTGTTGACGCATTGCAGTTAGACCAACAACATGTTTAACAACTATGGCTGTCCAAGGGTCTGGCCAATTTGGTTTTGATTGCCCAGCTCTACTCCACGCTTCACGAGATTTATCTTCATCGCCATTTGCCCGATATGCTCTTCCGAGTAATTGGTACACATATCCATCTGGAATCGAAGCGATAAGTTGATTGTTGTTCAAAATTTCAATAGCCAACTCAGGATTATTTTGCCCAAGTGCAATTCTACCTTTTGCAATTTGCACTTGCATCGAGTTTGGCTTTTTTAAATCGGCTAAATCAGCTTGCTTTGCGGCATTTTCAAAATCTCCTAATTCGATATACCAAAATGCAAGTTGCCAATGCGGAGAATCCATTTTTGGTCCTGCGAGTTCTGCACCCTTCAAAAGCGATTGAATTGCCTCTTCGATTTTCCCTTGTTTTTGCTGAACAACTGCGAGCCGGTACCACCCAATTACTCTATCTGGAAATTGTGTTGCATATTGCTTGTATGTCGCTTCAGCAAATTCATTAATACCCGCACCTTCGTACGTCATTCCCAATTCCATTCGAGCTTTTGCATCGTTTGTGTTTGCATCAACAGCATCTGCAAATACAATTAACGCTGGGCGTAAAATTGGATCAATTACTTGTTTACTTGGTCTAATGGCTAATTCACCATAAGAATTAATTATGAAGATATATAAAACCACAGAAACAACAAGCAATGTAATACTCGTTGTTTTGATTCTGTTTCTTGACAATCCCATTTAACCAATTATATACTACTCACCAAATGAAAAAACGACCAATCATCATCCATGTACCAAAAACCGGTGGTACTACTTTGTTTATGGCAATAAGCGGTTCACCAAAACCACCTAAACCGAACCAGCTCTACAGGCATATCCAAATGTTTGGTGACAACGAAGAGATGAAGTCGAATTGTGGAGATATTTTTGATTGTGACACAAATTCAAACTATGTAGATCAACAACTCATCCTGATGGTTCGCAATCCACTTGAACGTATTGAATCTGAGTTCGGTTTTCTTGGGAATCGAGAAATGTTTAGGGAACTTTGGCAAAATAGCGTCGGTTCAGAATATCCAAAGACGCTTCTGGATTATATAAAGCACCCTTCGAATGCGAACAGTATCTGTCGTTTCTTACTTGGCATTCCTATGTATAGAGATGCAACTATTTCACAATTGCAATTTGATTCAATTATCACCTCCTTCGACAAAATTCCATTCGTCTTTGGGAGAACTGACAGAATGGCAGAAACTATTGCAAATGTTTCCTATCAATGTGGCATTGATTTTGGAAACACTATTCCAAGGTATCGAACAAGTCTGTACAAACCCAAGCGAGATAATTGGGGTGAAACAACCACTAATTTCAATGAATTAAATTCATTTGACAATATGCTCATCGAGGCAATTCATACGCGCTTTGAAAATCAATTTCAAAACATCCCAAACGTAAAAATAGTGACATTCGAAGGCGACGAATATGATTCGGTATATCCATTTGTATGCGCAGACAAAATGCGTTCTCCATTAGAAATATATGCAAACGACCTTGAAAAACCTCAATTACTCTACGACTGGGTAAAAGAAAATAACGAATTACTGGAACCCCTTCTCAAAAATTGTTTGCAAAACAATAACGGTGACGGCAAAGCATTTCTTATTGAGTGGTTAGCCAGCACCATCCCATTGTTATTACAAGGTCAAAAACTGGATATCTATAAAGAGGACCCCTTGCAAACACTGAGGAATCTTGTAGCGGAAAAATTTATCGCTTAACTGAACTTCTCAAGTGCTTTCAGAGCAACTTCATGTGTAGACTTTATGCCAAGAATTCGCTTTGCCAGCAATAGCGCTTCTTTTTTTCGATTCAAGCTGTCGAGAATCTTCAATCGCAATACTTGCCAGGACAATTCGCAATCCGATTCGCCAATTCTCTTCATAAATCGAAGTGCCTTTTCGTACTCACCATTTTCAAAATAAAACTTTGCTAGCTGTACTCTGTCAGCAGAGATTGCAACTCCTTTTTGAGTTGCAAGAACAAGTGCTGCTTCGCCTCGTTCCATTAAACCTGCTTTCAAGCAGGATCGACCGTACAAACCTAATGCATGATAGATACCCATTTTTTCTATCTCAATTGTTTGCAATAAATCTAAAGTCTCTTGTTCATCAAACTGCACCAACGTTTTTGCAATGCGAGTGATAAAAACATTCGGAAAAAGTTTCTCTAGATGTACAGTTACTGGCTGTAACTCTTCAATTTTCCCTTGTTGTTCGAGAGCGAGAATCAACATCCAATAATCAAAAGGTTTTCCTCTCAACTGAACCAGACAAGCGCTGTTAAATTCCAGTTTATCCCATAATTGTTTTTTAAATGCTAAAGAAACAAGCGTTGCAAATCGTTGAGTGAGCAAGGTAATGCTAGCAGTGTTATCTGACTGAATAATTTGTTGAATCAATGCAGGCCAGTCAACTGTATCTGATAATGGGTTTTTAGGAAAAACGCTTTGAATATCATCTGCACACGGAGGGAGGAACTGCCACTTTGGTTGAGCAACTCCTATAGGGCAAGGTACACCCGCAAGAAGATACGATGCTGCACCTACCGATTCTAAATAGTAAAGTTTCTTCGATTGGAATTCGCATTTGTCAACTAGAAAAGTTGCGCAAAGGGTATGCATCGATTTTAATGGAATCCCATCATCTCCTGTTCGTCGGTGTACTAAAAGTACGTTAGTTTCCTTTGGTAAACACTCCAAAAAGTTTTCAAGCTCTTCTTGTGTGTCAAGTACTTGCTGATGTGTTTTTTGTTCTCTTGCCAACAGAGGAAGCAGTATTCCAACAATCTCTGCATCGAGACATTCCTTTGCATCTTGAAATTCTTGAAAGCTTTGTAAGTTTGTAACTTGCCCATCCCCTATTGTGGCAGGCCAATTAATGAGTTTTACTTCAAGGTCACTTTCATCCCAAAATGTTTGAAAACGACGGTCTGTACGAACAGATTCTCTCGCTGTAAGTAATTCAGAATCAACTATTCCTTTAGTCACGATGCCGTGAATGAGTGGCGAAACTCCAGTAACAATAGTCGTAGCAATTGCTGCTGGTGGAAGTGGTGGCGAAATAATTGAAAGATGAATTGCTGAACGATTTGCAAGCTTGGATGGTCTACCAGCCATCAGCGGACCATCGGTAACAATCATAACGAAGCGAGGTTTTTGTTCAGTAGACATGTACAACTTCTTTATTCGGCATATTCGACGACGTGCGTTCTATGTAATTCTGGGTTTTTCAGAACTCGGATAGTACCAATTGGCCAAGTTATTGTGACTTGTGAAACTCTTTGGTCACCCAAACCAAAATGCGCGCGTGGATCATGCGCTGATGCGTATCCACATGCAGATTTAATTTCTGCATATAGATGCGATCCATCTTCTAGTTCGACATCTACTTGTGCTCCGAGAGCATTACTGCCATATGTATTGAGTACTTGAAAGGTGACCCAACCTCCACGGTTTTTAGTGATATTTTTTAGTATATTTACGGGAGCATTGCTGTTCACAACAACAAGGTCGACTGCGCCATCACCATCGATATCACCAGACGCCACGCCGTGTGAACTTGCAATAAGTAGTTCAGCCGTCCCCCCTTTTGGATCTATCAATTTAAAACGGCCATTCTCTAACTGCTCGAAAAGTAAATTCGGCTCAGCGAGAGGGTCCTCACTTGAATAGGAGTTCACGCCAGAAACTACACCTCCAGTTGTTTCAAATAAATCAAGAAGTGTGTCATTATTAAAATCAGCGAAGACAATTCCCCAACGAGTATAGGCGCGTGTTTCGGCAGACAAACCAGAACGCCTTGTCATATCATGAAAGAAATCCCCTTCGTTTCTGTAAAACGAATCCGATTCACCGTAAATATTAGTGACATATACATCGATGTCACCATCTTGGTCAATATCCACAGGTGTAGCGCCCATTCCTGCTTTTGCAATTCCTGAATCGTCTATTGCAATGTTGCGATGCATTGAATCTTCTATGAATGTACCATCGCCTTGATTTACCCAAAGCCTATCCGGCATCGCATCGTTTGCAATAAAAATATCAGGCAAATCATCGCCGGTCAAATCAGATATAAAAACTCCAAGGCCTGTCCCTTTGACGTTTGACAATCCTGCTTCCGCTGTAACATCGGTGAATGTTCCATCACCGTTATTAAAGAAAAGGGTGTCTTGCAATTCGGCTTCATAAATTGTAGGGTTGCAATATGTTCGGCGCGACAACGCATCTAAACATTTTCTATCTGTAATGTGTTCTACATCTAAATATTTAGTCACAATTAAATCTAAGTCACCATCATTATCAAGGTCGCCGAATGCCGAGCATGCAGAAAACCCATCGTCTTCAACGCCAGCAACTTGCGTGACATTAGTGAATTTGCCGTCCCCATCATTTCGAAGGAGAGCATTCACACCCAAGTTCGTTATATACAAATCGGTATCGCCATCATTGTCGTAATCGCCAGTTGATACTCCAATACCGTACCCCATATCGTTTGCACCACTTCCCTCAGTGCAATCTACAAACACGCCATCAACATTTTCGAACAACGCATTCCCACGAATCCCTTTGCCCTGAACTAAATATAAATCAAGATCTCCATCATTGTCATAGTCGAACAGCGCGGGCGCACCGCCTGTGACTTCTCTAATATGAAAATCGCCTTCTGCACCATTGTCGTATGTAAAATCAACTCCCCAATCGAAAGCAACATCCTCAAACCATGGGGAAGGTGTACTCTGTACTTTGGAATCATTCTGTTGCTCGTTTCCAGCGCAAGCCGTTAGGAACAGCAATATCCAAACAATGTAGTAATTCATTCTTGAAGCAATCGGTTCTGTAACGCTACTGCCTTTGAATTTGATGGTTCTATGCTCAATATTTTTTGGATAGTAGTTCGTGCTTGCACGATGTGTTCCAACTCTATTTGTGCCAATGCCAATGCACAGAGCCCATCTTGGCTCAATTCTCCAATTTCAGAAGCGTATGCAAGCGAGAGCTCCGCTTTCTCCCAGAGTTCAATTTCGACATATAACCTTGCCGCTTCTTGCCAACGTGAAATTGCTTCAGCCGTTTCGCCTTGATTCTTAGCGATAAATGCTGCAATATCTTGGGCATTTGCATCTTCGCTATCAAGTTCTATGGCTTTTTCTACATACTCCTTAGCATTGTCCAAATCATTTTGAGCAATACTAAGCGCTGCATATTGTTTCCAATAGTTTATATTTGCTTCGCCTTGCAATTCTTCGAGTACTTTCTGTGCATGATTGAGTTGGTCTTTTTTCTGAAGTGCCATCGAAAGCGCTACCCGAACATCAACGTGTTCAGGATTTATTTTGTTCGCCTTCACCAAAAAAGGGAGGGCATTTTCCGAACCGTTTACTCTATTGAGATGAAGCGCATACAAAGCAATTTCTGCTTTTCCAGCAATTAAGTTTGGTATGTGCTTGTACATTGGGTCGGGCCAATCTACAAACGGTGGTCCAGATTTTGCAAGCGCCTGCTCCGATTGTTGTGTCTTGCCAAGTTGTCTATAGCATTGACTTGCAAGTGTGTAAATCCAGCGAGGAGCTTTATTGACTGAAATTACTTCCTCTAGAATCGGCAATGCCTCTTCGTAATTTTCGCCGTCCATTAGTGATTGCGCTAAGACATACCGCGTACCTATTCGGCCTGGGTTAAGTTCGAATGCCTTTCTTGCTGATGTTTCCGCTCGCTCTATTTCACCACGTTCCATTTGCCACTCTGCAAGAAGTCGCCACCCAATGTCGTATTCTGGAATAAGCCCAAGCGATGTTTGCAGTGCCTGTATTGCTTCTGCTTGTTTGTTCACTTTCCAGAGCGCTGTTGCTAGCAAGTACGTTGCTTGAGGCATCTCTGGATTGATGTTAATAGCCTGTGTGAGTGTCAACACTGCTTCGTTGTAATATGCATTTGCAAAAAGCGCAGAACCATGTATCAACCATTTTTGAGGATCGTCCATAGCTTGGCTCAGATTGTTTCCCGTTTTGTTTAACAGTTTCGCAACCGATGGCTCTACGGCGTTTTTACCAGCAGGAATTGGAATAGTCACAGCCCCTGATTTCGGTTCAGAACCTCCACAACTAGATAATAACGCTGCTAAAAGGACAAGAATGGCTATTTTTCGCATACAAGCATACTACCAGAGTGTCAGACACTCCGAGTATATGAAGAACATAATAGATTTTCAAATTACCCAAATTAACGTATTGGTATTTTTTTATTTTATTTTTAAAAATAATTAAAGTATTTCCCTTGACAGAGTTAACTTTTTGAACCATATTGCATACATGGTGGTTTGGGGTCTATCTGGACCCCTCCGCCAACTCAGGGTTTTCCCGTCTAATCAATAACTAAT
>DTSO01000087.1:1131-2631 GCA_012965315.1 Phycisphaerales bacterium | reverse complement strand
GCAAATCTTCGCCTGCCACTGCCATAGTTCGGGCACAGAGGAACCAAAGCGTTGGAAGTTCAACTGTCATAGACATAGTCGATATTGTCCGTTTTTGTGGCATGTAGGTCAAGTACCCTCAGAGATGAGGCAATACTACCGTCTTTAGCAACTTCCAAATTGTAAAAAAAGCCTTTTGGGTTTTTTTAATGCAAGTTTCTACAGTGAGTTATGGACACATACCCCAGAACTTAATCAGTTCAAGTAAATCACTAACATTGACTATACCATCGCCGTTGATATCTGCATCGCAATTTGCTGGACATTCTGTTGCCTCGCAAGTTACGGAAGTTCCGTAGAACACGCCTTCTGCATCAACACAAGAGAGTTCGGTTGCTTGCACGCAGTTATCTTCAACACAACATGCACCAGTCGCTGAGCCTGTGCCTCCATCACATGTCACACCAACGCATACACTGCCACTGCCATTCCATGCTCCTCCGCCATCAATGCAATCTGCTTCTACCATCTCCCAACATGCTGAACCACCGCAACACGCCCCGGGATCATCGCTTGAACTGCAATCTAAAATATCTCCTACGATGATTGGAGCATCGCCGTAAAACAAATCATCAGAATCACAAAGTAAGTTGTAGCAAACAGAAGGATCTTCTAACGTAACAATACTATTACCAATATTTAAGACTGCACCACCGCCGATTCCATCGCAATCACTATCGGAGACATTCGACTCGAAGGTGCACTGTAAAAAAGAGACAGTACTGTTTGCACGTACATTTGCTGCCCCGCCTAGACCTAAGGCGCTATTGTCGTTGAATACTCCGTTCGTAATCGTCGCAGCACCACCGTTATAACTAAACCACGCGCCACCATCGTTGGCGCTATTCAAGTCAAAGATACAATCCGTAGCGATCACTTCACTAAGTTTAACAAAGATTCCTCCACCGCTTTCGGCTGCGGAGTTTTGGCGAAATGTCACGCCAGTCATCGAAACAAAACCCGTGCCGTCTTTGACATACATTGCACCGCCATTGTTAGAAGAGTTTGACAACATCGAACCACCTGTGATTGTCGCACTACTTTCTCTTAAGTAGATTGCACCACCTGCGCCAACAGCAACGTTTCCTTCAAAAACGATATTTTCCAAATCTATATTGCCAGCAATAACATACATTGCGCCGCCATGTAGAGTTGCTTGATTACTCTTAATTAAACAATTTTTGATAGTAGGACTAGCAGTATTAATGTATACACCACCGCCATTGAGTCCTGATCCAAATTGAATGGTGAATCCATCAAGCAATGATTTTTGTGTTTCACCAGTGATAAATGAAACAACAACTCCCGTTCTTCCGCCATCAATAATTGTATTTGAAGATCCGCTCACACCCGTTACAGATATGGTCTTCCCGAGAAAATCAATCGACTCAGAGTACGTTCCAGCTTCGACTTGGATCTCATCATCCGATTCAGCAGCGACAATTGCATCCTGAATTGTTG
>DTSO01000087.1:0-1121 GCA_012965315.1 Phycisphaerales bacterium | reverse complement strand
AAAATCATTTGGAACGTTGATTATCTCTGAGAATGTAGATCCAGTACACCCAAGTGTTACAACTCCAATAATAAATGTGGTCGTTCGCATTAAGGTCTCCTAGTAAATCACAGGGGTAGGTATTCACCTGAGTAGTCTCAGTATGTCCTAATAAACGTACTCAGTCAATAAAATTATTCGTTTCTCGAGGCATACTTGATCCCGATATCACCTCATTTTACGCAGATTATCAACAATATTCCTCATGATCTGATAGTATCGCTCCCTGAGGGTAAGGAATGCCCCTTTTACGTAAATTGCAAGGAAGGACCCAAACAGCACATGGATGTGTTCAAAATTCAAGGGGGGCAACGATTAACAGGCAAAATATCCGTCGATGGGTCTAAAAACTCTGCGCTTCCCCTGCTTGCCGCATCGCTTCTTACAACTGAATCAATTCAATTCGATTGCATGCCAAATCTTTCGGATATTGCCAACATGTCTAATCTACTATTGGAACTTGGATGTAACGTCGAACACAAAGAAAATTCAATCACTGTTCAGGTAAAAGATGAATCAACTTCACATGCACGGTATGACATTGTTCGGACAATGCGGGCGAGCGTCTGTGTTCTTGGTTCTCTACTCGCTAGGCGAGGCAAAGTTCGCGTTTCTATGCCCGGAGGTTGCGCCTTTGGTGATCGCCCGATCGATTTGCATCTTCGTGGCCTAGAAGCGCTTGGAGCAAAAATCGAACTTGATGGCGGAGACATTATTGCTACAGCCGATCGATTAAAAGGATCGACCATTTTCTTGGGCGGTCCGTTTGGATCAACTGTCTTAGGAACTGCAAATGTGATGAGCGCAGCAACTCTTGCAGAAGGTAGGACGATCATTGAGTCCGCAGCATGCGAACCTGAAATTGCTGACCTTGCGTTGTTACTTAACAATATGGGCGCAAAAATCTCTGGCGCAGGTACACCACGTATTATTATCGATGGGGTCGATGAGCTTAGTGGTACAACCCACAGTGTCATGCCGGACAGAATTGTCGCTGGAACTTGGGCAATCGCCACAGCAATGACAAATGGTGATGTTATCATTGAACGGTTTCCACTTGATCACTTACTTGCTGTGACAAA
>DTSO01000086.1:24721-28043 GCA_012965315.1 Phycisphaerales bacterium | reverse complement strand
ACGCAAGCGTAGATGTTGCCACCACACCGGTGGTGAGTTGCTCTAGGTTTTCTTCGTATTTTTGTGCTTCATACTCCGCTTTCTTTTCAGAAATATAATTTCCAACCATGAATAAAATACATAAAGAAACAACAAATCCACCCCAAAGAACAATGGGGTCAAACAAAGAAGAGCCCCTGCTCTCGTTTTCGTTTTTTCTTCCCTTTATACAAAGCACCCAGAATAAAATGTTACAAAAATGGGAGAGGGCACACCACTTGCAAAAGCTTCCAATAAAAATCATAACAACAATAAAACCCAATGAAGCGAATACTCCAAGGAGTACAGAAGACCTGATTTTGTTTGAAAAACTACTACTCGTAGTCCACGCAACAAACAAAGACCAAAACCAAGCAAGACCAACAAACGACACCGGAATTAAAATACCAGGAACAGTTCCCCACGGGCCGTTTGTGACATTGTCGCAGCCACTACCAACCCCACAGCCGGGAATAGAATCGAACAGTCCAAGTTTTGTTCCCGACAGAACCAAAGAAGAACCAGTTGCAACAAGTAGCAACAATGCGCCTATATAAAAAAATGGTGATTTATATTTATTCATTCTTAATCTTTCTGGGTTTTTACATTTGTTCTGGCGCTTCGATGCCAAGCATATCTAATCCATCAACAATCACCCGCCTTGTGAGGTTCGCTAAACGAAGTCGCGATTGTTTTGTTAATTCATCTTCTAGTTTTAACACCGGGCATGATTGGTAGAACGCACTAAAGGCGTCAGTTAATTCATATAACCACGTACAAAGTCTGTGTGGTTCTAAATATTTGATGGAATCGTGCAACACGTTGTTGTATTGCAGTAATTTCAAGGCAAGAATTCTCTCTTGGGGTTCTTCAATAACCAGCTTAGCGCCCGCTTGTTCACCACCCTTTCGGATAAGCGACGAAATTCTCGCACAAGCATATTGAATATACGGCCCCGTGTTTCCCTCAAACGCCACCATTCTATTCATATCAAAAACATAATCACGAACAAGATCATTCGAAAGGTCTGCGTATTTAATTGCCCCGATACCAATCTGCCTACCGATGGTTTTAAGTTCTTCGTCGCTCATTTTTGAGGTTGGAGAGTTTGGTTCTTTTGACCGCTTAATTACTTCACTTGTTCCCCGCTCAATAGCTTCGTGCAACAAAGAGTCAAGGGTTACATTTGAACCACTTCGAGTTTTTAAGGGCTTGTTGTCATCGCCCAAAACAGAACCAAAAGGAACATGCACCAATTCCGCTTCGGTCCCATCGGGTGTTTGGTTCCAAGAAATTAATCTTGCTGCATCGAAAATATCTTTAAAGTGGTCACGTTGTCGAGCGTCTACAACATAAATTACTCTGTCCGCCTTTAATTCATTTGTTCTAAATCGTATAGCAGCCAAATCTGTTGTTGCATACAAAAAACCACCGTCGGACTTTTGAATTAAAACCGGTCGCTCGCGGTCCTTAAAACGCACAACTATTGCACCGCCATCTTCCTCGCCCAATCCAGAAGAAACAAACGATTCAACCACGCCACTAAGCCGATCTCTATAAAAAGATTCGCCACGATTGTTCTCGGCTCCAACCTTTACGTGGAGCAAATCAAGCGATTTATAAACAGACCCCATGGTGCAATCGATGAGTTTTTGCCAGTCAGCCAAGAGTTTTTTATCACCTTGCTGAAGAGCGTTTAACACAGTTTTAGCAGCGGCTTGTGCCTCAAGTGCGCTTGCGTTTTGTTCTTCGATCTCGATAAAACGATGCGGACCAGATTGTAAATTTTTCGCAGCTTTTTCTCCGCGTAACTCATCTTTTGCAACGAGCTGTGCGTTTTTGTATGCTGTGTTTAGGTCATTAAGTTCTAGTGTGTCTAGGTTTGTTCCAGAAGACAACAGTTGTTCTAACACCATTGCAATTGGTAAACCCCAATCACCGAGATGGTTTTCTCGATATACCGTTCTTCCAACGCGTTCGTACATTCTTGCAATGGAGTCACCGATGATCGTGGAGCGAAGGTGCCCAACATGGAGTTGTTTCGCAACATTTACACCACACAAATCAATAGCAACGGCGTGCGTGTCTCTGTCTGGTTCTACGCCAAGGTTTTCACAATCCATTTCTTCAACAAGCGTTGTAATAGTTTCGTTGTTGATTCGAATGTTTATAAAACCAGGGCCAGCAACCTCGGGCTTGTCCGCAAAGGTACCAAAGTCGACAACCGCAACAATTTTTTCGGCGAGCTCCTTTGGGTCGTGTCCATGTTTTTTGCCTAGACCCATTGCTCCGTTTGCTTGGAAGTCGGCGATTTCTGGGTTTTGAGCTCTTCTGACTACGGGATCAATTTCATTTGGATCAATATTTAACACACTTCCAAACGCTGTTTTAAGAGAATCGCCGATGTGTTGTTGGATGTTTATAGACATATAGACGCGTACGATAACGAATTGAACCACACTTTGGCACAGTGGTATAATTCTCATCTATGGCATCACCAACACATTCCCCAACAACTGAGTTAGAAAAAATCGACCGCTGTGCTGAGTTATCCCATAGACCCAGGGTTTTACTCGGAAAAATGGGACTAGACGGCCACGACAGGGGCGTAAAGCTCATTGCCAGGGCGCTTAGAGACAGTGGAATTCACGTTATTTATTCCGGCCTCTGGCAGACCCCAAGAAGTCTGGCAATTTCTGCTCGAGACGAAGACGCGGACATGATTGCCTGTTCGATGATGAGCAATTCTCACCTTGTTTTAGTTCCCCGCTTATTAAACGAGTTAAAAAATGTTGGTAGACCAGATTTGATTGTTGATATTGGCGGAATTATCCCCCAAGAAGACATCCAGCCAATGCTTGACTGTGGCGTGCGCGGTGTTTATCACACCGGCACAACAATGTTAAACATTGTTGATGCCGTGAAGTCCGCAACCGTTCAATACAAACCCCTAGAAAATCCAACATCTATACTCGCAGACCTTTCAAGAAACATCAGTCTTGTAGAAGTTGGGTCTGAGGTTGGTGCCAAAAAAAGGCGACCTAAAAAAGTTGTCGGATTAACTGGTTCGCCAGGCGCAGGCAAGTCAACGTTGTCAGCATCAATGGCGGCAGAGTGTGTTCGCCGTGGCGAAAAAATGGCAATTATTGCTTATGATCCGATGTCAACAATTTCAGGCGGTGCACTTCTTGGTGATCGACTTCGCGTGGATTTCAACACGGTAGACGAAAATGTTTTTTATAGAAGTTTGGCGCGGGTTGGCGAAGACTACAACTCACTTCCAGAAATTTTAGAATTAATCGGT
>DTSO01000086.1:0-24697 GCA_012965315.1 Phycisphaerales bacterium | reverse complement strand
AAGGCGGTGCTGGTTTTGACAACGTGTTTGTTGAAACCGTCGGGGCCGGTCAAAACGATGTTGGGATTCGCGACGTTGTAGACACGACAGTCGTTGTTCTTGTTCCTGGAATGGGCGACTCGGTTCAAATGGACAAGGCGGGTATTCTTGAAATTGCCGACACGTTTGTCGTTAACAAGGCGGATTATGAAGGCGAAAGCGCACTCGTTCGTGAGTTGTTAGACATTGCATCGGGCCGAAAAATATTCGAAACTATTGCCACACAAGGCAAGGGTATAGTTGAATTACTAGACCACCTGTTTGGTTAAACCAAACAATTAATCTTTGTAAATTGGTCGATTAGCCAATTCAATATTCCAAATGGTTTTAACACCATCAATATCTAATGAACCAATAGAAGAACACCGTTTAATAATTTCTGTTGGATTATCCATGGCAATTTGTCCATGCATTGCAAATTTAGATTGAAGAATGTCTTCTAAATTACACTCGTTATTTCTCGCGTGTCCACTCGGGTACATCACAAGACCACTATCAAACACCGCACCGTCTTTCATGGTGATATGAATGGAAGTAGGAATGCCGTCAGGATAATTTTTATCGAACTCTTCCCCGCCATGTTCAAAGTAAATGGTTTCCATTATTGCGCGGGTAGTTTCGTTGTTGATTGCGCTTTCATCAAAGTCGTAAGGCGTTAGCATTATTCGTTTCCACACCTCGTCATTTGACTGACCAAAAAACTCAACACCGTCGCTTTTTGCAATCTCTTCTGCCTTTCGCAACATGGTCGAAACAATATATACCATTGAGTGATCAGCAGACTGTCTTGTTTTTGGATCCCGCTTTGCTGGGTCACCAATAATTCCAAACGCAGGCTCGTAAGCGGTGATTTTAATTACATCTATTTGTGATGGGTTGGCAGCAATTTCTGGGTTTTCTTGAATTAGATTTAATAGGCCTTGAAGCGCTCCCGCGGACTGGTGCTCATACAGACCAATTTTGAAATGCATTCCCATCACAGCAAAATCACTTCCACTGTGTGATAAATTTAAATCGAATGGTGAGTCACCGCTAGTATTTTCAAAATATCGAAACACAGATTCTGGGTTTCTAAAAATATCACGCGGCCCCATAAAGCCCTTCATAGCTCGCTTCATTGAAACAACGGCAACCTCGGTGCTAATCGCAGCAGAAGATCCTTTGGAATCAGATAGTTGTTTCCCAGCTCGAATTGCTCGCCAAGGAATAAAGTGCGCAACCGACATTCCAATAGCCGCTTCGATTTGTTCCGGTGTTGCACCGCACATTGCACCATACACAGCCGCAGAAGCAAGGGCTCCATGAACGACATGGTCAATTTTATACGTCTTTAAACTAAACACCTCTGCTAGGCGGCCACGAATTTCATCTAGCAAAATCATACCTCGCAAAGCGGTGGAACCATCAAGACCCATTACTTGTGCGGCGGCAATTGGTACGGCATAAAAATCATTGTGTCCAAATTCGCCAGCGGTGTGACCAAAATCTGGGTTGTAACCAAAGTTTGTTCCGTTTGAATCCCACTCTCTTACAGCAGCGCAGTTTGCAAGAATTGCCTTTTCAGGAACGACGGAACACGAAGACCCAAAAACAGTTGCCCCGTTTTCAGCCGGAAAATCGAGCGCTTCATTTCGCAATACCGTTGGAGCGTTTGTTTTAACAGCTATTGCTGATAACCCACACAAGACGGCATCTGTAAAAAACATTGCGGTTTTATCAAGAACCGCTTGATCGGGTTCTCCAATACTTCCCGACATAAACTGAACGGCAAACTCGCCTATTCCTAGCGCTTGGTTTGAGTTTTTTGGAAGGGAAACGGCAGTATCTAAATTGGTAATCATTTTGTGTGTTCGAGAATTGCATCGACTTGGTCAGTTGAACCAAGGATGACACTTGTTCGCTGGTGAAGCCCACTGGGCACAACGTCTAAAATTCGCTCCCCGCAACAAACGCCTTTTCCCCCCGCTTGTTCAATAATCATTGCCATCGGATTTGCTTCATACATCAACCGCAATTTCCCCTCCGGATTGTCCGTTGTTGTTGGATACAAGAAAACCCCACCCTTCAATAAAACACGGTGTACATCCGCGACCATTGAACCAATGTATCTGCTTGAATAGCCGTTTTTGTGTGCCCAAGATAAATAGTTACGAATTTCTTCACTGTATTTTTCTGTGTAGGCTTCGTTGGTTGAATATGTTTTATTTCCGGATGGAATTTTTAATTTTTTAGAAACAAGTACAAACGAACCAATTGCTTGGTCGAGAACAAACATATCAACACCATTTCCCGTGGTTAAAACAAGAACGGTTGATGATCCGTACAGCACATAACCCGCGGCGACCTGTTTAAACCCCGGTTGTAGTATTGCTTCTTCACGCGAACCCCCATCCTCAAGGCGAAGCACACTGAAAATTGTACCCACACCGACGGAGACATCTAAATTTGATGAGCCATCAAGAGGGTCGAAGAGAACCGCATATCGACCACCCTCAGCTCGACTTCGGAGCAGAACAGGTGTTTCGTTTTCTTCACTCGCCAAGACTCCAACATTGTCCCGGTTACCCAAACAATGCATAATTATCGTGTTGGCGATTATGTCTAATTTTTGTTGCGATTCCCCCTGAACATTGATACTGCCAACATCGCCAATAACATCCTGAATTCTGGCACATCGAACCTTGTTGCCAATCGCCTTCGTTGCGAGAGAAATAGCGGAAACAATCCACGTAAACTCACCCGTAGCGCCGGGGTGCTTTTGTTCTTCAGAAAGAATGTGGCTTTGGAGACTCTCTAAATTATCTTGTGTCCAACTATTGTCCATGGGTATTACCTTTCCACCACAGTTTCGGTACGATGTCGCAACAAACTTGTTTGGGCGAAAAGACCCATTCTACCCGAAACTAAGACTTTTAGAGAAATACTCAAATGACAAACAAAACCAACCAACCCGTTATCGTTGCAGCCCGTAGAACTCCAGTAGGACGCTTTTTTGGAGGTCTTTCTCGGGTTCCAGCCCCCCAACTTGGTGCATTTGCTATCGAAGCAGTATTAAGCGACTCTGGCATCGACGCCTCAAGCGTTGACGAGTGCATGATGGGTTGTGTTTTACAGGCGGGTCTCGGACAAAACCCAGCAAGACAAGCCGCATTAAAAGGCGGTTTGCCCGATACTATTTCTGCTGTAACAATCAATAAGGTTTGTGGAAGCGGTCTTCAATCAGTAATGCAAGCGGCGCAATCAATTAAAGCGGGCGACAATAATATTGTTGTTGCTGGTGGTATGGAAAACATGTCTAACTCGCCACACCTCGCAAGTGTTCGCCCTGGAATTAAATTTGGCGAAGGAACCCTTGTCGATCATATGCAACACGACGGCTTAACCTGTCCATTTGAGGGGTGGGGAATGGGATGCGCTGCGGAGTGGACCGCTGGTGAGTATGAAATTTCTAGAGAGGAGCAAGACGAATTGGCAGCAACCTCACATGCTCGTGCTGCAACCGCAACATCTGAAGGTTGGTACAAAGAAGAAATCATTCCGCTTGAAGCTAGCCAAATTAAACAGCGCGCGGATGTAACAATTGATGAGGGTGTTCGTGCGGATTCAACAATAGAATCACTGGGAAAACTACGACCCGCTTTTGCGAAAGAAGGAACAGTTACTGCGGGTAACGCATCACAAATTTCAGATGGTGGAGCGGCCGTCATTGTTATGTCAAAAGAATCTGCCGAACAAGCAGGCGCGACGGTAATGGCAACGATAGTCGACTATAACACCTTTGGAGTTGAACCAAAGAAAATATTTACAGCACCAGGGCTAGGAATAGAACAGTTACTTAAACGAAACAACTTAACCGTGGACGACATCGATGTGTTTGAAATTAACGAAGCGTTTGCAGTACAGGTTTTGCAAAATTTGGCGCATCTTGGAATTAATCAAGACAATGTAAATATTGGCGGTGGCGGCGTGGCAATTGGACACCCAATTGGGGCTTCGGGAACGAGAGTTTTAGTTTCGTTACTTCACCACTTAAAGCGAACAAACGGTAAGCGTGGAATAATCAGTTTGTGTCTTGGCGGTGGTAACGCTGTTTCAATGTTAATTGAACGGGAATAAAATTAACGAGCAGAGTTACTCGGCCGAGTAGCCGGAGCAGTGGTAACAGCAGGCCTGCGAATTTTAACACTGGCTCTTGTTGTAATTTTTGGTCGCGTTGTTTGCGACCGCTTGGGTGTGATTGGGCGTTTCATAACGAGCCTCCTTACTAATTGCCGATGTCTTCTGCCCACAAATCAGGCTTCTCTTGACGCATCCTATCCATTAACGCAATACATCGAGCGTCATTTATAACATCAACCTTTATACCATTCGAGCACATTAACGCCTCAGCACCAAGGAAATTTTTATTTTCTCCGATAATCACGCGTTTTACCCCAAATAACAGGGTTGTACCAGTACACATGATGCAGGGGCTAAGCGTAGAAACAAGCGTTAGTTCGTTCCAATCTCTTCTTCTGCCGGCACTGCGGAAACAAACAACTTCAGCATGAGCTGTTGGATCTCCCGACTGCACTCGTTCGTTATGTCCTCTTGATACTATCGTCCCAGCACCATCAACCAAAACAGAACCAATTGGGATGCCACCCTGTGACCACGAAAGTTCGGCTTGTTTAATTGCTTCGTCGAGCCAAATATTTTCATTCATTTTACTTCCCTCGTCATTCACCGAGAAGCACCCACATCACCACTTGTGGGAAAGTTTGGCGTCGGCAATGTGGTAACCGGAACCAACCAAATTCTTTCTCTTTGAACACTCCAGGGTTGCGTAAGTGACGAAGAAAGGTATATGGTCGCTTGTTCATATTGACCACCGGGTGCAGGGAAAACAATGTCCGCCTCTGCGTGGAACGGGCGCTTACGAAGTTCCGTAACGTGGTAAGCAAGTTGTCCCGAAGTTTCCATCGGAATTGCACCGCCAATTTTTTCTGAAACAATGGTGTATGTTTCTTTGTTCACACCCTTAGGCAAATTAAAAACAACAGTGTCCATGCCACCAAAGTGTTCATGGGCGTACAGTAATGTCCTCGCCAATATTGTAGGAACGGGCTCATTTGAAGAATTTGAAAAAACAAGAGCAACGTCGTTTTCTACAGGTGGATAAGTTGCAATAGGCGTACACCCAACAACAAAGACTATTAAGAACGGGGCAATGTATTTCATGTTAAAAGTGTAACACAACTAAACCGTCGAATTCCATCGAACAGGCATGTTGTGTTCAACATCAAGCAAATCAACCAGTTTACCAGCGACAAAGTCAATTAAGTCGTCGATAGATGTTGGCTGCATGTAAAACCCAGGCGACAATGGGGCGATTATTCCGCCCGCTTCCGTTATTTTTCGCATGTTTTGGATGTCAATGAGACTTATTGGAGATTCTCGGTGTGCAAGCACCAATCTTCGTCTTTCTTTTAGCGTTACCGCAGCGGCTCGCTGTACCAAAGTGTTGGTAACACCAGAACCAATTGCGCCAAGCGTGTTGCTTGAACAGGGCAACACTAGCATTCCATCATGTAGAAAAGAACCCGACGCAATGGTTGCACCAAGATTTTTGTCTCCATAAATAATTAAGTTGTTGGCGTGTTTTGAAACTCCTAAACCATCTGCGTCAATCGAAGTTATGTTTGATTCTTCAAACAACAATCTCTTTCCAAGAGACGACACGGTCAAATGAACTTCAACGTCCGCCTCTAATAATAAGCGCAAAACTTTAATGAAATATGGCGCGCCCGAAGCACCAGTCACCCCAACAACAATTTTTTTATGTGTCACTCGTTTTCTCCGAACGAAATTCGCTCGATAACCCGGCTTGGCGAAGGTTCGCGAAGTAAAATAATATCACCAAGTTTTACACCAGAGGAAATTTCAGCATAAGAATCACTAAACCTTCCAAGTGTTACCACGCGTTGCGAAAAACCACCCCCGTCTTTAAACCAAAGCCATACAACCCTCCCTGTTCGGTGAATAGCGTGAATTGGAACAAATAAAATGTTGTGAACACTTTCTACATAAATTTCTGCAGAGCAGCGCATTGATGGTTTTAATTGAACGCCCTCGAGACTTAGAATTTTAATCTCTACGGTGTAATCTCTTCGATTTGGGTCTCTCCATCCACCACCCTCTGCAAGAACACCAACAGACAACACCTCACCCTCAAAAACACTATCTGGGTATGCGTCACAAGTAACAATTGCCCGTTGTCCTTGCGACACCAGACCACTCAGCGCTTCGTTTACCTTGACGCTTGCAACCATGTTTGAAGTATCTGGGATGGACAAAACATGTTCGTTCCTAAATAGGTTTTTGCCCGTCTTTAGCGGTTCGCCTTCTTCGCGCCTTCCACCCATACTGCTGGCGTAAACAACCATCCCGGAAGCGGGCGCCTTAACAATACATAATTTTAGTTGCTCTTTTCTTTTTGCTAAATCTTCAACCTGCGATTTTAGTTGGTTTTTTCTTGCACTAACGGTTGCTTGAAAGTTGTTTAACTCTGACGACAAACGAACATTGGCGCGATCAAGTTCATCAATCGCCTGCTGCAAATCAGAATTCTTCCTTTGCTCTTCTTGTTTGTATGTGTAGTTTTCGTAGACCACAATCTCTAGGTTTGCTTTTTTAAGTGTCGCCTCTGCATTTAGTAAGGCAATCTCGTCTCTGTCTAATTCATCCTTACTTAAAAACTTTTGTTCATACAAGCGCTCCGAAGATTCGTGTTTTTTGAACAGCCGTTGAAAATCTTTTTCAGCGGTTTGAACTGCAAGTTTTAATTGTTGTTTTTTTGCAACAACCTCACCCTCGCTCCACGCCTGTAACGCGAGCGTGGAAAGGTCAATATCTAGTTGCTTTGTTGACAATTCAGAATCTCTTCTTTTCCCAGCAATGACAAACGCAGACTCTGAGTTGTCGAGCGCGTTTTGTGCTGCGGTGACATTTAATTCTGCTGCTCGAATTTCATTAATAATAGATTCATCATTTAATCGAATTAAAACATCACCCTCAGTGACAAAAGAGCCCTCGTCAACCAATTCAATAATGATTGCGTTTGATTCAAGCTTGTTAAAAATTTCGATTTGATTTTCTGAAACCAGTTCACCCGATGTTGGTATGGTAATTTCAAAACCGCCTTCAACAACTTCATATAACTCTCCCGCGAGGGATTTGGATTCACTTTTATTTGCACCATTGGACAGCGCATACCACGACCCAACAACCACAACCCCTCCTATGGCGACAATAGTTCCAACAGTTGAAATTCCTCTTCGCATAATCATAAATTGTATGTACTCTCATTAGTTAAGGTTGGTAGCAACAGGTTCCCGCCGTTATTTATCCGCAACCTGCCTGCTTGTAGTAAATAGTCAAGGATAGAGAGCTCAAGGTCCCTTTTTGCACTATCTCTTGCGTCTTGTGCGCTTTGTAAATCAGAAATAGCCCTTGTTTGGTCTAGCACCGAAACCCTGTCTGGGTCAGCATTAATTGAATCAAGGCCAAGTTGGGCAATTTTTACATTTCGTTCTTGCAGTTCAAAAGTAAATTGGTACACCTCGATATTACGAAGTGCAGACCGAACAGAAACAGCAACATTGTCGCGTGACTCTCTATATGTTCGCTTCGCTCGCTCAAGAGTAATCTGTTCTTGCCGAACAGATATTCTGTCACTTTCTCTGTCGAGTGGCAAGCTCAAACTTAACCCAGCAAGGTAATCGATGTCTTCCCCACTAAATTTCGCGGGTGAATTTTGTTCGCTATCCGCAGTTGCTCTGGCGGTAAGCCGTAATTCTGGTAGAAGTGCGTTGAATGTATTTTCGACCGAACGCTGCGTGTCAACAACACGGTCCTTTTCGTTTTGAAGGTCCAACCTAAGCTTCAGGGCTCCTTGAACAACCTCGGAGACAACCACTTCAGGAGGAACCACACCAAGAGTTGTGGGTTGAACTTGAATTACATTGTTTACGGGCCAACCGATTCTAATTTTAAATCGATCAAGAGCGAGTCGGTATCTTTCCCACGATTGGCTTAATCTAGCAACCGCAGCAAGCGCCTGATTTTCTGCATCTGCAGAATCATAAAGTCGCGTACGGCCCGATTCATACAAAGCCGCCTGTCTTTCTGCAAGTTGCCGAAGTGAATCAACACCCCGCTGCGCGTTTTGGAGCGACTGTTTTTGAACAACAAGCGAAAGATAGTCACCAACGATAGATCGGTAAAACGTTCGGCGGAACCGTTCGTAACTTCTTGCGGCGTATACTAAATCTCTTTTGGCCTGAATTAAAGACTCTCTTGCGACAGCGCCCGATCCTTGAAGCAGTGGAATGTCGAGCAGAAGGTGGACCGAAGACGACGAAGAGTTGTCAACGGTTGTTGAGTGTATATCTCTTGCAATGTTTGTTAGTGCACCTGCGGACAAACTTCCGCCGTTTTCTAATTTTTGTGTAATACTAAAATCATTTACAACCGCCAACGAAGTGTCATATAAACCACTGGTTGAAGTTGCTGTTACGTTTGAACTAATAGTATTGAAAAATCTTGGCCCCCAAACATGCAACTCTTTTAAAAGATCGAGGGTTGATGAAAGATAATCGTATTGTGCGAATTGCATTTCTCTTGCATTTGTGTCAGCCCACACAAGCGACTCTTCTAAAGAAATCATTTCGCTTGCCGCCGCCAAATCCTCTGCTGCCCGATCTAGCGATTTTGAAATTTCTTCTTCGTCTAGTGGTGTTGCTGGAGTAAAACCAAGCTCTTCAGCGGAGGGGTTTAAAGTCGCTGGATTGGGGTTAGTTAAAACGGAATCCGACCTATTGGTTGAAAAAATAGTTGGTGAGGGGTGAATCGCGTCCATGTTCCCACTTGCAGTAGACATAACAGCATCAACTCGTTTATCAATATCTTGAAAACCCCGGTCACATCCAGCAACAACAGAAATTAGCAATAGGCACAAGCGTTTCATCGTATTGTAGATTCTAACAGCGTGATATGATAATCACACTAACTATGCCAATACAGATTTCAAATCATCCCAATTTGCGCGTTTTTGAACACCCAGTAATTAAAGACAAGCTTACTCGAATCCGAAACGCTAAAACACCCCCCTCCGCTTTTCGTAGATTATTAAATGAGATAGCGGGTCTAATGTTTTTTCAAATGTCCAGAAATTTTCAAACGGTTGAGGTTCCTGTTGAAACACCCATTGAAAAAACGACGGGATTTAACTTGGCGCACCAACTTACGCTTGTGCCAATTCTTCGGGCGGGCGTTGGGATGACCGACGGCGTGATGGCAATGATTCCAGAGGCGCGAGTAGGACACATCGGTTTGTATAGAGATGAAAAAACAAAACAACCAGTGCCCTACTATTGCAAACTTCCGAAAGATATTGCAAAGGGTCCGGTTTTATTAATTGACCCAATGTTGGCAACGGGTGGATCGGCAGCGTTTGCCGCAACGGTTCTCACGGACGAATACAAATGTAAAGAAATCCAAATGATGTGCTTGGTTGCCTCTCCAGAAGGAGTCGAAAAAATGCAAGCAGAGCATCCTAATCTACTTATATATGCCGCTTCTCTAGATCGGTGTTTAAATGAAAATGGTTACATTCTTCCCGGTCTTGGTGATGCTGGCGACCGAATTTTTGGAACTATTTAAACTATTTTGTACTTTCAAGATAAGTAAACCATGGCCCACTCAATAAATTATTCTGATTCAGTAAGTGTTTGCAATACTCTTTTGAGTGCCGCAAAACTATTGCACGCCAATACTTCAAGAAAGGGGTGCACGCACCACATTCCATCAAGTGGAACGGTTTGGGTTTCAGGAGATTTGCACGACAATCCATTTAACCTATCAAAGATAATTAAGGTTGCAGATTTAGTAACAAGTTCTAACCACCTTGTTTTGCAGGAGATTATCCACCCGTCTGGTGAAACAGGAAGACCAGACTTAAGTTTTAGAATGCTTGTTCGCGTTGCTAGTTTGGTAATTTCTTTTCCCGAACAGGTTCATCCAATTTTAGCTAATCACGAATTGTCTCAGGCAACAAACCGGGCAATAACAAAGGGCGGGAGTGAGTTGGTTGGCAAATTTCTTTCTGGGGTCGAACATGTTTTTGGCAAAAACACCTCAAAAGTAATAGAAGCAATTAACACATTTATATTTGCAATGCCACTGGCTGTTCAATCTGAATCTGGATTGATGTGTTGTCACAGTCTTCCGGATGATGACGACATGGAACTGTTCGATACGAATATCCTTCACCGAGAGTTAACAGAGAAGGACACCATGAACAGAAGCGGTTCTGCATGCATGTTGGTGTGGGGTCGGCGACAGTCTGATAAACAAATTAATGCTCTAGCGCAGACTTGGGGAGTAAAATTGTTTTGCCTTGGCCACGCATGGGTGCCCGAGGGAATTGAAATGGCATCTGAAAAAGTGTTGCTACTTAATAGTGATCATGCTAACGGGGTTGTAATGCCTGTAGATTTAAGCGCGATAAAAAACGCAGGTACGACTATGCAGTCAGCGATTAAACTCTCTTCTATTGCAATGGATATAAACGAGTGTTAATTTGAACAAGCAACCAATCACCCTATCTTTAGAATTGTCTCAACGAGACGGAACTGTTTCTATGTCAAATAGAGATGGCGCGGAGAGCACAAAAAAAGTGCAGACTGGCAGCAGAGGCGTTGATACGGTTTTCCCGATGATTTCAAAAATTGCCGAGGAACTTTCAATTAGTCCACGTTCAATAGAACTGGTTGCCGTTTCGATTGGTCCCGGAGGTTTTACTGGGCTTCGCACTTCCGTTGCCATTGCAAAAATGATTTCTTTTTCGACAGGCGCAACCATTGTCCCAATTGAGACCGCCATTGTTATAGTTGCGTCTTCAAAAACAGACAAACACCTCTATTATGTTTTGTCTGGAGTGAAACACGATACATTTTGGTTATCAAAAATACACCTTGAAAATAAAGAGTGGTGTTGTTCCGCCTCGCTCTCCTGTGTTGCTGAGTTAGAAAAGTGCATAAACGAGGCGGATGGCGTGTTCGCAGATTCATTTGCGCCCGAAGTGTTGTCTTCTCTTTGTTTAAACAACGATGTACCGCTTTTCAACTCGGAACCAAACGCACAAGCGCTGTTACGCTTAGGTAGGGAGCTTTATAACAGCGGGGTTTCCATTGACCCCCTAAAAATATCACCGTTGTATCCACGAGAGCCGGAAGCGGTTCGGATGTGGAAAGAACTTCATAAGAAGTAAAACACAAACGGGGGTTATTTTAAGGTCCTATAAACACGCCGATGCCGATTAATACCACCGCTCACGGTGGATTTATTGCAATTTATTACCCATCTTATTGTCGTAGATGTGAAGTTGCGTAGTTTTGGGGACGAATGTGGTTTTGGTGGTTTGGATAAACCAGAGTATCTCGGTAACCCAAACTCCTACAAGGAATCACGAAATGAACAAAAAAACAAACGCAGACAAACAAGTATTTACAACGGGCGAAGCAGCAAAAATTTGTAATGTTTCACAACAGACAATTATTAGATGCTTTGACAATGGCCGTCTTCAGGGATTTAAAGTTCCCGGTTCGCGATTTCGTCGAATTCCTCGCGGTGAACTATTACGCTTTATGCAACAAAACAACATGGACACGGCGCGTCTCGGCTCTGGTTGTCTTCAGGTTTTAGTCATCGGTTTAGACAGCGTAGGCGTTGATGGAGTCATAAAAACACACTCTGCGGGCCACAGTGTGAAAATTAAGCACGCAAATGATGCTTGGACAGCTGGTTTTATAGCACACGAGTGCAATCCAAATTTAATTTTGGTTGATTCTAGTGTTGAGGGCGTAAACACAGGTGCAATTCTGGCCTCCCTCTCCAGCGTCGGATCAAGCGCACCAAAAATCGTATTAGTTCGAAACAATTACAACAATGGAATGAATGTGGCGTCACAAGATGCCGATTCAAAAGAAGTAATAAAACAAGCAGTGCAACAGCTACTAACCGCCTGATAAACAAATCAGATATTTACCAAAGAAGAACTTTCAACACAGAGCAGCAAACAAGATGAACTCAGAAACAAACCCAACAAACCAAACAAAAATATTACTGATTGGCTCTGTTCCAAAAACAACCGAATCCATTCGGGCGCTTCTTGAATCAAGTAATCACACCGTTGATCTAATTCCATCAATATCAGCGTTTGAGTCGAGTGTTGTAAACAAAAGTTTCGATGCAATTGTTAGCGCAGCAGACTCTTCGAAATTTAACGCAGAGGAATTGTTCGAGCTTGTTTCTTTGTTGTCCCTTGAAATACCAGTCATTGGCTACTCAACAAAATCAAATCCGACCACCATCGTTGACTTTATTCGCTTTGGTGGAGTAGATTTCTTTTGTTTGCCAGAAGATCTTTCGGTTGTAACCAGCCGTGTTCAAACTGCGATTACTCAATCACAGCAAAACGCTGAAATTAAAGAGACAATCAAAAACACCAACGCGCTTTACAACTCAATGAACGAAGAACTTCAACGCGTCTCAGACGAAAACGACACACTGTCCAACGATCTTGCAAACACACACTGTGAAACAGAAAAGAAAATGCAACAGGTTGCAATTGGCGCTGAGTTTCAAACGCTCGTCAATCAAGAACTTGAAGTAGAGTCGATGCTGCGAACAGCACTTGGGTACATGCTAACCCGAGTCGGCGCAATGAATGCTGCTGTCTATCTAAGAGAGGGCGACATAGATTGGGGAATTGGCGCATATATTAACTACGATCGACAAAGCGAACAGTTTCAAACTTTAATCGAGACCCTTGGCCACGCAGTTTGCCCAATTGTTTCTGGCGAAACGCAAGTTAAACGCTACAAAGACGGCGAAGTGTTTGCGCAAGTAATCGATGCAGACACCACAGATTTTTCGGGCAGTGAAGTGGTTACAGTTTCTTGTTTTCACGAAGATAGATGTATGGCAGTAATTGTTTTATTCCGAGGCGATACACGACCATTCAATCAAGAAACAATTGACACCATTGAAACCGTTCGAGAAATTTTCGGAACACAACTTGGAACCATCTTGAAAATTCACCGACGCGCTGAATCAAAATGGCCTAGCGAATCAATCGACGATGACGATTGGTCACACGGCAAAGCCGCATAAATTTCAAGTTATAAATAAATTCCCACAGAATTACGAAGCGGTACCCGAAACAGAAATAAGCCGAATGTTTTCTTGCCCAATCACCTCGCCAATCTGTTGAATTAATTTCGGTTCTACTACAACCCTGCGTTGACTACGCAGGGTTGCAACATGATCCCCCGTGTTGATGTGAATTACTACGTCTGCTGGCATTGCGCCTTGTGCGACCTTGGCGGCGCCGGCCTGTTTAATTATTCCAGAGACCATTTCCATTTGACCTTTTGCCTGACCGTTGGAAAGCGACTGGTTAAACGTTAACTCAATTCGTTTCGACAAGAAGAGCGATGCCTCGTCAGGCGTTATCACTTTATTAACCAATAATTGTAATTCGCCACGACTGCGGTCAACCTTGCCAATAATAAGTACCACGGCATCTTGTTGCAAAAGTACCGCAAATTTTTGATATGCATCCGAGAAAATAACACATTCAATTTTCGCCACTCTATCTTGCAGAGTGAGGATAGCCATTTTTTGGCCAGCACTTCTTCCGTTACGAATTACTGTAATTCTAACAGCGGACAAAACACCACCCACCACAACTTCTTTTCCATCGCTAACTTCTCGTATAGACACGATATTGTCAGTACACCAAGACTCAAGATTTCCTTCATGTACGTCAAGTGGGTGGCCAGAAACATGTATTCCTAAAACCTCCTTTTCGCGATGTAGTGTTTCGGACTGCGTCCATGGGTTCACGTTTGGAAGCGCAAATGTTTCTTCTGTTTTTTGTTTCTTCTCAGAACCGGTTTGTGGCGAACCGAATAAACCACCTTGTCCACTCTCTTTGTCTTTTACTGCGGATGCACCAATTGATATCGCTTTGTCTAATACAGCTAGAAGCGCGGATCGGCTATCCACCCCATGAATAACATCGAATGCACCACTTTTAATAAGCGATTCAATGGTTGCCCTGTTTGCAGACTTTCCACTTACACGCGAACAAAAATCAAAAATGGAAGTAAACGGTCCGCTTACATTTCGTTCCTCAACAATTGCTGAAACAGCAACATTGCCAGCACCCTTCACCGCACCGAGACCAAAGCGGATGTTACCGTTGATGTTTGTGTGTTCTTCCTCTTCATCAAATACAACGGAAAAATCTGTGTCAGAACGGTTTATGTCAGGAGGTCCAACATTGAAACCGATGTGTTGATTTTCTTTACTGTGATCAGGGAAAATTACTCGACGACAATCTCCAATATATGGAGCCCAGTCTTCTGTTTTTTTAGCACCACTTTCAAACGTTAATACTGCAGCCATATATTGCACGGGAAAATATGTTTTTAAATATGCTGTTTGGAACGCTATGATGGAATAGCCCGTTGAATGGCTTTTGTTGAAACCATAACCAGCAAATTTCAAAATCAAATCAAATAAGTCGTTTGCAAATTTTTCTCCAAGACCCTTTTCAACCGCACCATTTACAAACTTAGGTCGATTTGCGTTGATAACCCTATGTTTCTTTTTGCCAATTGCTTTAATAAGCGTATAAGCCTCTCGAAGCGGGATGTCGCCAAGGGCATGAACGATTTGCATTACCTGTTCTTGATAAACCATAATTCCATAGGTTTCTGCGGTGAAACCATCAACGATTTCGTGCACATTTGGCACTTCGACCTCGCCGTTTTTTCGCATACAAAACGTTTCGATTAAATCCATCGGTCCAGGTCGGAACAAAGCGTTGGCAGCGATTAAATCTTCAAGGCGGGTTGGTTTCATTTTTTTCAAGAGTCGGCGCATTCCCCCAGACTCAAACTGAAAAATCCCCGCCGTGTCGCCACGCATAAATAAGTCAAGTACTTTTGAATCTTCAAAGTTTATTCGCTCTAAATCTAATGGGTGTGATCCACTATCTATATCTTGATTTACCGCCGCCCAAATTTCTTTTTCATCAAGAGACTCTCGAATTAGGTTTTTTGCCAACTCAATTGTCGACAGAGTTCGTAAGCCGAGAAAGTCCATTTTTAACAAACCAATACGTTCACAAGTTGGCCCGTCCCACTGTGTAACAATATCAGTGCTTCCACTTGGTTTACAGAGCGGAATGATATTATCTAGCGGTTCGGTGGCAATGATAACACCCGCTGCATGCACGCCAACGTGTCTGGCGTGATGTTCAAGTTGTCGAGCGGTATCGATTATGTTTTTAATTTCACTCGAACCATCATAAGCAGATTGAAACTCCTCATTTTTCTTTAACGAGCCATCAATAGTAATATTGAGTTCCGGTGGAATTAAATTTGCCAAGCGTTGGCCTTCACCAGCGGAGAGACCGTGTACTCTCGCAACATCTTTAATTGCTGCGCGTGCTTTCAATCTTCCAAACGTAATAATTTGAGCGACGTGCCCATATTTTTTACGAACAAAATCAATGACAGAGCCACGACCATTCTGGCAAATATCAATATCGATATCTGGATACTCCGAACGGTCTGGGTCGGTAAATCTTTCAAAAAGTAAACCGTATTTAACCGGACACGCATTAGACAGGCCAAGAACATAACCAACCATTGTTCCAACACCCGAACCCCTTGCATTTGCCGGTATTCCCTTTTGTCTTGCCCAGTCAACGAAATCCCAGACAATTAAAAAATACGCACTAATGTTTTTATCTGACAAGATTCTTAGTTCTCGTTCAAGTCGAGCTCTAATTTCATCAGTAACACCGTCTGCACCATATCTCCAAGTTAAACCCGCTTCACACAAACACGACAGCGCGTTGTCGCAATCGACTTTTAGTTTTTCTTTTGTAACATCCGTATCAACCCGAGAATCCCACGGGTGTAAGGTAAACAACTGGCAGTGTTCTTTAAACCACTCAGTTAAATCACCGCCCTTATAAGGCTTCACAGATTTTGGACCAGTAACACGAACAACCGGTGCGTGGTTTTTGTCTATGTCTAGTTTTACATTGCACCTTTTAGCAATAGCCGAACTGTTTTCGATTGCTTCTGGTATGTCCTTAAACAATTCCGCCATTTGTTCGTGTGATTTGACGTATAGGTCTTTTGAATAAACAAATCGTTCGCGGTCTTGTTTTTGTTTTTGCATCGAAATGCAACAGAGCGTGTCGTGTGCGTCCCAATCCTCTAATCCAAGATAATGTGCATCGTTATCACAAACCAGCGGTAGATCAAGTTCTTTTGCAAGTTTTACTAAATAGGGATTAATCGCAATTTGATCTTGTACATCATGGCGCTGTAATTCAATGTAAAACCGGGGATCGCCCTTTTCATTAGGCGAAAATGTTTTTGCATGCCATTTCGCTTCTTCAATTGCGTTATCCCAATCAGACTGTTCACCAGTATCAACGAAGCGACAAAGGTGGTACGCAATAGAACTGCCCAGATGACCATTGATTGCAATGATGCCATCGGCGTATTGTTCAAGTGTGGAGTGGTCCATCCTTGGCTTGTAATAAAACCCATTTAAGAATGAATCAGAACTTAATTTTACAAGGTTATTCCAGCCGGTATTGTTTTCAGCAAGGAGCACAAGGTGAAAACCACCATCTCGAATACCGGTTTGTTTTCTTTCCTTTCGATCTCCGATAGCAACATATGCTTCGATACCAAGAATTGGCTTTATGTTTGCAGCAAGTGCCTTGGAATAAAACTCAAAAGCGCCATATAAATTTCCGTGGTCTGTAACCGCAACAGCGCTCATCCCAAAACTTTTTACACGCTCTAATAAGTCGTCAATTTTATTTCCGCCATCTAAAAGCGAATATTCACTGTGTAGATGAAGATGGATAAATGGGTCTTGGATTTTTTTAGCGGTTTTATCTGTCACGAGTGCATCCTTGCGAATGTCTATGATAGCAACCCCAAAACTTACTATGATTGGTTTTGTATGACAATGCGACAATTCCAATTTGGCTCAGTTTCAACAATGTCCTTGCCGGCAAAAATAGCATCTATCGCATTTAGCTTGGTGATTCTTTTGCCTATCTTCGCACTATTGATTGTCGCAGGAATTGTCGCGGCTTTCGTTTTTGGCGTGTTGTTACTCGTCAGTGTCGTCCGAGTTAAAATCAAGTCGTTTTTTAACAAAAACACCGAGTATGGCCCAAACGCGCAAGGCAGAAAAAACGTACGGGTACGAAAAAACGATCAATCCTGAGCAGTTTCGCGGTCGACCGTGTTTTGGTAAGAAGTATGGAGTTGTTTTGTGAGTTGTCCAACAACCCCATCACAAATTGGTTGGTTCTGTGTATCTGCACCGTTTTCACTTTGAACCGTAGCCCGCACTCCAACAACCGGCAACACGCCCCAACTAGAGTTCGTCAAAAAGACCTCGTCTGCATCGAGTAACTCATCGAACGAAACGGGTTTTTTATTTGTGCCAATTCCGAGATCATCAGCGATGCCCATAATAATTTTTCGGGTGATTCCCGGCAAGACAGCAGACGGCTCTTCGTCAACGCTTTCTTCACCCCTTGCAACAGGCGTAAACAACGTTTCGTCTTTAACACCAAATACATTGCTAACACATCCTCCGGCAACACAGGCGCTAGGAGTGAGCCATAACGCTTCGCCACACTGTTGCATCGCAGACATTTGTAAATTCAATAGCCTTGCCCAGTAGTTTAAAGTTTTATGACCCGCAGTAAATTCGTAAGGATTTATTCTTCCGCTTGCAAGCGAAACAAGAACTCCGTTTTCATAAAACCCATCTGGATATTTTGTTGCTGGTTGAGATTGAATAACGATAGTTGGGTCACCACCGCTTTCTCCAGTTTGTTGCAACATATTTAAGTCACCACCAGTTATCGTAATCCGAATACGCGCCTCTTCTTGTTCATTTTCACTTAGGGTTAATCGAAGCGCTTCCACCAACGGTTCTATTTGAAGCTTTTCCGTTAATCGAAGTTCCGCAGCGGAATCAGCAAGGCGGTTCATGTGGTCTTGTGCACGAAACACACGACCATTTCTCGCAATCATTGTT
Source organism: Phycisphaerales bacterium (assembly GCA_012965315.1). GTDB lineage: Bacteria > Planctomycetota > Phycisphaerae > Phycisphaerales > SM1A02. Next base: position 6,457 of record DTSO01000086.1, on the reverse strand, counting down.
TCAAACAGACCAACACCGTGTTGAATTCCGGCATCAAACACACTCATCTTGGCATTTTTGTCATCGACAAAGCTACCGTTTACCCAAACTTTCATTGTGTCCAAGCTCCAGCAATTAGCAGAGGCCCGGTATCAGAATTGCAAATAATTCTTAATCCAGCAACCTCTTCTTCGTTAATTTGAAAAACAGCAACATGTGTTGCTGTTCCATCTCCGTATTTATCATTGTCACCACTCGTAACGATGACCGCATAGTCTCCCCCAAACTCTTTTGATTTTAGATACACCACAGAGAGAGAATTTGCGAGCGTCGGTTTGATAATTGGGTCAATAATTATGTTGTTAATGAATGAAGGATCGACATGAAAAAGCGGAATCAATTTAACAACCTCGTGTTGAACATGTGAGGAGACGCTGGATTCCCTCTCCGCTGACCACCAAGAAATACCTCCCGCAAAAGCGAGAATTAAAATTAGACCAATGTACCTTCGAATGTTATTCACGGTCGACACCCTGTGTATATGTTCTTAATTTTTTTGCTCGCTGAAGCAACTCTTCGGGGTTGTTCTTAAGTGGACCGAGTTCAAAATGCCAAACAGTTTTTGTGTCAATGTTAATAGGCGCAACTTCAGCAGCTAAATCTACAAACGGTGCATCCCAAAATGGTCTGTCGGTCCACGCTGTTGTCATGATTGGCTCTGAACCTTCGCCCTCGATACGAATATCGTATTCACCGTGGTATGTAAAGTTAAACGACACGGGTGTTCGCCCAACTTCTCGGTCGTTTACCCAAACCAGCGCACCGGGCGGGTTGCTGGAAATAGAAATAGTTCGCTTTACACAACCAAGCATTAAACTGCTCGCAATAATGAATAGGATTAATCGCATGAGTCAAATTATATAAAAAGTAGAAGAGTTAGATTTGGTTAATCAAACTCATCTCCCTTGAAAGTTGAGGCAAGGTAGTGTTTTCTTACTAATTCATCATTAATAATCGTTTTTGGGTCTCCATCGCGGAGGTTTTTGCCATTATCAATGATGTAAGCTCGATCGCAGATGTGTAAGGTTTGCTGAACAGCATGGTCTGTTACGAGAACCGCAATACCAGAGTCAGCTAATTTTCTGACTTCCTTCTGAACATCCTCAACGGTGTGCGGATCAACAGCTGCAAATGGTTCATCGAGCAAAATTAATTTCGGACGAGTTATAAGCGAACGCGCAATTTCTAATCGCCTTCGTTCACCTCCACTGCAGGTTCTGGCTAAATGTTTCCTCTTGTGTTCTAAATGAAATTGTTCAAGTAATTCGTTGCAACGTTGTTTTTGAACCGGCTTCGGAATGGGTAATGTTTCAAGTATGGTGAGTAAATTATCTTCACACGTCATACCCCTGAACACGCTCGGTTCTTGAGCCAGGTATCCCATGCCCCGTCGTGCGTGTTGGTACATCGGTAGATAGGTAACATCTTCGCCGTCAAATAACACTCGACCGTTCTCGGGTGTAATCATTCCAATCATCATTCGGAACGATGTGGTTTTACCAGCCCCGTTTGGTCCGAGCAGACCAACAATTTCACCCTCGTTTACTTCAAGCGAAACTTCATCAACAACTTTCCGACCAGCGTAACTTTTTATTAAATTAGAAGCAGATAACAGAGCCATGATTATTCCTCAACAGCGCTTTCTTCTTCAGTTTCAATCACTTCAACTTTTACACGCCGTGCAAGCGGTGTCCAATCTTCTGGATAAAACTTGTGCGCGAGTTTGCCAATAATGAGATGCATATCCTTGTAAATATAATCGTCTAACAAAATCGGTGTGTGGTCATCAATAATTACTTTGGCAGTCCAAGTTGTGCGGGCCTTTCCTGTCTTGGAAATCCATCGCTCCATATCAATATCTTTTATTTCTTCTTCATTCCAGCTTCCCTCCGGCGTGGTTAGCGTGCCGTCATCATCAAAACGGTACGTACTCGCTTTCTTTGCCGTTTTTGAATATGCCCAAAAGTAATAAAATCCAAATGGGAGACAAATAATAAACAGCCACTGCATGGGCAAATCGTATTTACTTGGTGGAGTGACATCCCCGTACTCTGTCAGGTTATTTTCAAGGGTCGCCTGTGCTTCACGAAGTTTATTGCTGTCACTGCTAGATACAGCTTCGCGGAATAACACGAGCGTGTTCATCCAGCCTTCATCGAGGCCGTTGTCTTCCTCGATTGCAACGGTAATCGCAACACTTGCTTTGTCGCGCTCTTCCGCACCCATTTCTACAAAAAAAGCCGGTTGAACAAAATCACGCTGTAGTTTTGCGCGAGAAGAATCCTTTATTGCGTTTGGAATAACAACCACATAATCAACCACACCCCAAACGCCAAGCACTACGCAAACAACCCCCATAATTATTGTTTTTAGCCAATATCTTGCTGCTAGTGATGTTGTAATTGCCACGGGTAGTACCTTTATTGTTTATCCCTACTTGTCTTCATCGCACAGTGTACGACAAAGTTCAACTCCCACACTATAAACGCAAGTACAAGTTGAAACAGCAGGTAGGTGGGCAAGCACGTAATCGAGCTGCCTCTTTGTTGGGCTGTCAGGGTTTAATTTAGACAAGACGTGGTCACCAAGTTCTTCAAGAGCATGATCAAACCAAGCACAGGTGGGCTTTTGAGGGTTTTTCGGTTCTTCAATTTGTATTCGAACCATCACGCCACTGCCGAGGGCTACTATTGGACACAGCCCAAGACTAGTTGTTGGCTCGCGGCATAGAACGAGTGCACAGTGACCCTTTTCACGTAGAGCGTGGTGAATTAAACCAGCATCGCGCCCTACAAGCGGAGGTCTTACGAGATATCGCCCTCCATTGGAAAGCGCATCTTCGTTTTCGAACGATTCAACTAATTGAACACGTTTGCCGTTTTTTGCAGAAGTCGAAATAGATGTTCGCAGATTACAAAGTTCCATCAGTGCATCAGCAAGACCCATCCAGTTTTCCGTGGACCTTGTTTGGGCAACTTTTTCTACCGAAACTTTCTCTTTTTTGAATAACGTACTAGGTTTTTGATTTGCCATAAAAAAAGACGACTAAGAAAAATTATCCTGCGTACGCCTCCCGAACTTCATCGGCTAAAACACTGTTTCCAAACCACAACTTAACTGGACCACCGGGTTGAATGTGCACCAACATTGGTACACCCGCTGGAATAAGGAAAACACCCTGCTCTGGAGTTTCCGCATCATTCATAAGCGCGGTAATTAAATCAATTAATATTTGTTCATCTCCTGTTTCAAACAAGAGCGGATCTCTTGTGTTTAGTTTGATAGTTGCGGAAGCATCAAATTCTTGCCACACATCATTTTCGGCCATGCTGAAAGCCACGGCATCAAAAACAGACCGCCATTTTCCAACGGGAACCAACAACGAGTTGCCGTCATGTATTTTTCGAATGACACGAACGAGCGTTTCAACCATCTGTCCAGAGGTCAAATCTAGACAGAACGTTCCACTATCGCCCTCACAGGGATTAGATTCGTTACAAAAGCAATTTGTAATAGCGGCGAACGAGGGGTCTATTTTCAAATAGATGCAAGCGTCTCCATCCGCATGGTGTGTTACGCTAAGTTCCTCAAGTAGGTCAGTTATTTCTTGTTCAGGGAGAAAATCCAAGTATCAATTCCAATCTTTAGTGTGTGATGTATTGGTATTCAATACGATAGTGGCTACTATTGCAAGCGATGTCCATTTCAACCATACTTTTTGTTTGCACCGGCAACACTTGTCGAAGCCCACTTGCAGAGGGTATTGCCCAAAAATGGCTGGATGAAAACGGTTTTAGCGACTGGTTGGCTGTTTCAGCGGGTATTTTTGCTACTGAGGGTTGTCCAATAAGCGATGAGACCAAATTAGCACTTTCGCAGCGTGGAATATCTTTTAGTGGAACAAGCAAGTTAATTACAAAAGAAATGGCAACTTCGGCGACAGCTATTCTCTGTATGTCTAAAAACCACCTCGCCACAGTGACACAATTTGTGGACAACGCAGAACTTTTAGATCCAAAAGGTGACATACTCGACCCAATTGGTCAAAGCCAATCCGTGTACGATGAACTGGCGAGTCAAATGGAAACCTTAATTTCAACAAAACTAAATTCACTGACAAGTAAGGGAACAAAATGACCTTTCAAATTGGAACAATTGCAATTGGCTCAGACCACCGAGCGCGAGAAATAGTTGACGGACTCGCAATACACCTTGAACCCCTTGGTTGGACAGTTCACAAACATTATGGCGGCGATGCGGATTCGGTTGATTATCCGTGCATCTCAGATGCGGTAACAGGTGAAGTTGTTTCTGGTGACGCAGTTTGTGGTGTTTTGATTTGCGGTTCTGGAATAGGGATGTCGATGGCGGCGAATAAAGTAGACGGCATTCGTGCAGCGCTTGTGCATGAGCCAAACGCTGCGGAGATGAGCAGGAGGCACAACGACGCAAACGTCCTGTGCATGGCTGCCAGCGGACCGATAGATTGTGATTACAACGAAATTATTGATACGTGGCTGACAACCGACTTTGAAGGTGGTCGCCACCAACGACGAGTCGAACTTATGCGCTAATTATCTTATTGGGATTCTGCAAGTTCGGCGAGAAGGCGAACTCCCCAACCGGTTGGACCAGTGCAATACAGACCCCGGTCCCTTTCAACACTACTCACACCAGCAATATCAATATGTGCCCATGGTATATCTTTGTCAACAAAGAAACTTAAGAATGCCGCGCCCTGAATGGGGTGTGCACCTCGTGCAGGTGCCGAGTTATGCAAGTCAGCATGTTTTGCACGCATGTAATCTCGGTGATCTTCCCAAAGCGGTAATTCCCAAACCCGCTCTCCGGTATTTTTTGACGCACTTTCAATTTGTTTTTTTAGTTTTGCATTGTTGCACCACAACCCAGCACAGAAAGAACCAAGCGCAACGACAACACCGCCCGTTAGTGTTGCCATGTCAACAATTTTTGTCGGTTTGATTTGTTTGCACGCCCACGCAAGACCGTCGGCTAAAACAAGCCGTCCCTCTGCGTCGGTATTTGTTACTTCAACAGTTACACCATTATACATTTCAATAATATCGTCTGGTCGATACGCGTTGCTACTAACCATATTTTCCGCACAGGGCAATATGGCAGTAACGCGAGCGGGAACGTTGAGGTTTGCAATGGCTTCCATCGCGCCCAGAACACCCATCCCACCGTTTTTGTCGTATTTCATCCCCTTCATACCGTTACTAATTTTTAATGAGTATCCACCGGTGTCGTAGGTAATTGTTTTACCAACAAGGCACAAATGTTCGTCACGGTTCTTTTTTTTGCGGGGATTGTGTTCTAAAATAATTAAACACGGTTTTTCTTGCGAACCTTTGCCGACATTAACAATGCCGTTCAGACCAAGTTTTACCGCTTGGGCGTAGGAAATAACACTACACTTTAGTCCACATTTAGTAGCTATTTTTTTAGCTTCTTTTGCCATCCAAGGCGGGTTGCAGATGTTTGGAGGTGTCGCAGCAATTCTTCGAGCATCATTTACCGCGTTTCCAAGAATAACTCCGCGTGTTAAACCACCGAGTACTTTTTTAGATTTACTTGTCACCTGTAAAGCACCAAGTTTAGACTCTCGTTTGGTTGCCGAACCATCAAACTGGTCAACGCGCCAAGAGGCAATAGTCATTCCTTCCGCAACAAGTTGACCGAGTTCTTTTTCGTTCGCTATGCCTTGTGGAATTGTTAGGTGTAAATTAATACTAACGGATCGCAGTTCAGCTTTTCCAAGAGCGCGAACAACGGAACCCCCAAGACTACGAAGATCGTCACGTTTGAGCGCCCCCTTTTTGCCAAGCCCAACAAAAAGAACAGAACCAATTATGGTGGTTTCTCCTCTTTTGCCTGAGAAGTTTGGGCTTGCTATTGCTTCCAAACACACACCGTTCCATGGTGAAAGAGCGTTTGAAACCCGTTTTGAATCTTGCCAAACCCCAAGAACATATGTCTTTGGGCGCATACTACGTATTTGTATAGACATAAACATGTGATACACCCTACCATGAACACCATGTCAGCAGTTCAACGAATATTAGATGCAAACATAAACCGAGCAGCCGAGGGGATGCGTGTTCTCGAAGACATTTCCCGCTTTAAGTTGAATAACCAAGAGCTCAGCACAAAAATAAAAAGCTGCAGGCACGCCCTTCGCTCCGTGAAAACGTCTACCGAATTTCGCGACGTAGCAAACGATGTTGGAACTACAATTTCGACACCACAAGAGGGATGTCGAAACTCGATGCACGACATCGCAACTGCCGCAGGCAACCGCTGCGCAGAAGCGCTTCGTGTTATTGAAGAGTTTTTAAAACTAAGCGACAATCAAAGTGAAATAGAACAAATCAGATATGAAATGTATGACCATTGT
>DTSO01000085.1 GCA_012965315.1 Phycisphaerales bacterium | reverse complement strand
ATAGTCTCTTCTTTGAAATTGATTGCAATTCAATCGCCTGTGTCAATCTGCCTTCACGAGCACCACGAAGAATGCCAGCATTTCCCTCTCCACGAGTCCATTGTGTTGCATCACGTGTTCCAACATACATTGAAGTTCGATTATCCACGCGCTGCACATCAATGATTGCGGCAGACGCTGTCAAGTACATTTTTGCTCGTCCATCTTTGCTCATTTTTGCAACAGCAACATGTTCTAATGCCATTCGTTCATCATTGTTATTTGTATCAAGATAAATGTCTTCCGCCCAGATAATTAAATCGCCTTGCACAAATGGCGTGTGTTGTTTAATTGAATTAGTCATAAGCCGTGGAAGGTCGGTAGTCATTGCATCAGCCATTTTCCCAATAAAAGTTGGAATAATAGATTGCGTTAAAATGACAACTGAAATTGTTAGCGCCAAACCGAATGCTGCCATTGGTGCTAATAATCGAATATACGATTGACCACTCACCGACATCGCAATAAATTCATTGTCCTGCGCCATTCTGTGCAGACTAATAGTTACAGCAAATGCTCCCGCAAATGGAATTGCAAATTGCAACATAGGAATCATCGCAAGGATCAAGTACCTAAAAGTATCCCAACCAGAGATAAGATTACCGCTGGACAACGGCTTGATAGCTGCGCCAAAAGCAATCACAATAACGAGAATCAACCCAGTCGTGATGAACTGACGAAGCACGTCTGTGAGCATGTATCTATAGAAGCGCCACGGCATGATTGGGCATTATGGTCTCACGCCCCGACATTGCAACTGATTTGAGGAGCAACCTCCCCTTTTATCCAATATTGAAGGTTTGCGGTGTGGTATGGCGTGTTGATTATTATATTTTATCGGACCTTCCATCTTGGTATGTTGGGCAATGTATCACTTTTGCATCACTTCAATAGTGTGCGAAATAGGGAGATAGAGAGAGATACGACCTTAGGATTTCGATTGAATCTCTATGAGTACCCGCAATTCACAATCAACGAGAAATCAATTGCAAGGAAACCGTGTTCGTCGCGGTATTGCCTTACTTGAAGTCATGATTGCAGTTGGCATTTTGACATTTGTAGTTGCATCAATCACAAGTGCAATTGTTGCTGGGCAACAACAGAGCATGGAAGCGAGAAATAAAATAGTCGGATCGGTTGCTGCAGAATCACTTCTATCTCGGGTTACTCAAGAATCATGGGAATTAATCGATGAATGGCACGGTTATGTTGAAGAGGTTGGCACAATCACAGATCCAACTGGTGCTCCAATCCACGGCGAGTGGGAACGAATCGGAAGAAAAGTAAGCGTCATCGAAGCCGAAGTACAAGTAACACCACTCGAAGTATTTATCGTGGGCAGAACTGTGACCGTTTCTTCTTTCACAAAAGATGGTCGCATACTTTCAACAATTGAACGCTTTGTGCCGGAGCCAAAATCATGAATCGACGTGGATTATCTTTACTTGAAATGCTTCTCGCTATTGGAATTACATCCATCATCGGTGCAGCAATTGCTTCGATGATGGCAGCATCGACAAACAGTTTGGCATCCAAAAATGATGGTCGTCAATCTGCAATTCGATTGGCAACAACACAAGCTCGACTTGGGGCTTATATCGCCCCGTCTATGTGCATCCTTGACAAGGGAACTTCACACTTCACTCTTTGGCTTGAAGATTCACGAGAAAGTAACACTGTTCATATATCTGAAATTCGTTGGATTAAATTCAATGCAGAATTAAATATGCTCACAGTTGAGTTTGTGGATTTTCCTGACACTTGGACGCAACCTATGATTGATACAAGTGATATTGAATGCAATGCATCGACCGATTACGAAAGTTTACTTTCGGCACTACGTATAGATGATGTCATCAACTCTGTAAATCTCGTAGATGCCATGGACTCATGTAGTTTTTGGATAAACGACTCAATTCCATTTGACGCAACACGAATTTGTATTCGTTTTTCCTTCAAATCTGATTACGGGGTAACAAGCGATTCAATAATCGATGAAACGCTACGCATTCACCAACCACCATCGGAGCAACAATGAATCTAAACAACTTCAAAACTTCGAAACATAATCGACGTGGAATTGCACTTATGTTAGTTATGGTTGCCATATTAGTAACTGGCACAATGGCTGTTGCATATTTCGGTTCTCGTGACAATTCGATTGCAATAAGTTCAAACGTTGAGGCATCTGCTAGAGCAAGAGCAGTGGCTGAATCTGGTCTTGACCTTGCAATTGCAATTCTAGAAACAAATTCAGATTGGCGAACACAACACACTGATGGTGTAATTCTTGATTCCTTTGCTTTTGGCGGTGGAGAAATTACATTAACCGTGTACGATTCTGAAACAGATTTACCTCCAACAGAGACCACTAATAAAGTTTCTATTACGATCCTATCGTCCGTTGGCGGAATAGCTCAAATAACAGCAGCAACTGCTACCATCATTCCGTATGAAGAAGAATACGACGTTGATTACAGTGAATACGCAATCTTTGCACAATCAGAAATAAACATACAAGATGTCGCTTCCGTACAACAATGGAGCGCATCCCCACTTGCCGCCCAGCAAAATCCCTTGCAAATTGGAACGCTCGCCACTAATCCAATGGCCGTTCAAATTGACTCTTTAGGTCAACATTCAAATTTATTTTTACATGCTCTTTCAAACGCATCGTCGATGGTGTCATCAACTATTTCAAGTTCGTTTGAACTTTCAAATGTAGCTCCGTTTCTAACTCCGCCTTTACCTCCAACACATAGCGACGAACGTACGTTCATCGATGACGATAAAGACGACGACAAAGATGACGATAAAGACGACGACAAAGACAACGACAAAGACGACGACAAAGATGACGATAAAGATGACGATAAAGACGACGACAAAGATGACGATAAAGACGACGACAAAGACAACGACAAAGACGACGACAAAGACGACGACAAAGATGAACATAACAATCGTCTCGATAATCGAAATCAAGAAACATCCTTACATAATTGGGCTCAATCTTTTTCAAATGGCAATTACAAATATTCCCGTAACGAGGACATGCTCTTTCTGAGCGACGGAGTATATGAAATCGATGATTTCTATTTGGATGAAAGCAATCAACTAACAATCCAAGGCGATGTGACGCTTACTATTGACGATGATTTCATTCTTGACAACACTTCAATCATCCTCGAACGCGATGCAACACTTACATTGCATATTAAAGGCGATGTAGATATTAACTCCAGTTACCTAGGAAATGAAAACCACTCGATAAATTCATGGAGTGACCCAAGTAGGATTCAATTTTTTGGTCATGATGATTCTGACTGGGAAATTACTGGAGCAAGCACTATTAAGGGTGAAATTTATGCGCCGGAATGTGAAGTTGAAATGAGCGGAATCGCAACACTTTGCGGTAGAATTGCTGCTGGCGAAGTCACCCTAAGCGGTGCTTCGAGATTGCTCTACGACCAAACTCTTGACCATGGCGGTTTTGGTGATGTAACCAGCTCTCTTTACGATGACGATGGAGCCCTGCTCGCTGGTATTCAACAACTCACTCGGCTTGACCCAATTTTGATTGATGCGCTGTATCAATCAGAAACGATTTCAGAAAATAACCAATTCCTAGCTTGGCAAGATTGGTGGTCGACTCCAACTGATCGACCAAACGAAGTTGTCTATGCACTTCTCGTGTATGGTATGGATGCACACCGTTGGGAATCTCTCGCTAGAAATGCAAGGCGCGCACGCGATAGTACCTATGCATCGGTAATGGACCAATGAAACAAAACCGTAGACATTCTGGCTTCACGCTCATCGAGTTAGTCCTCTCGTTAGCCATTCTGGCAACGCTTGCAGCTCTCGCTGTACCGTTACTTGGAAGTGATGATTCGTTGCAAGTTAACGTCACAAGGCAATTACTTGTCAGTGATATTGAATATGCACAAATCATTGCCATTTCTCATCCAGAAGATGAAATCGCACTTGTTTTCGATACAGATGGTTGGCACATTGCAAACACTTCTGAAGTTGGGGTACCGTTACTTGACAGTATTACTAATGAACCTCTTGAATTACGTTTTGGCAAGGGCCCCGCTGCTTCAGCTAAGAATGTCGTAATCACTACATCCTCTGAAAATCAAATGCTAGTGTTCGATCAAAACGGTGCGTTAAGTGATTTTTCCCAAGACTACGAAATCACAATTCAAAGCGGAACAACAACTGCATTGGTTCAAATTAGCCCAACTACTGGCTCAATTTTTTAACTATTTGATACCGTATTCTTTGAGTTTTCGATAAAGGGTTCGTTCTCCAATTCCTAACAAATTGGATGTTTGCTCGCGGTTCCCGCCTGTCATCGCAAGCGTTTGTCTAATCGCTTCTTTTTCAAGTTTGTCAAGACCAATCCCAGCAAGGCTCCCCACCGAATAGGAATCGTCAGAATCTGAACTTCGAATTTCATCTGGCACTTGAGCTATATCAAGTACATCGCCGCTTGTCATCACAGCCATTCGTTGAACAACGTTCATTAGTTCTCGAACATTTCCAGGCCAATCGTAAGCAACCAACCGCAACATCGCTGGCTCTGTGATTGTAGGTCGTACCCTATCCATATCGACTGAGAATTTACCAAGGGCATGGTTTACTAATAACGGTATATCTTCTCTGCGCTGTCGCAATGGTGGAACATTTATCTCTGCGCCATTAATTCTGAAATATAAATCTTCACGGAATTCACCGTTTTCACACCGAGCCCGCAGATCTTGGTTGGTTGCCGAAACAAAACGAACGTCTGTTGAACGATCGCTATTTTGACCAAGCCGAACAACATCGCCCGTTTCAAGAACACGCAATAATTTTGCCTGCATTGAAAGTGGCATGTCGCCAATTTCATCTAGGAAAAGGGTACCACCGTTTGCATATTCAAAAACACCTTCTCGGTCTCGGTCTGCACCCGTGAATGCACCGCGGACATGCCCAAACAATTGGTCTTCAATTAAGGATTCACTTTGACCGGCGCAATTGAAAGCAACATATTTCTTCGATGCTCGCTTCGATTGATTGTGAATTGCATTTGCTACTAATTCTTTCCCCGTTCCCGACTCGCCAGTAATGAGAATTGGCAATGTGCTTGGCCCAAATTGACGAATTAGTTCAATGACGCGTCGAATCGCTGGTGATTCACCGATGATTCCTTCGAAACCATACGCCGAATCAACTTGACCCTTCAAACTTTCATTTTGCTGGCGAAGCATCACGGTTTCAGCAGCGCGATTCACAAGATTTCTAAAAACGTCAAGGTCGAGGGGCTTTTCAATGAAATCATAAGCCCCGCCCTGCAATGCAGCTTTTGCTGTTGGGATATCGCCATGAGCAGTGACAACAATAGTGGCGGCATTGTCCTGTTGCCGCTGAGCCAATTCGAGAACTTCAAGCCCAGACTGTTCATTTTCCATCACCATATCTGTGATGATGACATCGAACGTCCCCATGGTTAACTCGGCTTTAGCTGAAGTAAAGCCATCAACGATAGAGCAAATGTGACCCAACCGCCGTAGAGATTCTGCCATCACTTCTGCGTGGTCTGGTTCATCGTCAACAATTAGAATTTGAGCATGTAGTTCCGCCATAGTGAAGTCTATTGTACCGCACCTTGTGAAACTTCTTTGAGTTCAAGACCAAGGGGGCTAGAGGGCGATAGAATCTACTATATGACCCCACAATTCCCTTCTGGATTTTCCACAAACGCATTAATAGACAAGCAAATTCATTTCATTGGCATCGGTGGGTGTGGAATGAGTGGGCTCGCACGTCTAATCAAGCAACTTGGAGCGATTGTTCGTGGGACAGACTCGACAGAGTCCCAAGTGGCAACTTCATTAATTGAAAGTGGGATTCCAGTTTCATTTATCCAAGATGGCACAGAATTAGTTCCTGAAACAGACCTCATCGTGCACTCTGCTGCAATTCCGACTGATCATCCTGAAATACTACTTGCAGAAGAACTCTCCATTCCGATTGTTTCATATGCGCAAATGCTCGGCTTAGTTCAATCCCATCACACTGGAGTTTGCGTTGCTGGCACGCATGGTAAATCGACAACGGTCTCAATTATGAGCTCAATACTTTTGCAATCGAAATTTGACCCAAGTTTTATTGTCGGAGCGCATTGCGAACAAATTGGTGGGTCAAGCCGAGTCGGATCTACAACAATTCCATCTGGAAAATTGCAAGGCGGGAAAGGAATTCTCGTAAGCGAGTCATGCGAATTCAATCGTTCGTTCCATGAGCATGACCCAACGTTCGCGCTAATCAATAACATCGAAGAAGACCACCTTGATTATTATTCTTCGCTCGATGACATCATCGAAGCGTTCAGAGGTTTCGCAATGAGAATACCATCCGAAAAAGATGGCGGGTTTTTGCTTATCGCACACGACGGTGCACACCGAAACATTATTACACCAGGGTTGCCTTGCAAAGTTGAAACATTTGGTTTTCACCCTGAAGCTGATTACCAAGTTATGTTTGACCCGAGTGTCCGCCGAGTAGGCATTTTACGCGATGGAATGTGGACAATCCAATGGACAAATCCGATGCCAGGTTCGCATAACGCTTTGAATGCTGCCGCTGCTGCGATTCTTACTGCAAACCTGGGTGTTGATTGGGAAGCTCTTATCGAACCACTTGAACAGTTCAAAGGTGTTGATAGAAGATTACAAAAACTTGGTACGTTTACGTGCAAAGATGGTGGCGAAGCGTTAGTTTACGATGATTACGGTCACCACCCAACCGAAATTGAAATGACATTACGTGCGTTACGCGCTGCCGAATTACCAAAGAGATTAATTTGTGTTTTCCAACCGCATCAGCACAGCAGAACTAGATTTTTGCTCGACCAATTTGCACAAAGTTTTTCAAGTGCAGATGAAGTTATAGTTCCACATATTTATTTTGTTAGAGATTCAATCGCTGAACAACAGCGCGTTTCTGCTCAAGACCTCGTGGATAAACTTAACGTTAAAGGTGCATCTGCAAAACATATAAATGATTTTGGAGACATCGTTAAACACGTTCAACAAACTGCTCGTGATGGCGATTTAATTGTCGTAATGGGTGCTGGGCCTGTAACAAACATCGCTCATTCACTTGCAAATTCCACACAAGTTCCCTCGTAATCACATGGCATCTGCATTTAAATCAACCTTACTTGAAGACCTAGAGGTTGATGTTAAACTTGATGCACAAATTGGCTCCTTGACATACTTCGCAATCGGAGGTCGAGCAGATACCTTAGTTCGCCCACAGTCTGCAGATGCACTTTCTATTTTGTTACGTAGATGCCACGATGATGAAATACCATGCAGAATATTGGGGAAAGGCGCAAACTTGTTAGTGGATGACATCGGAGTAGATGGAATAGTCATTAAATTAGACCACGAATGTTTTACAAAAATTCGCTTCAACAGAGAAGGGTCTATCGACGCAATGCACGCAATGGCTGGGGCAGATTTAGCGAAAACTGTAATTGAAACTTCTCGTTGTGGGCTTGATGGGCTAAGCGCAGTCGCTGGCATACCTGCTTCTATTGGCGGTGCAATTCGAATGAATGCAGGTGGAGTGTATGGAGCGATTAGCGATTCACTTTCGACAGTTACATGCTTGACAAATGTCGGCGAACTTATCACCTATAAAAAAGAAGAACTTGGTTTTGATTATCGAACAAATAAAATTGTAGACCCAATTATTTTATCTGCAACATTTGAATTGCAAGAATGCGACCCAGTAGCACTTCGAAAAAGAGTCAAAGAAATTTTTGCTTGGAAAAAATCGAAACAACCGCTTGCAGATTCATCGGCGGGCTGTGCTTTCAAGAACCCAATCTCCGAGAACGGTGAACGTATTTCAGCTGGTAAAATTATTGAAGATGCAGGCCTGAAAGGACTCGCCATTGGCGGAGCATCTGTAAGTCCGTTGCATGCAAATTTCATTACAACAACTGCATCTGCGACTGGAAAAGATGTGATTACACTAATGAACTCGGTGAAACAGAAAGTGCTTGAACAAACAAATATCCTTCTACAGAATGAAGTTGTTATTTGGTCGCGCGACCCTGAGGTACAGCGATGAGTATTCCAAACGTAGTTGTGTTAATGGGTGGACCTGACGCCGAACATGATGTATCCATTCGTTCTGGGACAGCTGTTGCACAAGCACTAAGCCAGTCCGGCGAATTTAATGTCCAGACTATATCTATACAACACACCAGTGAAAAAGACTTAATTGAAATGCAAGCGGATGTTTTTTTCCCAGTTTTACACGGTCCCTATGGCGAAGGTGGACCACTCCAAAAATTACTCGAAAATACGGGCATTCCCTTTGTCGGTTCAGGTTCTAAGGAATCTGAAACCGCGATGAATAAAATTAAAACTAAAGAGATAGCAAAGCAAATCGGTATTCAAACTCCTAACTGGGGCTTGCTTACTGAACATATACCGTGCAGCGTTAGCCTGCCATTAATTCTAAAACCGATTGATGATGGTTCAAGTATTGACATGGCAATTTGTCACGATGATAAAGAACTCGAACAAGCACGACTAGAATTACACAAATCTCGGACATCACTACTTGCCGAATCTTATATATGTGGCAGAGAAATTACTGTTGGAATTATTAACGGTAATCCGCTCCCTGTTATTGAAATTATTCCACCAAAAGATTGTCATACTTATGATTTTGCCGCAAAATATGAACGAGATGACACCCAATATATCGTAGATCCTGTACTACCCGAAAACCCCTGTGTAAAAAATGCCCTTGAGTTGTATTCCAAAATGAATATCAACGATATTGCTCGTGTCGATTTTATTCTAAATGACCAGGGCCCTTGGCTGCTTGAGATAAATACCATGCCGGGTTTCACCGACCATTCACTCATCCCAATGGCTGCTAAACATGCGGGGTTTTCAATGCCAATGCTTTGTTCAGCACTTGTCGCAAATGCATTACTAAGAGCGTCTCTGCTAAACCCTTAACTTCAAGACAAAACGTGCTCAATGCCGATGTTGGAAGTACGCTATGGCACGAAAGAAGAAAAGTCGAATTAAAACTACAGTCAGCACGATTATCGCAACAGTTTTTACATCAATCGCAGATATTTTTAAATCACCTGTATTAATTTCCTGGGTTCTAGCTGTTGCAGGGCTTGTCACTATTACAGCTATGAGTATCCCAAAACTGCGCGCTACCAGGATTTCCGCTGCAGAAATTACGGTTACTTTTAATGCACCGCCAATTTGGATTGATAATTCACTTCTCGTTGAATTAAAAAATATTGCTCGCGCACATCTATCGCAAACTACCGTTGGCAGAGACGGATTAATCGAAACTGCAAATGCAATAGAACAAAGTGGTTGGTTCACAAACGTTCATCAAGTCAAGTGGATAAGCGACAAAGAAGCAAGTATTGATGCGACATTCCTTACCCCTTACGCCAAAGTAAAAGATTTAAAAGGTGAAGTATTTATTGATTCTAATGGCAGACGATTGCCAACGAGAACCGGCAGTATTGTGAACGAGATACACCACTACATTACACTCATTAACCCAAGCCACAATCGACCACAAAAAGCAGGTACAAATT
>DTSO01000084.1 GCA_012965315.1 Phycisphaerales bacterium | reverse complement strand
ATTATTGCACTACCTGAAACTAATAGTAGTGGCGTAGAAACAAATAGCAATTCTGCGGATAACTCTGAATTTCCAGAAATATATATTAATAGCCTTGTTCTTGAATCTGGTTCAATGAATGGTGAAGATTGGATGATGGATTCTAAAAAAGAGTTTGCAATTGAGTTAGGAAAAACCGAAACAGACGCTCTCGCCATTACGCTACAAGATGTTGATAGCCCTACACTCATTGATTTGGAAGTATCGAATTCTACTTTTCAATTATCGATTGATGATGTCGAACTGAACCAATCAGTAGTATCATTTTTACCACGCACAGTTAGAATTTGGTGTGAAGAGACAGAGCTCAACGGAGGAATGAAATCTTTATTAATGCGTTGGAATAAAGAGACAGGTTTCGCAATTGAAGCAAGTGTGGAAAATATACATTTCTTTTTGCCAGAGAAGCACGGGTTTCGATGGGCGCATTATGACAAGGGAGTTATTTCACGAATACGTGGAAATGCGTCTCTTGAAGTAAGCAAAGGAACGATTGTTTTCGATGGCGAATCGGTTTCACTCACTGATATTGAAGGCGAATTAAAACCGCCACATCAAGAACATAATGCGCCGGTATCTTTTAGAGCAGATTTGAAAATTTATGATTTGCCAAATATGGGAAATCAAGATGGTAGCGTTTGGATGAAATCAATGTTGGATCAATCTCCTTTTGAAGCATCCTTCTTTATAGATGAATTCCATGCGACCGAAGAAGGTGAAGCAGATTTGCCAGTTGTGGCAGCAGAAGTATTGAAGTTGTTTCAATTAGAGCAATGGGAAATTGCTTCAAAAGTAAAAGTAAAAAGGGAAGTTGCAGGCGAAGATCCAACAGTGGAGGGAGAATTAATCATTAGCGGTGCAAATGGGATGTATGAAGGATTTCCATATCCACTGCATGACATTTCAACTTCGATTACATTTCATGGCAATACTATCGAAATCGTTTTCTTGAATGCTACTGGTAGCAATAATTCTAAAGTGCACATTAGTGGAACTGTAATTGCAGCCCCAGAGAGATTGGTTGTCGATTTAAACTTACACGCACCTGCTGCACCATTAGATGAGACTCTTAGAGAAGCGCTACCGTCTGGTTTAGCAAATGTAATGGGGCGGTTATTCGACAAGAAGGCTTATGAGCAAATGGCTGATTCCCTTCCTGAGCCCTTTGAAAATGCGTTTTCCTTTGGTGGTGTCATTGACTTAGATTTGGACATTTCACACGATAGTAGTAAAGGAGAAAATGTAACAGTTGCTGGAGAAGTTTCATTTGAGGATGTTGGAATTCTGTTTTCTGATTTTCCATTTCCTGTGACTCTTCAAAAAGGGATGGTGCATGTAGATTCAAACGGCATTTATATTTCGGAAGATGAAGTGGTTCACTTTCGCGGTACGGGTGGTGGTGATGGAGAGTTAGGTGGTTCAATTGCATTTTTAGAGGACGGACTGGCATCGCCTGACTTGCAATTAAAACTTACAAATGAATGGATAACGCCTTCACTTATAAAAGCAGTATCTAGTTCATCTGGAGAATCGCATGATCTCGCACTTGGTGTACTCAGCGGGCTGGGTTTGGAGTCTAGATTGACTGCGGTTGGAGATATCACTGGAAATGAAGATGGAGGAATTTATACAAATTTTCTCGTTAATATTAGTGAAGGCATTGCAACCATTAATTCAAATTTCTCAGATGCAATAAATGCAACTGGTCAGTTCTGGCCCGATGGATTTCAATTCGAAGGTGTAGAAGCGAAAATTCATATTGAGAATGGCGTTGTCACAATGGACGGAGCTACGTGTGAATGTGGCTTGGGTTCAGTTGAAGTTTCGATGGCGATAGATGGAGAAACTTTTGATTTGATTCTTCGCGGTACGGAGTTACCATTAAGCCCTCAATTTGTAGATGTTCTGCCTGCAAATGTATCGGTGGGTTTATCAAATGCGTGGCATAGGTTAAATCCAACAGGTTTTATGGATGCCACAATTCGGATGTCGAGCTTAGAAGACAAGCATACATTGAACATGGAAATTGTTCCTAAAATTCTTTTCATTTCAGGTAAAGAAGAGGAAATGTCTTTAGAACTCACGGAGGGGTCTG
Organism: Phycisphaerales bacterium; assembly: GCA_012965315.1. Taxonomy (GTDB): domain Bacteria; phylum Planctomycetota; class Phycisphaerae; order Phycisphaerales; family SM1A02. Next base: position 7,631 of record DTSO01000084.1, on the reverse strand, counting down.
TAATAGTTGAAAATACAAACGTATTTTTAAATGACTTAAAATTTGAACTCAAGGAAGAAAATAAATCTTCAGGTGTTCTTGAAATTATTGGGTCTGTGCATGGTTCAAAAGAAGCATTCAGCGTTGACATCGGTGCGGAATGGAAGGGTGCATCAATTGATTCCCCTCTCACTAGAGCAATTACTGGAATAGTTGGGGGAGACGCTGGGATTGAATATTACGACACTTTGGATCCATCAGGAACAGCAGAGGCGGCGCTCGTTGCAACAGGAGATTCTGACTCAATTTCATACGACATTGTGATTATCCCTACCGATTTATCGGCTACATTTAATAATCGACGTGCAGTCGCGGTGTTTGGTTCTGAAAAGAAAAATGTAATTCATTTTGATAATGATGGGATTAGTTTTGAGAACATAGACGGCAAACTTGGCGATGGTGTATTTTCATTAGACGGCATTGTTGATACTACTGCGGGTATCAATGGAGTATTTGAACTTACTTGGGAAGGACCTTCAGATGACAGTAGTCTTTTTGCAGTTCTTCCATCAGCAGTTGGAGATACACTCGAAGCAATTGAAATTAAGGAAGGGCACAGTACGATGCCTAAAGGCGCCGTAACTTTGACAGGAGAAAGTTGGAAGGAACTGTCAGTCGGTTTTGCAGGAAATATTTTACTAGATGAAGTTTCTGTTGAAGTTGGCGTGCCTTTGAAAAACATTATTGGAAAAGTAAAAGTAGATGGAACTTATGATAATAAGCGACTTTCTGAATTGGCTTTTTCATTAGAAGTTGACGAAATGGTTGTGCTAGGTCGACGTGTAAATTTTGTTACCGGTAGGCTTCTTTTAGATACTAGTTCTAAACGATTGCTTTTTGAAGATATGGGTGGTGAATCGACAACAGGCGGGGTTTCAGTGCAGGGTTGGATTGGAATGAGTGAATCTAAAGAATTCGAAATCGAAATTGCAGTTTCAGATGCCAAGATTGCAGCAATAGAAAAGGAGGATGCTCTGGCTTCACTCGAGGGCGAATTGACGGGATGGCTAGCTATCGCTGGTGTTCGGGGTGATGCACTAAGTAAACGCGGTGTTGGTGAGTTGCGAGTTCGAAATGGTAAATTAAAAGTAGACCCGCTCTCTAATACAGCTATGCATCTTCTTCAATTAACATTACCAACAGCGAACACAATAACAGGCGCAAAAATAGATTTGTATATCGTTGGTGACAAAGTAGTTCTTGATGGAATTACACTTACAAGTAGCGAGTCTTCAAATTCAGAGTTAGTCTTGAAAGGTGATGGAACAATTGACTTCAGCACGTTTGAATTGAATGCTCGACTTCACCCTCGAGTCGGCTTGCCAATAATTAGAGATATCATCGGTGCAATAAATGAAACTTTTTATTCTATTGATGTGACGGGCGAGTTGTTCAATCCAACAGTTTCCATAGTTCCATTACCTTTTCTTTCACCTCAAGAAAAGTAGCATCTTCAATAGAATCATCGATACAATAAACATATGACTTCTAAAGAGGAACTTCACAATACAATTCTTGAGTTAATTAACCAATTTAGCAATCTTACTCAAGACGACCCCCGTAAAGACATGGTCCACCAGATGATTGATACTTGCCTGAAAATGGCGAAGGAAGGTCATGATGATGGGCAAGTGAAACTAGTAACGCATGCGTTAAAAGAAATGCGCTACGCGTACCAAGTATTCAATAAATACAAAGGTATTCGCAAGGTTTCAATCTATGGCTCTGCGAGAACTCCTGAGGATAACCCAGATTATTATGCTGCATCAGAGTTTGGTAGGTTGATGGCAAATCAAAATTGGATGTCAATTACTGGAGCTGGAGATGGAATCATGAAAGCAGGGCACGAAGGCCCGAAGCGTGAATCTAGTTTCGGGCTTGCTATTCGTTTGCCATTTGAAACGAGTGCAAATACTATTATTGATGGCGATTCGAAATTGATAAATTTCCGTTACTTCTTTACAAGAAAATTAATGTTCATGACACATTCTGATTCGGTTGTGGCATGTCCAGGTGGTTTCGGTACCCAAGATGAGTTATTTGAAGCATTGACTTTGGTACAGACAGGCAAATCAAACATTATTCCTATTGTGATGATTTCTGGTGAAGGAAATGATTACTGGGCAAATTGGGAAGAACATGTACACAATGATTTACTTGGGCACAAAATGATTAGTGAAGAAGATAATGCCCTTTATCATGTTGCAAGTTCACCTGAAGACGCTGTTGAGCACATCATGCAATTTTATCGTGTCTATCATTCCAGCCGTTACGTCCATGGCGACTATGTTATTCGTCTTAATCAAAAAATTACCGATGCGTCTATCGAAGGATTAAATACTGCTTTTCCTGACATTTTACGAGATGGACAACAAATTCAACATGGCGAAACGCATCCTTCTGAGAATGACCACGTTGAACTGCCTCGATTAATTGTGCCGCATAAACGAAGGAGTTTTGGGAGATTGCGTCAACTTATCGACATGGTGAATACATGCGATTTTGCTTAGCGATTTTATTGTTGTTAGCAAGTTCAAATTGCAGTACGCCTCGTGTAGAACCCGATGTTCTAAAAGTAGATTCAAAGATTGAGCCAACTTCAGATGGTTTACTCATCACTAAATATATAATTTCATCAAAGGGTAATGGGCTAAAAGAAAATCTTTTGGAATTCGGTTCAGCGCTTAGTGACGGCAGTTTAGTTGAAGGGTTAGAAACGGAAGGTCTGCAAGTTCGGCGAATTGATACGATTGATATCCCCGCAATTGTTGCATCCGTTGGAACCGTTAGAAGTCACTCATTTGTATGGCACGGCCAAATTTTAAAATGGCGTGATGTAGTACAAAGACAAATTCCAAATAGTGGTTTGTTAATTTCAGAATCAGGTAGATCGCATTTTGTCGATTCTGGTTTTATTTCTCTATTGGCTAGAAGTTGGTTGGTGCAACGAGAAAACGACTTGTTTGTTTACCTGCAACTTTTGCCGACATGGCATGTTCCAAAAGTTGGAGGAATAGTTCTTGGGCAAGGGTCTGTTGCAAAGCAGAGCACGTTGTTTTCAAATATTGAAATAGAAGTACTATTGTCCGATGGAGAAGCGCTTGTTGTAGCATCAGAATTGTCAGTTGTTGGCTCTTCTAACGGTCCGCAAATAGAGGGGCCTCCACCAGTACGTTTAGGAGAAGCATTGCTTGGAGGGGACGTTGACGGTGGCAATGTGGTTTTGCTCGTCGTAGAGGCGAATATTCTCTCAAGAGAATAAAATTCCCTCTTCCCCATATCCATTTTTTGAAAATGGTAGAATGTGTAGTTCTTATGGATCAAATGGACAATCAAAACGACGGAACAAACAGAGCACGCCGAAGACGGGTTATTCCACCTCAGACTGTCTGGCCTTTGCTGTTTACCCTCGGGAATTTAGTTTCGGGTTTTGCTGCAATTCATTACGCATACAAAGGACCCGAATGGCATGGCCCGTGGGGTTGGAGCGGGTTGACAATGGCGGGAGCATTGATTTTTTTGGGCATGTTCCTTGATAGCATTGATGGTGCTGTCGCACGGCTTACTAACAGCGTGACAGAGTTAGGTGCTGCCTTGGATTCACTCTCCGATTTAGTTACTTGTGGCGTTGCGCCTGCAGTTATGGTGCTTACCCTTGTCTCAAGTTATCTTGGAGATGATGGAACGCTTACGTTGCTTGGACCAGACGCTGATTTGCCATGGGGTAAAGTCGTTTGGGGAATTGCTGCAGTGTATGTTTGTTGTACGGCGTTACGGTTAGCTCGATTCACAGTTGAAATTCAACCTGAAAAAGGACCGAATGAACATCTCGCGTTCCACGGAATGCCCTCACCAGGGGCCGCAGGACTGATTGCATCTCTTGTGTTGTTACATCAACATGTTTTATCAGGTGGTGGCGACGCTTTGTGGATTGGTAAAGCATATGCATTCGGTATTCCAGCAGTCATGTTCTTAGGATCGATTGCAATGGTTTCTAATATTCCTTATGGCCATTTTGTTAATAGATATTTAGGCAGGCCTCAATCATTTCGTTTTATTACATCACTTGTAATTATTTTATTCCTTTGTATGTGGTGGTTCCAAGCAACTGTTGCGTTAGCATTTGTAGCTTATGCAATGACGGGTCCAATTTACGCATTCAAAAACCGTGGCACAACTTTGGCGGATGAACAATGAGTACAAATGTAAAGACTAGATTCGCCCCAAGCCCGACGGGGCACTTGCATGTAGGTGGTGCACGGACGGCTATCTACTGTTGGGCATTTGCAAAAGCAAATGGCGGTAAATTTTTGCTACGTATTGAAGATACAGATCAAAAGCGGTCAAGTGAACAGGCAACAACGGGGTTCTTTAATGATTTGAGTTGGTTGAAAATATTGTGGGATGAAGGTCCAACGATTGAAAACACAGGCGGTGGAAACGAAGGCCCGTACTACCAATCAAAACGATTGGATCTTTACAAAGAACAACTCGATACATTGTTTGAATTAGAGTTGGCATATTACGCATTTGAAACTCCCGACGAATTACAAGCTGAACGTAAAAAAGCTCGTGCTGAGAAGCGAGCGTATCGATACAACCGAAAATCGCTTGAATTGTCAAAAGAAACAGTTAATCAATTTTTAGCAGAAGGAAAGCCGCACGTAGTCCGTTTCAAAGTGCCAGAAGGCGGTCCACTAACAGTAACTGACTGCGTAGTCGGTGATGTTACTGTTGAAAGAACTGAAGTTGACGACTTTGTAATTTTTAAAGGTGACGGTTTTCCTACCTACCATTTTGCAGTCATAGTTGATGATGCGTTGATGCATGTTACGCATGTGCTTCGAGGGCAGGAACATTTAAATAACACATTTAAGCACATATTGCTTCAAGAAGCATTGGGTTTTGAACGTCCAACGTATGCGCATATTTCACTGATTTTTAATCCAGATGGTTCAAAGATGTCAAAACGCGATAAAGATAAAGCATTGCGAAAATATGTTCGAGAAAACAATATTGAATCGTCACCAATTGTATGCATCACTGATGAAGCATGGTCAGTCTGGCAGTCTTCAAAAGATAACCAACTTGAAACCGAAGCAGCAACTGCTTTGGCGGCTGAACTTGGAATTGAACTTCCAGAAGTTAACGTAGATGATTTTAAGAAAGCGGGCTACATGCCCGAAGTTTTATTGAATTATTTATGTTTGCTCGGTTGGTCGCCCGGCAATGACATTGAACATTTTGATTCGGACTTTTTAATCGAAAAATTTTCTCTAGATAGAATTGTAAAATCGCCTGCAAAATTTGACAGGGCGAAACTTCTTGCTTTTAATTTGGATGCACTGCAAAAGTTAAGTGCTGAGGAATTTGAATCTCGTTTGTTACATTGGTGCGAAGAATACGCTCCAGAATTCGCAGCACTTGAACAATTTTCTTTATTTGCATCCGCTAACCACGAACGATCAAAGACATTTCGAGATGCAATCGTGACATCTTCTTTTATTACAGTTGATGACGAAGCAATAGTATGGCCTGAAACTAAACCAGTCAAGAAAGCGCTCCTCAAAGGCGAGGCAAGTGGGTTGTCGCGTATGCCCGCAATTATTGAAGCATTTAAACAAGTGGAAAGCTGGAATGCCGAGGCAATTGATTCGTGCTTGCACACTCTCGCTGATACTCTTGCAGAAGGTAATCTCGGGAAAGTAGCTCAGCCAGTGCGAATTGCCGTTGCGGGTGGACCTGTTAGCCCGCCGATTGGCGATACACTTATTCTTCTTGGTAAAAAGTCAACACTCCGGCGATTAGAACGATGCCACGAATTTTTTGCGAGCACTTGTGATGCCTAAAGTGCCAACAGCCGTAACAACTAAAGATGAAATAATGCTCGAGGGTATCATTGACTATGCAGGTCTTTATCCGCCCGCGTCATTAGATATGCAATCAGTTGTACATAACTGGTCAGAATTTTTGCAGTCGGATGACAATTGGATGCTAGCTAGATTAATAATCCCTTCAAATCAAATAGACGAATTCACGCAATGCGCTAAAGGGTTACTACCACCTGCAGGCGAAGAGATGTGGCAATTAAGTATGCTACTTCCGCCCGCAAGTGATGATGGATTTGAAGATGCCGTTCAGAAAACAATTGCTTTTAATATTTCAGACTGTGGTGCTGTTGCAAATGTCGTAGAGTTTAAAGCTGGAACTGCAAGCGAAATTGATACAGCTCTTGAGTTACTTCATGATGACTTGTTTCCATTCATTGAATTGCCAATAGATGAAGATCCTCGTGGTTTGATTGCTTGTCTTTCTGGTGCAATCGCCGGCGCAAAAGTAAGGACCGGTGGAATAGTGGCTGATATGTATCCAACAAGTAATGCGTTAGCATTGTTTATTCACAGTTGTGCAGTTGCAGGGCAATCTTTTAAAGCAACTGCCGGGTTGCATCACCCTTGTCAAAATCAAAATGATAATGTTGGTGTTAAAGAGTTTGGTTTCTTATCTGTTTTGCAAGCAACAGCCGCTGCGAATATACACGGGGCAAGTGTGGAGGACGTTGAACAAATCTTGACTCTTGCTAAGCCAGATTTATCAATGTTCACAGATACTGAGTTAGAGCAAGTTCGGGCGGAGTTATTTAATTCAATTGGGTCATGTTCGTTGGATGACCCTCGAAATGATCTACGTAAAATGGGTTTACTAAAGGAATCAAGATGACAAATATAGATCATACGCATTCACTAGCTGCGAATACATGGGTTCCATATGAAGGAGAAAGAAATGACTTTCCAATTCAGAATCTTCCGTGGGGTGTTTGCGAAAAGAACGGTATAGTCGTTGCGATTTGCGACCAAGCAGTCGTACTTCGAAAAGCAATTGAAGATGGAAAGTTGCAATTCGCAGATGATATTGCATGTGCCTTAAAAGACGATTCACTGAATGCATTCATGTCTCTTGGTAAAGATACTTGGACGCATGTTCGACATGAACTTTTTTCAATGTTAAGTGGTGAGCCCTGTCCAGAAGTGCTTTGCCCCATAGCCTCACTGCAACTAATCGTGCCTGCCAAAATTGGCGATTACACCGATTTTTACGCAGCACGCAATCATGCTACAAACGTCGGCAAGATGTTTCGACCAGATTCAGATCCATTAATGCCAAACTATTTACATTTACCAGTTGGGTATCACGGTAGAGCGAGCAGTATTATTATTTCTGGATCTGAGGTACGTCGACCACACGGCCAACTTAAGCCCGATGATAGCGCTCCAATTTTTGCCCCTTGTAAACTTCTTGATTATGAAATGGAATTCGGTGCATTCATAGGTAGTGGAAATGAAATCGGTAAACGTATTTCGATGGACGATGCTACAGAGCATTTGTTCGGTCTCGTAATTTTAAATGATTGGTCTGCTCGCGATATTCAAAAATGGGAATACCAACCGCTTGGACCATTTAATGCAAAAAACTTTGCTTCCACAATTAGCCCTTGGATTGTAACGGTTGATGCGCTAGCACCATTTCGTCAGTCAGGTCCAGCTCGTTTAGAGGGTGACCCTGCAGTTTTAGAGTATTTACTCCCAGTGGCC